>PACG01000161.1 GCA_002699335.1 Candidatus Poribacteria bacterium
GATATTCACCGGTATTAAGATGCAGCCGAGGATGATGGCTCGACTCCTTATTACAGTGGGTTCGGCAGTGGCTGGTTGTGCNGAAGACATCTATTNCCCAAAAATGACAAATACGTAGATAAAGAAAAAGGTAGGCTCAGCTTTGGTGCNGGCNGAGTCTACCTTGTTAGAAATTCTGGTTCAACCCAGGTTAAAGTTAAAACAGAATTGTATTAGAATATAATAAATTTTCCTTTTAGACAGANAGAAGCAGATCTTAGCNGGTAGAGAGATTATCTTGCCGACTTTGTGCAGGCCCAGATCACGGCTAATTTATCCGAAGCTTCTACTACTATACTGTTATTCGTGGCTTTAAAATTTTGTAGGGCTTCTTTCTCATTTAAGATGCGATTATAGATGCGAANTTCATCGACAATNCCATGCAGGAANCTNCCATCATGTTCACTACNAANNCTCCGCTCGTCCATGTTCTGAGGAGTTTTCCCTGNTTTNCCATCCTGAATCCATTTGCCGTTTATATAAAGTGATAGTTTATCCGCTTTGGTATCACAGGTATAAATAATGTGATACCAGGTTTTAACGTCGAACTTGAAGGTTTTACCAAATTTTAACGCCATCATTCTTATGCGCGGTTATATAAGGCCCAGCATTCGACAGACGCTTGCACCATCTCATCAAGTGGTGGTATCTCCACGTAGACTTTCTTGCCATTCAATTGCAGAGGTTGGCCGATCTTAGCGGTGACAATTAATGGAGAATTTGTACCCATAATTTTCGCATCATTACCATTGCCAGACTCATTTTTGACTACTCCTGCTTTAATGTCGGCTTTGTCTAAAGTATAAAAGGCAACCAGACCATCTGTTACAAACTGCTGTGCCTCCACGAGATTTACTGACACGATGGGCGAGGTCAAAAGAACAACAACGTAATTCGGCTAATATGTTTGAAATGAATTTCGCTTCTCCTAGTTGTTAATTTCATCTATAGAATTGCTGGAACCATTTTCGATCCTACTTCTCTGTCAAAGTCAGTGAACGCTGTTGTGTCCAAATCGGAATCATATGGTAGCATCAAACACCAAACGAGGCAACGCTTGCAACAGATAGACACGGAATGATGTGCTTTTTTTACACTAGATATACTTTTCAGGTGAAAAAGCAGTTGAGCTACACTGGAACTGGTGGTTGATTGCTATTGAGGTCGATAACAACCGCATACCAGTAGTTCCCAGTGTGTAGTAACGGATTGACTTTGAACACGCATTCATCCGCTAAGGAACTGGAGTCCCTTACACAGGGTAAAGACGGTGTATATGTTACTAATCACGGACGGATCATCTGAAGTGAGGGATCACTGATCCGTAAGCGTCAGGAATAATGGGCGTGAGTAAAAGCCAAGGTTTAAGCCACTTGTCTTTGCTGACGGAAGCCAGTAATTGTGTTTGTTAGCCTATATTAGGACGATATAACCAACGCAGTTTAAAATGATCTATTTAAACAGCTCATCTATAGAGCAGTCCAACTCTCTTCTTAGCTTCTTCAGCCCATTTGTACTCAATATGATTTAAATTAGGCGAATCAGGCGGCAAATATTCAACCTGAATTCAACTGGTAACTGCAACGCAACAATTGGTTGTAAAGCAAGCGGAACTAGTGTAGACCCAGGGCTTTTCTCACAACCATATATGAAGTGTATCAATGAGGCACTACCACCAACTCAGGCCGGAACAAAGGTACGGAATATATGTGTTGCTTAAAAGGGGTTATAGCCAATCAAAGATGGCTAAACTAATTGGGGTTCATAAATTGACCACTAGCCGGCAACTTAAACGCAACCGGGGTTAGCGTGGTTATCGCTATCAACCGGCCAATAGCAAAGTCCTCAAACGTCGTCAGCAGAAATCCTCACTGCGGATTAACCATGCAACTTGGGCCTAGATTGAAACCTTGATCCAAGAGGACTAGAGCCCGAAACAGATTAGTGACTAGATGAAAAAAACAGCTGACCCGGTCCATCAGCCATGAATGGATTTATCAATACATTCTAACTGGTCAGAAAGCGGGAGGTGATCGGTAGAATTGTTTGCGTTGCCAGAAGAATGGCCAGAAGCGTGATGGAAACCCGGATGGTCGGGGCAGCTTAAAAACAGGGGCAATATCGACGAGCGTCAGCGAGTCGGTGATTGGGAAATGGATCTTGTGATTGGTAAGCCCGCTGGGTTTGTATTCATGACGGTGGTTGAGAGAAAGAGGCACTACGGGGTAATAGCCTTGACTGCCAACAAAACGGCAGAGGTTGTCAAGAACGTAATACTGGAAGCACTTTCCCCCTAGCTGCAGAAGTAAAAAGGCTGGCCTCTGATAACGGTCAGGATTCGCATTAGATGGAGTAATTGCCGAACAACTGAATGCGACGAACTATTTTGCCCATTCATAGCATTACTGGGAACCTGGTCTCAATGAGAACACCAATGGTTTGATTCGCCAATACGCACCGAAAGGCTCCGGCTTTGACGACATGNCACCGGCAGATGTCCAGAAGATTATNNATCGAATAACCNTCCGAGAAAGAAAANGTNTGGACTTTCNTACCCCNAATCATGTATTGCTTGGGANTANTCCACCGATTGCACTAGTCAGTTGAATCCGCGACTTCATTTCACGTCAATATTTCACGTCAGTGCAGACTATAATCATTGGGACAAACTTTTGTAAATAGTGAAACGTCTACTTTATACTTCTCATGCTAGCAACAGCAATTGTACCAATGGAGAATAATTGATGACCCCGGAACAGATTTTTGAACGGATACATACGGCGATTCATACGATGATAAAAGCAGGACAACCCTACAAAGGACTGTTTCCCTCTATTCTTGATCCTCAAGCCGGTGAGATGTTGCAGACCAAACCGCCTAAAATACCGGGCCAGCGTGACGGAGACCGGGCACACCTGGGGTGTAATTTGATCCACGATGAACCTCTGCTGCAAACAATGTATGCTTTAGAGGAACCACGATATACTGAGGCCGCAGACCGGTATCTGTCCCATTTCGCTCACAATTGTACCAATACAGCTACCGGCTTGTTTCCATGGGGAGAACATTCGTTCTGGCACCTGGTGGAAGAAAGGGTTGGTTGTTCACGAAACCTTCAAGGGGGCAACGCAATTCATGATCATCTGCGCCTGGTGCCGCTCTGGCTGTGGGAGAAATTAAATTTCTTCAATCCTGATTGTGTCCAAAGTTTCGCTGATGGTCTTGATTATCACTGGACCCAAGGCGCAGGGAATGAGTATATTCGTCACGCCAATATCGAGGTTCAATCCCAACTTGTGCGCGGCGATCGATCCTGCGATTTTCCACGGCACTCTGGTTTCTACATCTTTGACCTGACTTTTGCTTATGCTCAACACCAACGTCCAGAGATTTTAGATCAGATCCGTCTCATGACCGATTACTGGTGGGAAAAGCGTGATGAGTGCGGACTGTTGCTAATCGAGAGCCGATCCCCACGAATAGCCGAGCGTTTTTTTGGCAACAATGCCCCCACTCAAACCCTGTCGTTGGGGGCCAGTTTGTTGGAATCAGCAGAACTGATGGAACCATTTGATGTTGAACTGGCTTCAAAGATGAGATCCTATGCGCGCGTATACATCGGTGGTTTTCTGTCGGCTCCACACCAACTAGAAGAAAAGAGGTTTGTCGGTCTGTGCCAGAAGGGAACACAGAAGGTTGTCGAACTCATGTCCATTTGGGGCAGTGTATATGGTGCGAGCGCCGCTGGTGGCACGGCGGTCCTCTGTATGAATGTCTGGCGACTGACACAGGAACCGGCGTTATTAAAATGGGCACAGGCAGTCGGGCAGGGATACCTGGATGAACCATTTCCACTGGACCAGATCATCACCGAAGGATTCAAAATCCCGGTGGCCGATCCGGGACTGGTTCTGGCACTTTTTTCAGATCTATACCAGGTAACCGATAATTCCAGTTGGCTGGAGGCAGGACTTGATCTTGCGACCTCTGTTTGTGAGGTTTATTTTCAGGAGGCGCTACCGCTCGGCGCCTCTGGTATTGACTGGTACGAATCTCAAATCGGTCCGGGATTCCTGATTCACGGGTTGGTCCGTTTGGCCTACCTGGCGGAGGGGATCTGCCCGCTAGCTCCGAATTATACCGCCAGATAGGCAGCTCGAATCGGTGACATGTAATTTTCGATCGTGCAGCTAAAAGTACAGAAGCCGTGGCGCCTCTTAAATAAGGTGGTTACTCCTGCCCGTAGATTGCGGTTGTCGATAGAAAGCGCATAAATAACCTCAGTTCGGCCTTTTTGACCTCTCACAAAGCAGTGAGAGCATTATGGGGCATTCTAATGGAAGATTTCTTCTCCTTCCAAGTGTAAGAAATGAGTCCCGCTATTAAGTTGACCCTAAAATTGACTGGGCTCCGCTGTCTGGAGTGTTCAATATCACAGATGTTTTTTAGCCAATCATTTATTGTTTCAATGATAAATCTCTGGCCTAGAAGAAATTTATCTTCAAGTGGTATCAACCTGTTTTTCATCTTCGATCTGAGGTTAGTTATCAGTTCTGATCCATCTTCAAATAGCTGTTCAAAAAGTTTTTTACCTAGATATCCCTTATCGGTAAAAAGCTTGCCCGTCAGACCTTGACATCAGTCTTTAACCGGCGTTCGATCATCGACATTGCCGGTAGTAACTTTAAAAGTCAGAAGTTCGCCTACTTCATTGACGATCAGATGAAGATTGAATCCAAAAAACTATCCCAGACTGGATTTTCCTCTGCTGGAAAGGCCTTTAAAGACCTTATTTCTGGGGATTCGTATGTTTTTGCAAACAGCTATCGGACAAGAATCAATCTAGCTGATGCCTGTATTTGGCCTCTACGGGACTTCAGATAAGCCGACAGTGGGATCAGGCAGGATGGCATCCACTCAATAAAACGATGATATGAAATTAACTTTGGAAACTGCTAGAAGTGATAGTTTTGGATGTAAGGGTAGTATGACCTGAAGTTTTTACCAGCCGAATTATGACATGCAACAGTGATAGTCATAAGCTCTGAGAAGGACGTTTGCGCTGGAACGCCTCGAGGGGACTTAGATTATTCAAACTGGATACTTTTATTATTACGGGTCTTGACAAAGTCATCGATGTGGCAGAATAATGCCGTTAGGCCATCTCTTATCTCCATTTTCAAGTTTATGTGCCACAATTATGAAGAAAAGAGTGGGGGCGTACAAGCCCTAGGAGCTTTTTTAATTTCTTACATTTAATCCCGAATTCAGGTTAAATAGTACCTGAACCGATCTCTATTTTGACCGGTACACCCGCTTCTAATTCCAAACGAATGGTTTGGTCTGACAGTTCGTATTGAGGTGCACCGCCTCTTCCCTCTCTTGATAAAGTAAAGATACATAGTTGTTTCCCCTGGAAATCTGGTGGCAGTTTCCAATTGCGGTTGCTTCCATCTCTGCTGTAGGCATAAATAGCTCCACGACGAGGAATGAATCGATCGTTACCATCAGCGATAGTGACCTCCCCCGCGGTGACGTTCAGCGAGTCTGAGGATTGAATACAGACCTCGGCCACAACGTTGTCTGCGTAGGTGATCCGCCACCCTCCACCGACCTCGTCCCAAATCAGCATCTCTCTCTCATTGTAAAAATGGTGGAGCAGGGTGCCAAGATACAGGCAATCAACGATCTCATTCCAGTTATGTTGCCATGTCCAGGTCAGAGTTTCCGTTGGCATCCAACCAAAGTATTTTTGGTGAACCTCCGGTGGCAGGTCATCGGGCGGCCATTTTCTGCCGGAGATGTCGATGTGAAGGCTGTTACAGACACCATAATCAGCCACGACGTACTGGCCGAAATGACTGCCTCTTCCACCACCAGAGATGCGACGATGAAGGATCTGCCGCATTCGGTCAGGCGAATCGTAGTGCCAAAATCCACTCACCAGGCAAGATGGATCGAGGGGTAGGCCATTATGACCTTCCGTAGTAATCGTAATCCCACGCGCCTTTAACCAGTCCATAATCGGCATCAACCCACAAACTAGTTCCTCTAAAACACCAATCTCCTCCCAGCCAGTTCGGTCGAGCGTATTGGTCAGACGCATGTTATCGAAATGAAGTGTTTTGGCCACAGGGAAACACTCCATATATTCTTCCAGGCGTTGGAAGACTTCACCTGTCTCAACGTCGAGTGTATGGCAGACAGAGCCTTGAAGGTTAAGCGAATCTTCTGCTGAAGTCTCATTTACAACCACATAGCGACGATCCCAGTCTTGACTGTGTTGATAGGCATCGTCGATGTTGCAATGATAGCTCAAGATGGCATTGTATTTTTCCCGGCAGTTTCTGGAAAGTTGTCTCAATTGCATCTCGGTCCCGATCTCGGGATTTGTTCCACCACCCAAGGTTGGATAGGTACCATCATGGCCGCCCGTTTGTTGGCCAACTAGATAAACGATCTGTGGTAATCCATCCGTAATGTGAAACATCGCTTTGACGATTTCTTCACTCTCCTCCAGATTGGTGGCGATTCCGGCCTCTGGTGGTGCAAAGTGCATAAAAATCTTGTATTTGACAGCATCGTAGTAGAGAGAATCGCCTTGGGGGCGTGAACGATTAATCCAGAGACGGTAGTCGCTTAAATTAACTAACTGGTCTCCATTGATATCACCTAAAAACCCAACGGTAACCTTTAACAGGGGTAATGTCCGGTTTCTGGCTCGATACCGGTAGGTATTGAGTGCTATGGTATACGCTTCTCCTGCCGTTTTCTGGTGTGTGATCGGGAACAGGGGATAGTTGCTGTCAACAAAAGCACAAACACGGTCATTCCAGATCGCTCCGTAAATCAGGGGCGTTGGTTCCTCTGCCGTGGTTAGTTCTGTCATCGTGCCAACTGCATCAGTAGCCCACATTTTATGGCCCGAATTAGGATCCGGTGCCCCCGTCGACATGTGCCAATAGTGGTACGACAGGTCGTTGCATACCAACAGCGGCAGGTTGATCCACCCGATTGATTCCAGTCCTTCTTCCGGGTCATCTACTTCGACCAGTGAAATCGACAACACTTCTCCCTGCAAGGCAAACTGCCAATGGACGGAAAGTTGCCTATCCTCTAATTCCATCCGATAAGAGATAACGTTTTGTTCGATTTTGACGGCCGTTTGCCACTCTTGCCAGGGAATTGCGCAACTGTTGACCTGCAGTTGGCCATCCGCATTGGCACCACCAAACACTTGACTTGTAGGTTTATGTAGATATCGATTCACAATCGGCAGCTTTGGATCTAGCTCAATGCGCAATATCTCGTTTTCCAGAATCATAAGACTCGTTACCTTTGATCAAAATACTTGTAGCCCTTGCCAGTTTGATAGGATGAGATGGTTCAGGCATATATATAACCTCAACCTCCATAAGCTGATATAATAGCAATCGACTGGTCAAACTAACGTTAGGCATCCAGCAACAGATTTTACCATGAATTCAAAAATCTGCCAGTAAAGCGGACTATCGAATTGTTTGGTTTTAATTATGAAATCGGTCTTCCCATGGCAACCTTTCTCTTCTCGGATCAAACTAGCGCCCGGATCGAAACAGCTACCACCATTGGACTGAAAAGCAAATAGGCCCAGATCGAATTTGACAAGACCTTTGGCAAAATGATGACTCTAGCGGTTCTGAGTGATGAAATGGGCCGCTTCCTCAACGCCTTGTCTCCCCCTGGCAGCCCCTTCACCTTTTATCTGGGTGTCCACTCGAAGATAGACCGATCGGTGGTGGATCAATCAAGGCGGAAACGTTTTCGGGTGGCCCGGTACAACTTTAGACTTGGAGACTCGCTTACGCTTTAGTTCACCTCCATCGGCGAGAAGGACCATGTTGAACTAGTATTTGCCTTGAAGGTGGAGACTGTTGAAAGCGGCACCTTTGACCTGACATTGAGCCTGACAAACACCTCGACTTCCAGGCAGGTCTCCATGGCCGACTGTCCCTCACTGCCAAGCCTCACCCTGAGCAACGACCCGGCGACCGATCTGTCGATCTTCATGAAGTCTGCAGGGGCTTCCGGCGCCACTGCCTGGAAGGACATGGTAAACCGTTAGACGGCGGTTGGATGTTTCACTGACTGAGACTAGCCTCCTCATAGCTTGGCTTCTACCCGCCCAGTTCATAGGATCGTTCATTTACTTGACGCCCATCATATGTTAGAAGATACATTCCTACGTTGGGGCTGGATTTTATGGCGTAAATAATATGGAGTATGACAATAGATGAGATCAAATTTTAAATTGATCATAGCAATAGTTTACCTGATTGCTTTTGGTTTGTTTCTACCTATAAGCTGGTCAGGTCAGAGTGAACTGGTTCTTTAATTTCCCTCTGGATGAAGGAAAAGGAAACTCGGTTAAAGCTCTTTCCGATCACAAACATGTAGGGAAGTTCGAGGGGAAGCCGAAGTGGGCCAAAGGCAAGTATGGCAATGCCGTCTCGTTGAGTGGTGCTAACGGCGGTTGGGTGGAAGTGCCAGACTCACCTTCTCTAGATATTACAAACGAAATTACTTTGATGTGTTGGGTAAACCCAACACAGTTTACAGATGAGTGGTTTCGAATCCTCGTTAAGACCTGGAAAGGTGATACCGCCCCCTGGATGGTATATGGATTCTATGAATGGGGCGGTAGCAATGGAAAGACCGGCTTTATCGTTTCGGTTAATAAGGGCAAGGAGGGGTGCGCAGGCAGCGACGCAGGAGACACCCCCAACTTAAAACCCAAGAAATGGACACATCTGGCTGCCACCTACGATAGGACAGAGATGAAGTTTTACTATGATGGTGAAGTGAAAGCCGAACAGGGTATTAAGGGTAAGATTGATACCAATGATGTGCCTGTATCTATAGGAAGAAACAGTGAAGGTAATAGGGAACATTACATTGGGCTTATTGATGAGGTTGCTATCTGGAAAGTGGCACTTAATAAGAATGAGATTCAAGAGGCAATGAAGAGGGTGTATGCTATAGAACCCCAGAGCAAGCTCTCTACCAGCTGGGGATTCGTAAAAAATCAATACACCGAGCAGCCAGCTAACCAAGGAGCTCAGCAGTCCAGACTCCGGTTCTAGTTAATGAGATGTGAAATATTGTGTCCTACTAAATTTTAGAGAAACTCCGTTAGGTTATTGCGACCCTTTAGCTGCCTTCTGCGCCTCAACTAGCCAGTTAAATGAGCTAATAGCTCATAGCACAAGTGATAGCCGTTGTTGCAGAACACGTCATCACTCCGCACGAATTTCTCCAAGAATGAAATTAAAGATGTAGGCATTGAATATAAGAAGGTTTCATCGGAATTACCACTTGTCAGCCGGTCACGAATACGGCCCTTAGCAGTTAGCGTTGATACCCGCGCAAATTTTGAGCACTCTAGCTTTGTTGCTGTTCAGTCTAACGTTGCTTTCTAGTGATGCTTCTACTAGGGTTTTGTTGTTTGGTAATTTTGAGTCCAAATTAGATTTGAAGAAATGGTGGGGTAGCGAGTCGAACCCTATTGTGCCTGTGTTAGATTAGCTAATTCGGGAACTGACTGGAGAATTTTTGATGCCAGAGATGGAAAGGGCCAATTCCCATATGATAGAAAATCAAAGCGTTTTGTGCTAAAAGTAGCAGTTTTGCCTCGTAAATAACGAACTGCTCTTTACATTTGGGATGTAACCAAGAAAGGACCACCAGAACAAATAGACAAAACGTATTAATGTCAAATTGGCCGTCCAAATATATCCATACCAACGGCGTTCAGTTACACTATTATCAAACTGGCGGAGACTTGCCCACGTTAATTCTAACTCATGGCATTACTGATAATGGTTTGTGTTGGGCACGTTTAGCCAACTACTTAATGGCGTACTACGATGTCATTATGATCGACGCCCGAGGTCATGGTTATTCTGATGCTCCATCGTCTGGCTATTCAAAATTTGATCACGCTCAAGACTTAGCAGGCTTAATCGAAGGACTCGCACTTGATCAGCCCGACATTATTGGCCATTCGATGGGGGCTAGTAACGTGGCTTCACTAGCGGCTAACTTCCCACACCTGGCAGGAAAAATCATCTTGGAGGACCCGCCTTGGTTTGCTGAAACGGATATTACCAATCAGCAACGAAAAGAGAGACGGGATAACTGGCAACAAAGTATGATGGACACACAAGCCAAATCAGTGGAGGAAATCATGGACAATGGCCGTCAGCAAAACCCAACTTGGGCTGAGATCGAGATAGAGGCTTGGGCTATTAGCAAGAAACAGTTTCAACTTGAAGCCTTCGGCTTTATCGATCACCCATTTGATTGGCCAGACGATGTTAAACGGATTAACAGTCCGAGCCTATTGCTAACCTCAGATACTGAGTTGGGCGGTATCGTCTCAACCGAAATAGCTGAACGTGTTAAAGCCACTAACAACAATTTCCAAGTAGACCACATTGCCTTAGCGGGACACAGCATTCGTCGAGAACAATTCGACAAATATGTAGCCTCCGTCAATTCGTTTTTCGCGCTGCCGATTTGAGAGGTGCAGATTGATCTGTGGGAGAAATTGTCTAATTTACAATTATCTGTCGTATGATTGACGGTTATCTGAGTAGCCCGCTGGAGTTGGCGCAAGCCTTTATCCAGATCCAACGGCAGCATTGCGATTTTAGGCACAGGAAGGATTTGAAACGGTGAATATACCTGTCATCTTTTTTCTGGTGGCAATGGTGTTAGCAGCCCCTGCTTTCTCTTATTGGTTCAGTTAGCGGCGGATATTTGGTAAACATTATAGAGAAGACCACGCCTCGATTCGTGGCGCTCTTACCTACGCTATATTAATAGGATTCCTTTGGGCCTGATTGCCCGAGTACGGGATTGAAACTAAGTGACATTATCCCAATAGGAATGATCACAGTAGATGCAATCCTAGCAAAATCAAGTCCAGCCCACCGAAAAGCGGATAGAGCGCCAATGCCTTAGCGGATACACACTACCCAACGAAGTTATCTGCCGAAAATCTGAGCGCCGATGTTTGGAAAGACAGGGACTAGATTTGAGGAGAAGCCTTCAGCTGAACAAGATAGTCGATCCGGCTGTCAGTGCGGTTATCTGGAATGTTCTCTGTCGGCACACCGGTTTTAACATCAGCCTAAAGACCGCCATATCGTTATCTATGGCTATACACCTTTCTCCATCAAAAAATGTGTTAGCGATCCATCTCCACCAGAGATTGTTGAATTGGCAGACACACCGCAGAAACACCAATCGATGGGAATCCACGACCTCAACAACCTATAGCAACCAAAGATAACGGCATGAATGGTTACCTCACCCCTCAGAATCAGAGGATTATGGAATGGGCAGGTTCATGCAAACCATGAATCTATCCCATTATTATCTTAGATATTATATCTTTTTGTCTGAAAGAGCAAAGGAAGATGCAATGGCAGGTAGATTTGGTGGCTCAAATGATGAACAGTGGGAAATCTCGTCTTGATTTTTGCCTCCGCAATCAGGGAAAAGAGGAGAAGGACAACCACCAGCCAGTCGAAGAAAGGTATTGAATTCCATCTTCTATATCTTGATCACAGGCGGCCGCTAGTGTGATCTTCCGACAGGAGAACAATGGGGGGGTGGGTTCAACTTCCCACTGATAGTTTGAAGGTTGGAAAGAAGATGGTAGATTGGAGCGAATCAAACCAGGAATGCTCTCGATCGTACAGCTTAATGGAATGATCGATTGGGAAACATCAAGTGTAGATGGCTCTTTTTCCCTGAGGGAAAGGGGGTGGTGAACAAGCCAACTATGGATATAAAGGGGTAGGTGTGGCGATTCACTTCTGGTAGACGGAGAAGGAAATCCTCTGGCAGTATTGGTAACCGCAGCCAATGTAGAGTGAAAGAGAACAAGTACTTCCCTTGTTAGCATCCATTTAGACTCAAACGGGAGAAGTGGGAGGTACAAGACAGAAGCCGACAAATCTGGCCACAGATGGCGGATACGATTCTGGTGAATTTAGGAGGGTCTTTACGAAGAAAGAGAACCGGCCCAGAGATAACCAAACGAAGATGGAAAGAGAGAAAGCAATATCGAGGAAGGAAAGTAGAAAAGAGAGTCAATAGATATGTTGTTGGACGGACATTCTGGTGGTATCAAAAAAATTTCGACGTTTGGTTGTAGGTTGGGAGCGAAAAGCGGCTATCTTTGAGGCTTTTGTTGATATGGCTTTTGTTATGATTTGGTTAGACAAAATATTAATGGGATAGGTTCTAGCGAAGACGGAATTCCTTCGTCAAAGGACGTGGATGATTACAGCCAAGCCCTGAAAAAAGCATGAGTAGAGCGCATTTTTCACCGCTACGATGGGGCTGGCTATGCCTTTCAAAGTTTCAATAGTGAGGAGCGTTACGCCACCAGGCTAGCGAGGATGCTTGGGAAAGGGTCCTGGCTATCTTTGAGGAAAAGCTACAGTAGAGCCTAAAACTATATACTGACTGGCTTCAGCAATAGGTGGGTTCAATAACAGTTCCGGTTGATATTTAGCGGCCATCGATATCCCTTTTTCATACCTCAGTGGATTGATATAAGTTGACAGTTCTGGCTATGGGATTTTAATGCTGGGATTACCTCTCTTGCTGGTGTTCTTGTTATAACTCTACGAACGAATAACAGACTATACTGCCTATCGTTGATGGCTGTAGAATTCAGGTCGATTAACAATTGGAACTGTTTCCGGTTGTCCGGTTTGAAAAGACCGCTTGCAGCTGTTTGCTACAACCAGTGAGGCATAACCATCCCAAGCAGTGGGACCTCCACAATTGCCTGTGGCCACTGCTTGGGACCAAGATTGCATTTCGCTCAGGTAGGCGGCATCAAAACNGGCTGACCAGCTTGTTTCGATTGATTGTCTACGATTACCGGACCGTCGTACAATAGGGTTACTCAATGTCGCCGTTCGAATCTGTCCCAATTCACCGGTGATTTCCACGTTGACTTCATAACCGTAACCAGAGTCGGAGTTGACCTCGATCAGTCCCAAACTTCCGTTCCTAAAGGTTAAGTGGATAACAAGAAGACGACAAGTATTTGTTTTGCTAACCTCAGATGCTACACTTTGGACATACACACTGGAGATTTCTTCATCCATTAGCCAACGAGCTGAATGAATATCATGGATGGCTGAATTGACTATGACCTCATCAATATGTCGATCATAACCAAAACTGGTATTGTAATGTGTCCCTCGGAATAGAAGTGGCTGACCAATCTCACCTTCTGCAATGGCATGCTTGACCTTACGATGAGGAGGATCAAATTCACGCATGAATCCGACTTGCACTAACCAGCGGCCGGTAGCGATTTCCGCTTGAAACACGTGTTCAGCGTCCTCTACATTCGTGGCGAGTGGTTTCTCACACAAAACCGGCTTATTAGCTTTAAGACAAGCTAATGTTAATTCGGCATGTGTTTGATCAGGTGTGGTAATAACTACCGCGTCAACATCCGGGTCGGTGATAAGTGTGTCTGCAGAAGTAAAGGACTTACTGCCATGATATTCTGAAATGATAGCATCAGCATTAGCTTGATCAACATCCATCACTGCGACAACACGAGCGTTGGATATTCGTTGGGCTAAATTTCGAATATGATAACTTCCTATTTTGCCAACGCCAATGACACCAACACCAATTTCACGATCTTTCACGGTTAGGTTTCTCCTTAAATATAATTCGCCTGCATCTAACTTTCGATATACGAATCAGATTAGATGCGGTACCGTTTGCTCTTTTTCCTGCCTTTCCATTACAAGCTGCTAAAAACGATGTTTTAGCATGAATATGGCTGGGGCTGTTGCCTAGGTTCTGATAGTATTTGGTTTGCAAGTTGTTAATCCCTTGTCAGGTGTTCCCACTCCGGTTTAGGACGACCACGGCAACGATCCGCGAAAGCTCATTCTCCGGCCGCAACTATTGCCTTCTCCATGGACTTAGAATAGCATATCGATTCTCCTGACTTCGATTTTCTGAAGCGCCATGCCAGGTGTTGTAGTTAAAGACCAGAGTTGACCCCCATTTGACTTCGACAGTAATCTGACCCGGTACCGGTGGTAGAGGTCGTCTGAAGCTATCAATTTGGAAACTGTCCGGCACTAGATGGGTAGCACCATTGTTTCGAGTGAAATCGCTGATACAGAAAATCACATTTAAACCCAGAACATGGCTGGTGATGCGTCGGCCGTCTTCAGCTTCAGCCATGGCACAATAGTGACCGATCGAAGACCCATCGGTATGTAAACCTCCAGCATCAGTTCCCGGTAGCTTAATACTGCCGTTAGCACGACTTAAGGCCGCATCTTGGCCTAGATGGATGACAATCAATCCGTCTATACCAAATTCCCCTCTCTACATATGAAATTTGGTACGAGGTTACGCTATCTTAAAAACTGGTCTTTCGCCTTTGAAAATTATCTGGGAGTATATCTCATCGTGGTCATTAGGTATAGCTAAATCATTATAAATCGACATATTGTGAATGCCCAGTAAAGAGTTCATCAACACCACACCGGTATTGCCTTCTGATGGTTTTAGCTTGAGTTCATTTGGTCTGGGCTGTAGGCTGGAAGAAACTCCGCCATACACTAATTGGCGCTGATGGCTTCCAACATATCAGGACGTTTGTGAAAGCTGGCATTGACTATCACAATCACCGTACCCGCTGCTGTTTTGGGTAACAGATCCTCGGTCAGCCAGGCATAAAACACTTCCCAATTAAGACAGCCATCAAACAGGACAACGGTTAAGAATGTCATGCCCATTAAGGCACCCATGGCATTCACCCGCCCTTTAGCCTGCCAATTCTGAGTTCCGCGACAAGGTGTTCCCTTTTTCGAATAGCCGTGCCTCCTGGGCATATCCTGAGCCAAGGCGCTTTCATCCAGATCAACGATAGGGGGACCCGCCGGTTGGTAAGCGTTGATTTTTTGTTGGAAGTTGATCTGCGCTTGTTGGTTGGCTCCCATTGATAATCATCAGGCCGTAACTCAATGTCCTGGGCCAGTAAAGCCATCTCAACCCTTGTTGCCGGTTTATTTCGGCTCATGGTTGGCTTTATTTTTCTGCCAACGAAAGGGGGTTCGAATGGAAGTATCAAACTGGTGGCTGACTGGTTCAAAAGTCAGCCCTTTTTTCTCTTGGATCTGAAAAAATCTGGTTCGAAAATCGAGGGAATATGTCATGGCGTCTATTATGCCATACTATCATGATTTAGCTATAACTCATGTACGGGGTAATCAGGCGGGTATCAACGGCTCTTAGCCTTTTCCTTCCACTAGTCCCTTTCCTCATAAACCTCCTATTTTTCCTAATTCGTTCCATCAATCGGTCTTCCAAACGCTGCATGTGAATCCAGATTTTAGGTGTAAAGGAGCCTAGGGATATCCCCGTTTCTTCAGCGAGGGTCAAATGATCATATCAAACTTATGGTAACCTCAATGTGTAGTCTGTAAAAAGGTTGATTTTACTGTGGCAAACCGCATTAAAACAGGCTGCATTTGCTTGGAATGTAGATATAGCCTAACTCCTCTGGGGATTTTGCGGAACTGTAGGTTGACGGAAGCTGAAATTGATGGATTTTGCCCTGTCTGATACAATCAAATTTTAGACTAATTCTGAATTGGCAGTGAACAACTACAAATACTGCCAAGTAATCCAACCTGCCGGCTGATAAACTTTACTACCGGTAATGCTCTCTTTAGCCTGAAGTCAGCTTAAAGTTGAGCCCCAATCTGATTCGGGTTGGTAGCCAGGTCTAATTTGGCCGCCAAGCGAAAATTTGAAACTGAGCAAAGCGTGTAAAATATAGAGGTGAAGCATGGAAATAACAGCAGAAGAACAACAGCGAGGGCAACTCTCCCCGTCAAGCCTAGAGTTGGCCTGTCAGCGGTTGGCAGAAATTGGTTACGTCATCTTTGAACAGGTCTTACCCCTTAGCTTTATGGAAGAGGTTAGAAAGGCTTATGAAGCCAACGAATCGCTAGCGGAAGGGAAGGAGCAACGCAATCATTTTCTGCATGGGCCTTTTCTCGATCCCCGCATCATTGACAATCCGTTTGCCTGGCAGGTCATCGAAGCGGCACTCGGCCCAAAATTCTTTGGTCAGGCTCGGGTGGCGCCACGCGCGCACGACGTCGTACTTGGCCTCGTCGCCGAAGCCGACCTCTTCGTCCGTCTCCTCGTCGCTGCTGCTGCTGCCCGCGTGCAGGTCGACCTTG
>PACG01000162.1 GCA_002699335.1 Candidatus Poribacteria bacterium
TCTGAAGACCGTTCGAGACCAAGAGCCAAAGTCCAATGCCGGCCGAAAGCCTTTTGATGTTAGACTCCGGTTCCAGATCATGATTCTGGATTCCTGCTACAACCGGTCTAACTTGTCTGACCATCAGCTTGAGTTTCAGATCCAGGATCGCATTTCTTTTCGGCCTGTTCTAGCTTTGAATCCTGACCATACGCTGCCTGAGGCCAAGACCATCTGGTTTTTCAGACCACAACTCACCCTGGCAGGATTGAGCGAAAAACTTTTTCAGCCGTGGGACCAATCTCGGCCTCAAAACGGTTTTTCGACCCCGAAAGGACAAATGGTTGATGCCAGCATGGTAGCGGTTCCAAGGCAGCCTAACAGCAGAGAGGAAATAAATCCATCAAGAATAGGCTCAATCATTTCGGCGATCAGAATCAGATTGAGATTGATGTTAAGCACAAACTGATTCGCCACGATGAAGTAAGGTCGGCGTCGGTTCATGACCGCAATGCCGGGGCAGAACTGCGGGCTGAAAACAACAGCCGCCAGGATGGGTAGGCTGACTCCGCCTCAGATAAAAGCTAATCATCAGCCTTGGAAAATTCACCGCCGAGTGGAGCCCATCTGCGGAATCCAGCAGATGGGGGCAGGCAACTGGATGATAGGAAGCAGAGGCCTAGCCAGGGCCAAAGCTAAGATTGGTTGGCGAAACCTGACTTACAACATAGCCCCGATACTGCCTGCGGGCCCAACCTTAGTTGCCAGCGGTGCGGCATCCAGGCGGAAAAGTCAGCCATGCCGTTTGGTGGCGGCACTGATGGCAGCCGTTTTGAGACAAATAATCGTAATTTTGCCAGAGGCCATTCAATTTTGACTCAAAATAATGTTAACTTAAAATTTGAGCCTCTAAAATACGATTTTTAGAGGTGGCCAGTAGTATTAATATTCATACAACTAACATCGAGAGATTAATACAAATTGCTAGGCGACGTGCGAGTCGGCAATTAACTGATGAAGAAAAAGAGAAATATGGGGTGCCAGATTAGTAGCTAACCCAGATTCATTGATACCCACGCAAAAGACAACTCGTGTACGGAGTAATCAGGTGGGGCTGCCCTTAGTTGGTACCCTTTTTCCCTCTAACCTATCCTATCCTTACCCTGTTGACCTGTAATTCGCATTGCTAAATGCCTATGCTAACAATCAGGTTCACTTCCCATGCCAGACGTCTTCATCTCTTATTCTCGCCGTGACATCGACTTCGTTCGTCACCTGTTTGATCAACTTGCCCGTGAGCGTGACTCCCAGGCTGGTTGGCTTGGTCTGGGTTCGGAATTCTGATAACTGTTGGAAGATGGGTTCAAGCGTTGGTTTCATTCACGGCCCTGGTGTTGACAGCCATTCTAACCCCAGGAATTTCGAAAAACTCCAATATGTCACTTAAGTTCGTCGCCTTTAAATCTACATATAGTATTACTTCTGCTGCTCCGGGAATGGGTTGCGAAGATCATAATGTCCCGGCTTGAGCACCGGTAGTGTCCCATCTTCCACCATTAATTCGAGGGGTGATTCTCTGGTTTTGAGCAGCATTTTAACCACATTTTTGACACTCAATGACTCGTATATGGCCATCATAATTTCCATTGTATATCGCGCCTGTCGCCCGCTACTTCGGTGCTCCGCAATGCTTCTCCCCTCTATCCAATCGATTAATTCTTGCAACGGATCGATTCCCTCTGCCGGTGGCTGTATTTCCTTCCACCCGACGGCTTTTGTTATTCTGAAGTGAAACGTCGCCTTCCATGGCCTTAATTTGCCCTGTTGTGTCGTAAATCATGGCCGCCGGCAGCAGTGGCTGGGTTAGGTCACTTTCATATATCCCTCTCGCCCCTCCTTCAAAGCAAATCAGGCTCATGCACAAATCTTCACAACGGGTGCGACGTTCCCAGCGGTCAGTGGTGCGCGAAATTTGCCCGATGTCCCAAAACGTTTCTGGGTTTGATCAATGGTACCGCATGCCATCAATCAGGTAGGTGCCGATATTAAGCAAGCCGGCATTAGGTTTGCTACGTCGATGAAGCAAGGTTGGTTCTCTCCGATGGCGCCGTCTCGGATCAGCCTTCGGATCTCGGTATTTACGGCTGAGAAGCGTCCCTGATGTCCGATGGCCAGCATGACACCGTGTTTTTCGCACACCTCAATCATGTCGTTTGCTTCGCCTAAGAATGCGGCCATCTGTTTTTCGCCTAGAATCCCATTGACGCCCGCATTTGCCGCTGCCACGGTTATCTCAGCCCACACCCCTTGCCCATGTCGGAATGCTGACCACGTTCAAATCCTCTTTTTTCAGCATTTCGTTGTAGTTAGTATACACAGCGGGGGATAGCAAATTATTCGGCCAGTTTCTTCACCGATTCCGGCCTGATATCCGTTGCCGCCACCAGCCTTGTGGCTGGATTTTGTGTATAGGCACTGGCGTGGTTCTTTCCCATACCACCACATCCGATGATGCCGACTCGATATGTTTGACTCATTGGCTCACTCCTCCTTCCGTTTTGACCATCATTAAAATTGGGAGCTTTGGCGACGGCCTTGGAAAGCAGCGCCGGGTCGCTCTGGTAGACTTACTGGGATTTTTCCAAGCCCTACTCAATCCGAACTCCTGCCATAGAGCGCATCCGCTTTTTTCCCCAGCAGCCACGACTTATCCTTGGCAGAGAGAAATCCAAACCTTCTTCAATAACGCGAAAACCAATCGCCTCTCCGCGCTGCGGATTCTCCGGAAAGCCGGTACACCCT
The DNA here is from genome assembly GCA_002699335.1 of Candidatus Poribacteria bacterium. The sequence goes on from PACG01000162.1 coordinate 2,782, forward strand.
AGCATACGCTGGGGGCCAAAAGCCTCAAAGACTGCTTTTATGTAAGGATGGACATCCTGATGCGGCCAGGGCTAGTCAGAAATGCCGTCGATCCGGATGGCCTTAACATAGAGATTGGGATGTCGAGCTGCCTGCAACAGCAAACTGAAATCGCCATCCAAGCCTTCAGATAAGCGGGGCTCGCCCAGATGATCAATTATCTCACCTTTACCTGGGGAAACCGCTGTAGGATCGGTTCCAGCAGCGGAATCTGACGGCAATATCCAAACCAAGTCAAGGGAATCCACAGTTGCCGTGCTGTCTGCCAGAGTGAATTTTGGCTGCTGCTTGACAGCCACGATGTATCTTCATCCCTGATCGGATATAACCGCATGTCCTGCACTCCATGCTGTCGATACAGACGCTCCAGTTGACGAGGATCCAGTAATGCCGCCACCCGTGTAGACGGTCCGGAAATCGCCGGAGACAATGGCATAGATAACTATTGTCGTATCTGTGACACATAACTGGATGGGCACACNGTTCGATCGATCTNATTGAGATCCATGTAGCGGATCAGGTTCTCTACTAAGCCAGGAGATTGGGGCCATTGGGGTGACATTTCGTCATTGTGAGTGTAGGGCGGAGCACCGAGTGTCCACACGTGCACGTGAGAATCGATTCGCATGATGTCCTTCCGCTTTTCCTGTTACGATCGTGTGATGCTTGACGCATTCTATAGCGTCCGGAATATGGCCTTCTCAATAGTGAGTGGCCTCTAGGCCGTGTCATAAATTACATCAAAAAATAATAAGGGAGCCAAATTTCGACCATTGGCAGCTGAGAAAATGACAGCGAACCAGCCCAAATCTAATGAGAAAAATGAATCGGGAGCCCGTCAGCTAAAAATAAAACTCCCAAACTAAGCANACTTTTACTTAATTGGAGTAAGCATTAAAGATGCATGATTATAGTCTTGATTTTCGGTGGATTGTAACTACTTGATGCCTGATGACAAAGTTATCCGATCTTAGCAAATACCGGGTACGGGTTATTACCGAGAGCGCGGGTGTTTATATAAAACTCGACTCCGACTTGGCCGTCTTGAGTGGCATCGATTCGATGAATCAATGAGCTTCAGGCGGTTTTTTGTATCTGCTGTTCTGCCTGCAGCGTCTGTTCCATCTCCTATCTGAAACTGCTCAAGTCTACCCCTGACGAAGCTGAGGCTAAATTGCGAGTCTCGATCTCCGTTTTGACTCTCCTAATCTTTTCTTCGTCTGATTGAATCTTGGGGATGAACCGGTCCTTTAAACTGGGACTTTGCATCAGCACCCCGGTAACGTTTTCGATTCTCTGTTCCAATTCTTGCAGTTGCTGGCGCAGTCGCTTTAGCTCCTCTTCTCTTTCCCCCTGATTGCGGTTGTATTCTTCCAGACACTTGTGATAGTACTGCTCCAGATGCCTTTTCTCCAGTACCACTTCTGACACNATTTCCAGCACCAGATTTTCCAGTTGCGCTCGATTTAAGTGTCGGGAATTACTACATAGCTTGGGACCTCTCCGCCTGGAACCGCAGCGATAGAAGGATTGCTTAGGCTTACGCTTATCGAAATCCATCTGGAAGTTATTGCCACAGACCTGGCATTTCAATAAACCTGATAATAGATATTGGACTTTCTGCCCTTTGCGCCCACGTTTAGATACTGAAATCTGCTAGGCCTTCTCCGCCTCTTCCAGGCTGATAATAGCCGGGTAACAATCGGATTGGATAATCCATTCCTCTCGTAGTCGATATCCCTGTTGCTTATTCTTGTGTCCGTAGACCATGCAACCACGAAGCGGAAAGGAACCCGAAACCAGGTCAGGATGGAGGATTTATCCATCGGTTTGCTTCGACGAGATCGGTAACCCAGGGCCGTTAAGCCATCAGCGATTTGTTTGCCGCCTTTACCTTCAAAGTAAGCATCGAAGGCCTGACGCACCGCTGGCGCCGTCTGTGGCCCAGTTCCCAACTCAGTTTCTGTTTGAGGTTACCAACTTCATCCGTCACCTCGACATAAGGTAGTAGACCGCCATTGCTGACGCCAGCCAGTGCATTCTGTTGTTGATGGGCATTGNTCTCTTCCGCTTTCTTGCGTTGTTCCAGTTCAGCAAACAGATGGAACGTACGTTGGTTGAACCAGGCTTCGGTGCTTTGCCGTGGATCTTAAAAGTTATTGAGACAATAGCGGATTTCTCCCCCTTGACTCCAGATCTATTCGACCTTATTGCCGACTTCCAATTCATCTCGGAACAAACGTTTATCATCTTTGATGTAGGGATAATCAAGGAAAGTACCTTGCTTGATATTTTCCAGCATACGCTGAAAATTGGGGCGATCGATGCTACCACTACTAATACCACGGTCGATATAGATGTGACCGTCGTCTATCCATACCTNGTCCTNCGTAGCCATCTGACGGCACATGGAGATTTGGGCTTCTATAGTGGGCGATTCCTCCCGTCCTTTACCGGGTGAGTCACGAGCATAGATAGCTCCCGTTTTCATTACCGTGACTCCTTATAAATTCCTAGCTAACATGGCTGGCGGTTTGTTTACCTATACCAGATAAGGTTTTTTGCTGCTTGGTTGGCATCATTATGCTGTTTCTGGGCCAGACGGCGAATCAGTTCTAAACCGATATGGAGGGGAAAACGTGATAGTTCGGTTTACCCCTGCTAATAAATTCTGAAAGAAGCTGATTTCTTAGGCATGATTTCACTCCATTACCCAGCCGAACTATCTACAATAGTGGCTTCTATTACTACTGGCACCTCAGTCAGATAGTGTTCTCCTGCNACAACCATCACCTCTTCTAGTATCTGCTTGGCCGTCTCTGTTTGCTCTACTTCTACTTCTACTTCTACTTCTAAAATGATCTCATCATGAATGCAAGCCACTATTTGTGCTGGGTATCAATAAGCTTAGCTGGTAAATCAGCCAAGGAGCGTTAATGTCCGCGGCTATATCTTGGATGGGTGTATTCAGAGCGTTGGGTAGTGAGGCAAAGTCCTGACTGAAATGCCTAATCCGANCGCTCAGCGTTCGAAGTTGTTTGACTTGTCGGTTAGCGGAATTTTNCAAGAAGGTAGCAAATCCGGATAACTATCAAAGAAGTGTTGTTTGAAGTCGATGGCTTGCTCCAAACGCATCTCCACTCCTACTGCAAAACTACGAACCGTTCCGAAATCGAATATATGGTATTACCGACCTGCACATCGGCTCGGCAAATATAGACACCAGTAGCCACGTCGTTGCCATAAGCTATTCTGCAGTTCCACCACCCATATCCCACCTGCGGATGTGTCGTGTCTACCACTCCTTCCAGTTGTCGGATCATTCGACCACTAACGGCATAGATCGAGTAATGAATGTCGTCCAGTGGCTGATTAGCTTCGGTTTGAAAGGTAACCTGGTACCTGCCTCTCGGCACCGGGTTGGGATAGATCTTCAGTTCTTGAAAATCGAAGTTGGGCTTGAAATAGACCTCTCGCTCCATCGTGGTAACGCTAAGCGGGTCTATAACTGCAATTTGCAACACATTTTGACCGGGTTTTAGCCGNACTTGAGCTGAGTAAGCCAACTCGAACAAATCGGTAGTTGGCAGAACTAAATCCGTTCGATGATTTCGGATGAGTTTCGCGACAACATTACCGGGTGAAATTACGATCTGAATAGGGAACGGAGTTGAGATTTTTCCAGTTACCTCCACAGGATTGATCTGTTGTTGATTTAGCGGATCGAGGGAAAAATAAAATCGGTTTGGTTGAGAAGCACTCAAATCGGTAGCAGCGTTGAAGGTGCGACTGAGAAGACTGTCAATGGTGACTACTGCCAGTTGCGTGACCTTTGTTACCAACCGTAGATTAACTTTGTCAACAGTGTCCTGAGCAGTACGAATAAATGGATTGGCATCGTAGTTTTTGCTGTGTCGCCCGGGTGAGGTGTTTTCAATTAAGGTTACTGCCGGATAGCCTGCTTCCCAAAACGGCTGATGATCACTGTCGGTAAAGGATGGATCCTCCAACACTTCCACAGTGAGATCCAAATCATACCACTGGTTGCAAATTTGAAAAGCTTTGGCTAACCAGTTAGAGGCGCCATCAATCCCAATTTGTATCAGATTCGCCTTCCAATTGTAGCCGATCATATTGAGGTTGACGACCGAAACAATATCTTCACCTTTCTGTATTGCNTGCTGAACATGATGACGACTGCCGACTAGACCGATTTCTTCCGCATCGAAAGCCACGAACCGCAAATGGTGATCATATTCGTAGGAGGACAGAATTCGGGCAATTTCGAGCATACAACTCACCCCGGTGGCATTATCGTCGGCTCCCGGAGCTTTAGAGAGTAAAGGATGCCAATCTGCGTCGCGATTGGCCGTAGAATCGTAATGAGCACAGACAATAAAAATTCGCTGACTAGCCGAAGATGNTCGAGCAGGTAAATCAGCCACCACGTTGCACATCCCGCTGAACTGTTCCAATCTGACTTGCAGGTGGGGGAAACGGCTAAACGTATCAGCAATGATGCGCGCGGCATTGTCAGCCGCTGGACGATGATAAGTGCTTCGTGTATAGTAAGCTCGACCGCTATCTAGGTCCACATTTTCCTGTAAGCTAATAATGCGTGACCGAATCTGCTCAAACTGCACCTGAGGTAAAAGCAGATCGCCCCGACCAGCCAGAACCGTAGCAGTCAAAAGAGTGGATAGGGCAAAAATTACAGTAGCAAAGCGGGGGACGTAGTTTCCAAATAGAGGTGGTATATAGGCTGAGAAGAGGTACTGGCTGAGCTTACACTCAGTTGGTTGGTACCGGAAACCAGAGTCCACGCGTTTGCTGTGCCAAATACTTACTATACTTTTCGTTGAGGCCAATGACATCGACAACAACTGAATTATTGAGGCAATGGCGCAAAACTGTAGGTAGATCTTGGATTTCAAATCGGTCTTTGTCTTGAAGCGGTTCNTCGGTCACTAAAATAAATCGTCTGTTGGTTTTAGGTCGAAACTCAACCTGGTTGACCGATTTGACAATGGCGTTAAAGGGGCGTTCAAGTCCACCGCAGTCGACATTGTTCAATAGACGCTCAAACCGTTGATGATCTTTAGTTTGGCCGAAAATCAACGCCTGATACTTATAGGTTACGACTCCCATTGTAAAATCCACCTGGCTCGACTGGAAGACCGATACCATGTCTTTTAAATGTTCGCTGACCGCCAGGACGTTATCTTTCATACTCCCACTGATATCTAAAAGAAAAACGATGTCGGTTGGCCTATTGGACTGGCTATCAGCCACACTTTGGGCAATTTTTACCATCGCTTGTCCAATCTGTTCTGATCGGCTCAACTTAGACTTCGAAGTGACNGCCTGTTCAGTCGGAACCGTTGTTTNGGGTTGGGNAAACCCTCGTTCAAGTTGAGGTCGCTGGACGCTAATAGGGGCACTTGAAATCTGATTAAGCGTCTGAATGGATGCTTCAAGACTCGAAGCATCGCTGCCGAACGGCGAGTCGTCAGCACTGGCGAGACGTGTCTCTGTCTGAAGGCGCATTAACTTCTGATCGGGCTGGATTTGGATTTTTGGAGTTTTACCACTCAGCACCTTAGGAAGCTGTTTGACCTTTGTTACCTGCATTGGGGAAACCAATTTTTTCCGTTGCTCCTCTGCTGGATTNCGCNGTTGTCTGGGTGCTATCCTTGGCTTGGGCATAGTGGCATGAAAGCGAGGCCGGTAAAGGTCAACCTCAATAGCCGTCAATAAATCTTGGCTGGTTTTTGGGCGTTGGAAGNCTGGTCGATAAACAGTAACTAGAAAGATAGTAGTGGTGTGCAAAAACAGCGACAGGAAGAGGGAGAGAGACGTTTGACTTCTTTGGCGATGCCAGTGAGGCTGATTTCGACTGGCCCCGGTAGTATCGGAACCCTTTCTCTGTTTTTGGATTCGCACAGCTTCACACAAACGTATAGACGCTCTGNCTTAGTGTTGTACCTTGGTAGCAACGTGATCTTGATAGAAGAGCCGTCCGACAACCTAGCGGAATACGTCTCGCCTTTAGCTTGGCGCGCATATCATCGGTAGCAACGCGGCCATCGGCATCAAGCTTGATCAAGTGCAATCACTGGGGNAAGAGAGGCTTAGTCNCCTGNCATTTCCTGGAGAAGATCTTCCAATTCCTGGATGATGGTATCCTCGTCATTTTCGGCCCTGGTNGATTCATTCTCTTCGCGAGATAGGCTCTCACTGACAGACTCCAAGTCGGATCTATACTCAATCAAGTTATTCAAATAGTGTTCTCGTGTCATATTCTCTGCTTGGCNTTGATTTTCACGCAAGCATTCTCCACAAAACTTGCCAGTTCGCTGGATTCCTTGATCTACGATCTGCAAAGCGCTGAAATGGTCATTATTTTGTAGGGCTAACTCTGCACGGGCAATGCTATTCATCATCAGAATATAGCCNTTGTATTGGTAGATTTGCCAAGCGGTCTCGGCTTCAGCGTATCGACGTGCTAGATCTAGAGNATGAAGGTTGGTATCGGTATCTCGCTGAACATCCTCCCACCGTTTGATACTAGAGAACAGCAGATACCTGACATATCGATCATAAGATTCGTTGAACAATTGGTTCCATTCTCGTTCGGCGAGCGTAAAACCGTCATCGGTTTTGAAGGCCTGTTTGTATTCTTCTAGTCGCTGACAAAAGTATTCGTAGTAGGAATCACAACCCTGGGGCCGCTTTCCATCAGGCCGGCCGGTAGTGTAAATTCGTGAGATCGTAAAGGCGTTGGGCTGTATGATGGCAACCTCCCGACCATCGTCCACTTCTAGAATTTGCACCGACTGTACCACATCTAAATCACGGCGATCTGAAGCGGTTACAGCTTCGGAGCCAACGCGACGTCGTAATGAAGACCTACTTCTAGAAAGATGGTCTAGAACTAAGTCGAGGTTTTGAACAATTTGCGTATTCTGGTCAATTAGTTCACTTGACATAAAATATCTCCAATAGATCAAGCGGATGGGAACATCCGACCAATCTTTAATCTCGTTCGACCGAAGATCGGGTAATCCAGCGAGGTTGGCATAAATATCCGCTTAATGGGTGGCATAATCTTGCAGCGGGGTTACACCGATACTATGATTTCGCAGTGCTACAATCGCGTTCACAGCAGCCGAAGCACCGGGAATAGTGGTGAAAATCGGAATGTCGTAATCGATTGCCATCTGACGAATCAGTTGCTCGTTAGGTCGATGGGAATANCCGGTTGGCGTATTGATAATCATCTCAATCACACTATTTTTAACGTAGTCGTGAATAGTTGGTCGTCCTTTGCCGATGCTATAGACCAGTTCGACCTCCATCCCACTACGTCGTAACACTTTAGCCGTTCCGTGGGTGGCCACCAGTTTGAAGCCCATGTCGTAGAGTTTGCGCACAATGAATAGAATGGCGCGCTTATCCCGGTTNCGGACACTAACAAAAACCTGACCAGACAGAGGTAAAATTGCACCGCTCGCTTTCTGAGCTTTGGCAAAGGCAGCATCCAGATCGTAGTCAATACCCATTACCTCCCCTGTCGATTTCATCTCTGGCCCCAATTGCGAATTGGCTCCGGGAAAACGGTTAAACGGGAAAACAGGGGCTTTAACACTGAAGTATTCCGGTTCGATTTCAGTCGTAAAGCCGAGTTCTGGTAGTCGTTTACCAGCCATAATTCGAGCTGCCAATTTCGCTAACGGAACACCAATCGCCTTGCTAACAAATGGCACTGTGCGTGAGGCCCGTGGGTTAACCTCTAAAACATAAATCTCCTCGCTCTTGATGGCAAATTGAACATTCATCAGCCCGCGAACATTCAAAACCTTAGCTAACCGGTAGGTGATCTGCTTCAGTCGATCGATCTGCTCTTCTGCCAGTGTGTAGGGAGGTAAGACACAATCGCTATCGCCAGAATGAATGCCGGCTTCTTCGATATGCTCCATCACGCCACCAACCAGTGTTAGATGACCGTCGGAGATGGCATCTACATCGACCTCGATCGCATCCTCCAGATACTTATCAATTAGAACTGGCTTAATACTATTATTTTCTGCAGTAGGCACGGTCCGAAGATCGGATGATGTCTCTGACGATGCCCGAACTGCAAACTTCATATAATCGTCTAGTGAATCCTGATCGTATACGATTTGCATCGCTCGCCCCCCCAACACAAAGGAGGGTCGAACCAGCACCGGATAGCCAATCCGGTCCGCAATCGGTCTGGCATCTTCGATGGAAGTTACCGTATCACTAGGTGGTTGCGAGACATCGACTTGATCCAACACCACTTTGAACAATCGGCGGTCTTCAGCCCGCTCAATATCGTCTGGATCTGTACCGATAATCGGAACACCCGCCTGCTTTAACTTCATGGCCAGATTCAACGGTGTCTGCCCTCCGAATTGGACAATCACCCCATCAATCTGTTCGCGATCCACGATGTTCATTACGTCTTCAAAAGTCAACGGCTCAAAGTAGAGGCGGTCTGAAATGTCGTAGTCGGTGCTAACCGTCTCAGGGTTGCTATTGACCATGATGGTTTCGTAGCCGTCTTCTTTCAACGCTATTGCCGCATGAACACAGCAATAGTCAAATTCAATTCCTTGTCCGATTCGGTTCGGGCCACCACCCAAAATCATGATTTTCTTTTTCTGGCTAGGGCGAACCTCATCTTCTGAACCGTAGGTTGAATAGTAGTAGGGTGTTTCCGCCTCAAACTCGGCAGCACAGGTGTCTACGGTTTTGAACGTAGAGAGGATGCCGAACTCTTTTCGGATTTTTCGTATTTCCCATTCCGACATCTGCCACTGTTCTGCAATCTGCCGGTCTGAAAAACCGAACTGTTTGGCTTTACGCAATATGGTTGCTGTGTCTCCATTAAGGGAGAGGGGAACTCCAGTAGACCCGGCTTCCAAGCAACCGCGGTTAGCTGATGACAATTCAGCTTCAAAATCGACGATCTCTTTAATATTGTACAAGAAGAAGGGATCCACCTTGGTATAGCTGTTGATCTGGTCGATTGTCATCCCTTGCTGAAAAGCTCGTTTAATATAGAAGATCCGCTCAACGTTGGGTATATTCAGTTTACTCGGTAGTTCGTCTATACCATGATCTTCAAGTGGGTGGTTGTCGAGGCCAATCCATCCATTTTCCAGAGAACGTAATCCTTTTTGCAACGCCTCTTTGAAAGTTCGACCAATCGACATAGCTTCACCGACCGACTTCATCCTGGTGGTTAGTGTTTGATCGGTACCGGGAAATTTTTCGAAAGCCCAGCGGGGAATTTTTACCACCACATAGTCGATCGTTGGTTCAAATGAGGCCGGGGTCTTCTTAGTAATATCGTTTGGGATTTCGTCCAGGGTATAGCCAACGGCCAACTTAGCTGCAATCTTGGCAATCGGGAAACCTGTTGCTTTGGAGGCCAATGCTGAACTTCGGGAGACCCGCGGATTCATCTCGATGACGGTCTGGCGACCGGTCGACGGATCAACCGCAAATTGGATATTCGATCCTCCGGTATCGACGCCAATCTCACGGATGATCTGGATGGCCGCGTCTCTCATGGTCTGATACTCTTTATCGCTCAGGGTCTGAGCGGGAGCAACCGTAATCGAATCACCGGTATGGATGCCCATGGCATCAAAGTTTTCTATCGAGCAGATGATGACCACATTATCGGCCATATCCCGCATCACTTCTAGCTCAAACTCCTTCCAGCCAATGACTGACTCCTCTACCAGAACTGCGCTGACAGGACTCAGCGTGATGCCCTGCATGATCATCTCTTGGTATTCCTCGACATTGTAGGCTATACCGCTGCCTGTACCGCCCAATGTGAAGGCGGGACGAATGATGGCCGGAAACCCGATTCTATCGATAATAGCTGGTGCATCCTCCAGTGAGCGTGCAATTCCGCTTTTTGGCACTTCCAAACCGATACGGACCATGGCTTCCTTGAACAGTTCCCGGTCTTCGGCTTTTTTGATAGCCGGCAACTTAGCACCAATAAGCTCAACCTGATACTGATCCAGAATACCACTTTCCGCCAACTCTACTGACACATTGAGTCCGGTCTGACCACCTAGCGTGGGTAGTAAAGCGTCCGGACGCTCTTTCGCAATCACTTTAGCTATAGTATCTGCCGAAATCGGTTCAACGTAAGTTCGATCTGCCACCTCCGGATCGGTCATAATGGTCGCTGGGTTACTGTTGACCAAAGTAATCTCGTAGCCCTCTTCTCTTAGAGACTTACAGGCTTGAGTACCGGAATAGTCAAATTCACAGGCCTGCCCGATGATAATCGGTCCTGAACCAATAATCAAGATCTTCTGAATATCTGTTCTTTTCGGCATTTACTTCTTGATCTCAACCTCGCACCGCGACTTGTCCGATTTCCCGATTGGGCTAATAAGACGTTGACTGATCGCCAGACGCCATCAAGTCTACGAATCTTTGAAACAAATAACTGGCATCGTGTGGTCCCGGTGACGCCTCTGGATGATATTGAACCGAGAAAGCAGGGCAGTCGGTCAACTTCATGCCTTCTAACGTTTGATCGTTGAGGTTAATGTGAGTAATACGGGCCTGAGAGGGAAGGGTCTCAATATCAACGCAAAAGCCATGATTTTGGGAGGTGATTTCCACCTGACCGGTATCCAATCGTTGAACAGGTTGATTCCCTCCCCGATGACCAAATTTTAATTTGAACGTCTTCGCTCCAATGGCCCTGCCTAGCAACTGATGTCCCAAGCAGATACCAAACAACGGTTTTTTGCCCATCAATCGTTGGACCGTTTGGACACCATAATCGACCGGTTCGGGATCACCCGGTCCGTTGGATAGGAATACGCCATCTGGATTGAGGCCCAAAATATCGTCTGCTGTGGTTGTGGCCGGCACGACGGTTACGCTACAGCCATGCACCGCTAACTGACGCAAAATATTGTGCTTGATCCCAAAGTCGATTGCCACCACTTGAAAAACTTTGCTCGACTCGACCGTGCATTGCACATCGGCACCGTCGGTCTCTTTAGATATCGGGTTGAAGTCCGCATTGTAGAGGTTACCACAGGTAACGTTCTGAACCAGATCTTTACCGGCCATGCCGCCGAACCGTTGTGCTTTTCCAACTAAAACCGCAGGGTCTTGCTCCACGGTAGAAATCACGCCATCGATCACGCCACGGATTCTGAGTCGCTTCGTTAAGGCTCTGGTGTCGATGCCGTGAATACCAACGATCCCATGTTGTAACAGATAGTTACCCAAACTGCCTTCAGATCGCCAGTTGCTATAATAGGCGCTATATTCCCGAACCACAAAGCCCGCCACTTGAGGATAACTTGATTCACAGTCCGCTGCGTTGATACCGTAATTGCCGATTAAGGGATAGGTCATGGTAACAATTTGGCCGGCATAGGATGGATCTGTCAGGATTTCTTGATAACCCGTCATACTGGTATTGAAGACTACTTCGCCCACTGTTTCACCCGTTGCCCCGAAGTGTTCTCCTTCAAAAATGGTGCCGTCGGCTAAGGCCAGTATCGCTTTCATGGCCAATCTCCACGCCTTGATGATTGGTTGCCTTGGGATTCGCTCTGATCAGTTTCTTCAACTAGAGACCAGATATGATCAGTGGACCACGCCAATTGACCCGCTCGAATCGTAGCCACCGGCCATCCGGTCAGTTCCCAACCCACGAACGGTGTGTTCCTGGACTTAGAGGCAAAAGTATCGGGATCCACTGTTTGGGTTAAGTTGGAATCTATCAAGGTCACATCAGCCACCGCGCCACCGGATAAGGTTCCCCGCTCAATGCCTAGAATCTGAGCTGGAATCCAGGTCATTTTAGCGATGATCCCGGATAGGGAAAGGGAGTCTTTCAATTGGGTTAATGCAAGCGGGAGACTGGTTTCCAGGCCAATAATCCCAGCGGGGGCAACCATCATCGCCTGTTGGAGAGAATCATCTACATCGAGGGGATTTTTTTCGAAATGTGCGTGTGGAGCGTGATCGGTAACAATTGCGTCAATGGTGCCATCAGCAAGCCCCTGCTTGACCGCGGCAACATCCTTTTGCGTTCGGAGAGGAGGATGCATCTTTGCATTGGTGCCGTGTTTCTCGACTTCCGCTTCTGTGATGGTGAAATGGTGACCGCAGGCTTCAGCTGTTACATTAACACCGCGGCGTTTGGCCCAACGGATTAGATCCACACCACCTTCAGTGCTGACATGAGCGATATGCGCGTGACCACCAGTTTGTTCGGCTAACAAAATGTCTCTGGCGATGATAATGTCTTCCGAAGCATTAGGTTGTCCCGGCAGGCTCAGTCGTTGAGAAACGGCTCCCAGGTTCATCACTGTATCGGCGGTTAAATGGTGATCTTCGCAGTGGTCGATAACCGGAAATCCGCCTTCGGCAGAGTGGCTAAAGACGTCTCGCATAATGGCTGTATCCATCACTGTCTTGCCATCATCCGAGAGTGCTACAGCCCCCGCTTCCAGCAACGCATCCCAATCGCTTTTAACCTTGCCCTCTAGATTGCGGGTAATTGTCCCAATTGGATAGACGTTGACTGTACCTTCAATCTCGGCTTTTGACCTCACCCAAGCGATAGTCTCGGCTGAATCACCGGTCGGATTAGTATTAGCCATACAAGCAATGCTGGTAAAACCGCCAATCATTGCCGCCCGGGTACCAGTCTGGATGGTCTCCTTGTGCTCAAATCCGGGCTCTCGTAGGTGCACGTGCATATCGATTAGACCAGGTACCACCAACAGGCCAGTGGCATCGATTACAACACCTGTTTTATCACTGGACAAATTCGGTTGCTTCGCTCCAATCTGGCACACCTTCCCTTCTGACAACAATAGATCTGCAACCTGATCAATCCGGTTTTCCGGGTCGATAACACGTCCACCCCGAATCAGGCTGACGTTGCACCCGGCCTCGATTTTTGCAGATTGACTTGTCAAGAAAGGACTCCTTCGTAGATTACGGCTCGATCTTCCTTGTCCTCTTCAGACAAATCGACTTGCACCGTCTCTTTACGGGAGGTAGGGATATTTTTACCTACATAGTCAGCAGAGATCGGGAGTTCTCGATGCCCACGATCAATTAAAACCGCCAATTGGATGGCTGAAGGGCGGCCGAAGTCGATGACCGCTTCCATCGCTGCCCTGACGGTACGTCCGGTGTAAAGAACATCATCGACCAGAACCACCTGCTTACCTGTTACCTCGAAGGGAATATCAGTTTGGCTAGCTTTGACCTGTGTATGGTGCAAATTGAGATCATCCCGGTACAAACTGGTGTCGATGATTCCAACAGGGATCTTCCGGTTTTCGACTGTCTCCAGCACGACGGCAATGCGGTGGGCTAAATGGTCACCCCCGCGACGAATACCGATCAGGACCAGGTTATTCAGGTCTTGGTGGTCTCGCTCCAGAATCTCGTGCGAAATCCGGACTAAAGATCGCCGTATCTCCTCTGACGTCATAACTAGCGCTTTTTCTCGCCGAACTTCCACACTCATTTGTCTGATTACCTCGTGCCTCGAATAACGTCTTGTCGATGCTGTTGGAGTAGATCCATAATTTCCTCCACAATTTGGTGGACGTCGAAATCCCTCTGGTTCCACGGATTTTCCCAAAATAGGTCTAAAGATCGGAAACCCGTTTTTTCGTAGGTTAGCACCTGAATCATCATCTCTAGTTTATCTGCGGCTCGAACCAACCGGGCCTCCAGCGTTTGTCCCTGTTCGAACTCTTCCCACAAATCCTGGTAGCGTTGCCCCAAGTTACCCAGAGATTTGAGCATCATCTGAGTTGCCTTTCGCTCAGCGCCTTCCTTAACCTCTTTAGTAATATAGGTGGTGGCTGAGAAGGGAATATCTCCAACGCGAGCTTCAGCAATCTCGTGTAGAAGCGATAAGCGCATTACTTTCCCGGCATCCAGTTCAACGCCGTTTTCGATCAATGTATCGGCCAGTACCATCGACAGCAAAGACATGCGATAGCAGTGTTCGGCCACAGTCTCCGCGTTCTTAATTCCATGCACCAACCAGCCCATACGGGGAAAAGATTTTAAGGCTCCGATCTCTTCGATAAAGTTCAGAATAGCAGATGCGGTGGTTCCCATTTTGGCTAAATCAATCTCGCTTGGGCAGTCGGCCATAGTAGGATTTTATACCATAGCGGGCAAAAAAAAACCCCCCGCAGGAGGTCTGGTCTATTCGACAGAACATCGGAGGGACAAAAAACATGCATAATTTCCCCTTTCTAACCTCACAGGATTAGCTTAAAAGGGGCTCGATTCGGCTGAGGCAATGGCCTTTCTACCGATGATCGAACCAATTAAACGCAATTTTAGCACAGATTGTGTGAATACGCAAGTTGGAAGTGACACTTGCGCTAAACGCCACACTGGTATATATTGTTGTGGCAAAATGGAACATCTTGAACCTCTAAAATAAATTTTCAACTCAAAAAAGGACAGGGAAATATACAGAGAGAGGCGTAGCTATAGACAGAGAGATAGAGGCGGTCTGCCCTTCAGATAGCAGGGAATGATTGTGCCGTCAGAAACCAACAAAGGAACTAAAGGGAAAACCGCCGATCAGCCTACTAACCACCTACGAGAACTTTCTCCAAGTCGACCTTACTCTTCGCCACCTATCTTACTATCGTCTAGCTTTTACTTTCATCCCCTTTCCCACCATTTCATTTCAAATATGCGACTTCGGGTACTGATCGTCACCTTTATACTAATTCCCATCAACTCCCTTTGGCTGATGACTGCCTCGCTCTGGAACGCCGGATACCCAACTACGGTCTCTCTCTTTTTCAACACGATCTTCTTCCTCTTCCTGCTGATACTTTTGAATCAAAGTAGTCGGTCAATTTTTACAAGGCCCATTTTTTCGACCAAAGACCTATTGGCTATTTACATCATGTTGACTATCTCATCCGCAATTAATGGGCTGGATATGCTGCAACTGATCGGTTCCGTCATTATTGGCCCACATGCTTTAGCAACAGCAGAGAATGACTGGCAAGCACTGTTCATGAGACATATTCCGCCTTGGATGTTGGTTTCGGACCAATTGGTTTTGGAAAACTATATTCAGGGCGAATCTTCGTTGTACTTGAAACCGCACCTCATGGCTTGGCTCTATCCAGCCCTTATTTGGTCGGCCTTTACCATCTGCTTAGTCTTGGTTATGCTAGGATTGACATTAGCACTGAGTTCTCGGTGGGTTTCAAGAGAGAAGTTGAGTTACCCTGTAATTCAGCTACCACTCCGAATGGTACAGAACAATTTTTGGAATAATCGATTGATGTGGGTTGGATTTGTCGTGGGGGCTTCAATGGGGTTTTTCAACGGCTTACACTTTTTTCTACCTTTTCTTCCAACACTCGGCAAACCGGTAAACCTCGGACAGTATCTAACCCAACCGCCTTGGAACGCAATGGGTTGGCTACCAATTGCCGTCCATCCATTCGCTATCGGCCTCAGTTTTTTTATACCGATCGATATCTCTTTTTCTTGTTGGTTCTTCTACTTTTTTTGGAAATTAGAAAAAGTAGGGGCTGCATTCTTGGGGATGCGAAATGAATTTCCGTACGTTGATGAACAAACAACGGGCGCCTATGTCGGTTTCGCGATTACGGCTTTGTGGGCTTCCTACAAGTATGTCGGTCAAAATCTGGCCAGATCTAATCCACTGCAGATGAATTCTCGCCACCGACCAGAAGCCTCACCCCGGCTAGCACGGGAAAGGTCGGCCGGTCGATTGCCTCTGGGTATCTTGGCTATCGGTTTGATTGGCATCACGACTTTCTGTCTTTTCACCGGGATGAGCGTAAAGTCGATTCTTATTTTTTTCGTTATCTACTTTCTTATTTCCATTGCCATTGGTCGAATCCGAGCTGAACTTGGGTCACCTGTACACGACCTCCACTTCTCAGGCCCTGGAAGGATGATGGTCGCCTGTCTAGGTAGTAAGCGATTCAGGCCAGTAGATCTGACAATTATTTCGCTCTTTTGGTACTTCAACCGTGCTTATCGGAGCCACCCAATGCCCTGCGTTTTGGAAGGATTCAAACTTGGTGAACGAATTGAGATATCCCCCTTCCAAATGTCGGCATATATCTTGTCTGCCGTCGTCTTTGGTAGTATTAGCGGGTTTTGGGCTCATCTTCATGCTGCATATGATCATGGCAGTGCGGGGAAACTATGGCCGGCGTATGAAACATTCAATCGACTTACCTCCTGGTTAACCATCCCAACCGAAAATATCTTTCCTTACGCTTCAGCGTTCTGCTTTGGTGGGATATCGGCGGGAATTTTATCCAGTTTCCGTAGGAACTTCATCTGGTTCCCACTAAGCCCCGTCGGCTTTGTAGTCTCGAGTAGCTGGGCAATGAACCCATTTTGGTTTTCAATATTCTTAAGTTGGGCAATTAAAGCCTTTATACTCAGGTATGGCGGATTGGGCCTTTATCGCCGAACAACACCGCTATTTTTAGGTTTGCTTTTAGGCGAATTCGTTGCGGATAGCGGCATCAGTATTGTAGGAACAGTATGGAAAGTTCCAACGTACATTTGGTACGGTTAAAACCGGTTGGCATTGTTAAAAAGTATGGATAATATAACAAGTAGCAGACAGGGCTGCCCTTAATTATCTGATATTGGCAATATCCAGGGCCCCTAATTGGAAGACGACAGAAGAGTTAAGAAGAAACAATTGGCAGTGAATCGCTTAATCAGCAGCAGAGACTAAAAGGCGAAGCGACAGCCATTGCGATCCGAATCGATAACGAAAAAGAAAACCAGAGAATCTAAAAAACGGTAAAGGCAGTTCAAAAGAGACAGTGGGATAGAATAGTTGTTGAGGCTGCATTGGCCGGCTCTGGAGAGGAACGCCAAACCGGCCTTAGATCATTAAAATGCTCTGGCAGAAAACCAAGCATTGTGTCTGGCCAATCAGAAACAGTTTCAAAAAGCAGATTACCAGCTACAGGATAACGTTTATCCTGCGCTTGTTAGATCTATTGGTTAGTGACTGCTATCTACGATTAATCCCCCACCAGATTGGCCGCGGCCATTGGTCGAGACAGATTGGCTGATACTCTGAGCGGTGGCCATTTTCATCTCTGCACCGGCCATGCTTTTTATCGCCTTTATCTGGGTGCCAGTGGTTTGGGTTTGGCTGATCTGCGTTAGACCGTGTGACTTTGAGTCTCCGACCTTAGGGGTGGAAATAGCTCGATTGGCAGCATCCAGACCTTTTTGGCCTACCTGTGTCACGGCTTGGCTAAACGTGTCAAAGTTGGCTGATTCAACCATGGAAGTTCCCGTCCTTTGTCTTTTTACCCTCGTATTCTAACCTGCTTTTTTTGACTAGAACAAGATTTATTCAAGTCGTACACTTACGATTCTTAGTAGGCGGTTTTGGAACTTCTTATCAGCTTGTTGTTGACCTACTCCCCGCCCTGAAGGACGGAGATTCTCAAGAGGGTGTCAGGTGCCCCTTACTCTTGAAGGGGACGCCAAAGCCCCCGT
>PACG01000163.1 GCA_002699335.1 Candidatus Poribacteria bacterium
GCTAGTGAATGGCTATTTGTCGTAAAACGGCAACCAATGGTTGCAGCCTGGGGCGCAGAGAATTCGGAGGCAAATACGAACTAGCTAGGGAATAAGGCTTTAGCCTTTGCACGAATGACAGCCCCTCAATCTTGGCTAACTTGGGTTCGTGTCGTTTCTCGCTCAGAGGTGCAGTTGTTGCGCTTGGCCAAGCGATTGCTGTAGACTATCGGCTTATAACTGGCGGTTCATTTACTGAAAAAATTTGATTCTGAAGTAGCCGTTTTACGTTACGAAACTGCTCTTATTGAAACCCGCGCTAAAGATAACCGGTGTATGAGGTAATCAGGCGGGTAGCAGCTGCCCTAGTTTCTTTCTTTTTCTGGCACACTGAATAACACGTCTAAAAACAACCCCCACCAAAGTGATTCACTCCTTTTTCCCCTGTGATTGGCAGTTTCACTGACGGGCTTGAGACTCTGTATAGGCTGTTGGGGGTTGCGATCTTTGCTTATCACTATTAAAAGGATATAGGAGTAGAGTGGGCTTGGCTTCATTATTCCAACAACCAAATTAGCAGTAGAATAGCCTTTTGCTAAATTCGTCGGTACGACTCGTAAACTCATTATATATTAAGAAAGTAAAGCCAAGCCTCAGTATTTGTAACGATCTCCGTTATTCTAGCTCTTTAGTTTTGCCCAGACGGCCGCCAACTTTCTTGAAGAAGAAACAGGCATTTTATCCGGGTGAAAATTGGGATCTCCTTCCCCGGTTCCGATGGAAATATTATCAATATATACCTCCAGAACTGCATGGTCAGGGTGACTGCCAAAGAAAAACCAGTCCAGACTAGGATTGTCAGGCTCTCTGAATTTAAAGTCATCAGCGACTTTCTTGCCATCTACATAGAAATCGAATTTCTTAGTCTTAAAATTCATGACGATATGGTAGTATTCCATTCACCATGCTTGATCTCAAAAATGTCGACATCCCAATCTTTACCATCGGTTGATTTGAGTTTTCCTCCCTTAATTGTAAAAACAGTACCTGCTCCCCATCTCACTGGTCCGCCACCTAAATACCATATCATCTGGCTGGCCTTTATTTCCTTGCGTGAGTGTAACGAAACATGCTGAATATCCGCATGGGCTCCCGGGAATTTCCTGACAACCATCTCGCCTCCTCCTACCAAGAGGCTTTTCCCTATGTTGCCAAAAGCAATATCACCTTGAACATTAGCACCTTTTGCTTTCCAATGTACAACTGCGGCCCATGTGTCCTGACCGACGATATTACCATTGGCTAAGTTATCGAAATCCTCCCGATACCAAATTTCAGCGTAACTGACCGACATGAACAACCAGCTAGCCAGAATAAGACTACTGATCATTAATTTTGAATGTACCATCTTATTGACCCCTTATACTTATAGTCCTTTCGTTTTTGGCAGATCTCATTTGAGAGGAAGGTTCCTTTGCCAGTAATGTCCTTGTGGGTATGAAACGAAACCATACTAAGCCTGTATAGGCATCCGTGGAATTCTGCACGGCGGTGATTCTGAAGTAGAAGCTTTCATGAAATGGTGGCTGACCTTTGTTCTTCTTGACCATATTGGCAGCTATTCCCCTTTTGTTTTAGTGTCGGATAACCCGGCTCAAATCCAGTTACTGTTAATAGCAAAGTATTATTCGTCCGTAAGATCCAAACGGCTTTTGTCAGGTGTGCAAACCCGAGGGCTAGTAATTTTGAAACTCTCTATTTTGTTCCCAATCACACTTCTGCACTTCTCTTCAATTACATTGTAGTTGCTATCAGCTCGATTGAAATTGAACGGCTCCCATAAACTAACGCATTTGTTATTCATATATCGAATTCGTCCTGACGGGTTGTTGGATCTGGCGTGTAACATAAAAGGATGCAAAATAACAATATCTCCCGCCGAGGCTGTTAACTCTCTAAAGTCACTGCAATCTTTGGCAAAGCGGTTCCAACCATAGGTGTGATTAACACCCGCCGGATGTTGGCAAAGAAATTTGATAATGTGATCCACTGAATCTGGGATAAAGAAAGTCCCACCACTTCGGGGTTTAATGTCGCTCCAGATCACTAACACCAACAAGGCTTGTTCTGGACTATCCAAAAAGTGTTTAAAAAACCAACCGTCTTTGTGATAGCCGGTTGATTCAGAACCAGGCGGCTGCCACTCTTGATCAGCACCAACACTAAAATTGATATTAAAGCCATCACCCACCTTAAGGCTTCTGGTTTCTATTTGCTCTTCGCCACCGAGAAAATCGCAAACGACTTCATAAGCCAGCGGTGAAAATTCTGACATGTGCACCTGCTGATTGCTGGGGTACATCTTGGCCCCATCTGCCGGCCAAGTTGAAGGTCTATCTAGTTCAATCCCATTGATTCGATTGAAATTAGCGATCCATTCGGCGGCTAATTTCCTACAAAAAGCATCTTCAATGAAGACGAAATTATCGCGTAAAAAATCGGTTTTGTATTGATTCATATTTGCTGATCTATGTTTTTATTGCCCTTGGTTGTGGTATTCAGCTAAACCCGCGATTTAGCAGTAACTAGGTTGGTCATCTCCCATCTGTCCTGAACCTGGCTGAAAGACTGGCTCCTCTTTTCTCCGTTTACCCGGTTGCCGCTCGCACTTCATCCGGCCACTCCTCCCACATATCTTCGTAGGGTGTCTCGGTTCCTCGGCCTCCCGCGGCGTGTAATCGCAGAGCACCGCTTCCCTCAACTGTAATGTTTCAGAGTGGCTCCAACCGGCGGTGTGAGCTAGAAGTCGGTGATCCGCTGCTTGTAGACCTAGTTGCGGGCTAGGCCTTCGGCTCTGATCATTAGGTCGTAAATGATCTTATGCGTGCCCAGCCAGACGGTGAATGCTCCCCCATGGTGGAATAGGCACAATGAGCCCCACGGCGCTAATCCCCGGCTTCAGCAGCGTTTCGAAGGGGGTTGTGAGACTGTCGGGGGCCGACGTCGCAGTGGCAAACCAGAGGCTGTTCCGTCGTGTCGCCCATCGGCAACCGGCAGTAGATGCTGCGAACGCAGTCCGGCAGGTCGAACCTGCCTACCCCGAGAAGTTGCCCGGCCCAACCAACGATGATGGGATATGCTACCATCATCCGTAACAGCCACTCCTCATGCTCGAGTTCGCGCTATTTCCAGGTGTACCCGATCTTGCAATTTGCCTCCGCTTCGGATGTTTCCTCATCTGGGCGCCAGGGGCCGATCCAGGTAGTTTTGGCTCGGCCCCTGGCTTCATCCGATCCGGCGCGCCTCATCAGTTCCGGGTTGAGCACGCCCTTTTTGATCAGGTATCCCTGGCGTTTAAAAAAGCTGATTTCTTTGGCTGATAATCGGTCCATAGTAAAAAACGAAGCGGACATGGGCGAGTGATTGAAATAATGCCAAAACGAGGCCGCCCGCCAACAGGAGTTCAATAGGTTTGCTGTCGATGGCATTAATTTCAAACCCGTGATTTGATGTCATAAGGCCACCGTGGAAGAAATGACTGTAGTCGTCAGACCAACCTACTCTTAGCACAAATGAGCTAATCAAGCGAAGCCTCAAAGTAATCCGCTGCATATCTGATCCAGTCAAAGAACCCAAGGCAGCTAGCCTCTTCCCCTAAAATTAGACTATGAACCAGGAGCGAATCTACACCACCAAACACGACAAGTCAACCGATACCAGAACGGCTAATATCGGTAACGTTGCCAGTGTCCTACAGATTGTCGAACACGAAGATAGCTTTCCACTATTATCACTGAAACCCGAGCAAAAGATAACTCGTGTACGGGGCAATCAAGCGGATATCAGCAACTGTTGGTACCGTTTCCTTCTGCCAACAAGTCTCTTTTTTCCTGATCCAACGCCCCGAAAAAACTGACCTAAAAAAGCCCCCCATCCCGACCTCGGCAATCCACCTCTTTGTCATCAGTGGTTGGCAGTTTCACCGATGGGGCTTGATACTTTTGTGGTCAGTTGGGGTTGCTATCTATAGCTTATCGTTATTAAATTCTATTTCAGTAATGACTGTATGTTCTGTGATATTTGGTTAGCTTGTGCCAGTAAGCTGTGCCCGACAGGCTCGGTATTTGCGCGCGGTATAAAGTTACTGGCGTCAAAAGCGAAATCAGTGTCACGGATAGGAGAGGCAGGAGATTCAGTGTTCTAGCTACCTGACATCAGGTTGGAGTTGGCAAAACCCAACCAATTCTGGACAACACCTAAGTTGGAGCGTTGATCGTTGATAAAGTTGATGACACCGTTTAACAGATGTGTTAAGGATGGAGATAGAATGCGCAGATGAAAAAAAGTAGATGACGAGGCGAAATAAGAAAATGTTGGCGGTTCTGGTAGATTGAGAATTGAGCAGAAGATCGGAGGTTTTTCATTTGTAACGGCAATTTTTAATCTTTAGCCCTTTGGATTTTCTCTAATGCCTTCGCCGCAGCAATCCGAACGCTACTAGCTGGATCTTTTAATGCTTCAACCAAATCGGGAATCGCATCTTTCGCTCTGGTTCCGATAATGCCTAAGGACTCTGCTGCTCCTCGACGAATATTTGGATTTGGATCCAGCAATGCTTGAGATAAAACAGGAATCGTATTTTGTAATTCTAGGTTTGTTAGCACTCTTGTTGTCGCTTGACGCACATACCAATGCTTATCCATCAGTGCTTGGGTCATAGAAATGATAGCTTCTGGGGACCCTATTTTTCCTAGTGCTTCTGCTGCATATGCACGAACATCCGCAACTTCATCTTTTAAGAGCTTAACCAAAACAGAAACTGCCCCTTCTGAGGTTGTTTCCCTCAAAGCCTCTGCGGCATTGATACGGACACCATAATCTGGATCCTGTAGCGCATAGCGAACTTGTTGTGTATCCTTCTATCTCCCCGAGGGCTGAGGCGGATTTACGCGCCTTCTCATCCTGTTGTAGCTCCTGTCTCAGTAACTCTCTGCAGGTTGGTAACTCCACTGGCCCGGAGTCCAATGATTCCCTTAGTTGCTGTCAATGGTAACTTAGCTGTCGTTTCTTGTGTTCTTCTGCCCCATAACCGGATCAGCCAAGATCGTGGTCATCTAGCCCCAGCTATATGATGTTTTTGACCTCTGGGCGTTCAGCAGGATAAGGTTTTGGTTGTTATTTTCCCGAAGGTCAATGATTATCATCAGGGCTTGAAGTATATGATTGTTACAGCACCTGATAATGTTCGTTTGAGATTGGTAGAATGGCCATGGATAAAATTTTGAGGGCACCAGTAAGAGATTATCAGAAACAGTTTGTGGATTCTAATTACTTTTGAGACTCATGATTTACTTTTGGCTGATTATGTCATATACTGTAGCTGTTTATTATTTTAATATAAGACGAAGTAACAACCAAATACAGAAAGCGAAGGACCAAATAATGGTACCAGATGTAGAACGGAACAGTGGTGGCTTGCCGGTTCGGAAACTGGGCAAGACCGGTCTAAAGGTGTCAAATGTGGGCTTGGGTGGTGGTCACTTTATCGGCAAAGACCTCGATGAAGCCGGATCCATTCGGCTGCTACACCAAGCGATTGACCAGGGAATGACATTCATGGATACGGCTTGGGAGTATGGGCAAGGCGAATCCGAACGCCGAATGGGATTAGGGTTACAAGGTCGTCGCGATCAAGTGATCTTGATGACCAAAGTCTGTGGTCGTGACGCCAAAACGGCTGAGAAGCAACTGCACGAAAGCCTTAGTCGATTGAAAACTGAAGTGATTGATGTGTGGCAGTTCCACGAAATCAACTACGATAACGACGCCGAATTGATATTCCGGGCCGGAGGTGCTATTGAAACGGCACTAGCGGCCAGGCAGGCCGGGAAGATCCGCTATATCGGTTTTACCGGTCATAAAAGCCCTCATATTTTGCAGACGATGCTAGACCAGGACTTCGACTGGGACACTTGCCAACTGCCGACCAATATCGCTGATGTTCATTACCGCAGTTTTCAGAAAGGGATACTGCCAGAGTTGAATCGCCGCCATATCGGCGTAATCGGGATGAAAAGTCTGGGTGGGCGCGGTCAATTGGTCACAGAGCTCGGCTTGAGTGCGGCTCAATGCCGCCGGTATGCTTTGACGTTGTCCATCAGCACCCTCTCCTGTGGCATTGATTCTACGGAAGCACTACAACAAGACCTCGAAATCGGTCGCAATTTTCAACCGATGACCGAATCTGAGATGCGGGAATTGGAAAGCCTTGTCTCCGAGGAGTCAGGCGATGGCCGGCACGAGTGGTTCAAGAGTACTCAATACTACGATTCCCAGTACCATCGAGACCAGCACGGCTTTCCGCAATTTGATTGACGTTCAACTGCCTCCATTATCAGAGATGTAAAGAGCAAATCCTGAAGAATATCACAAAAACCTGAAATATACTTGTAAGGCTAATAGTATTTCATTAGATGTATTAGGGATTGGCGAGAAATGGATTGGAACTAAACAGAAAACAGCTGGCTATCTGGATTATGTGAAGGATTTAACTCCAGATGAAATTGTGGTTTGTTGCGATAATGGAGATATGATTATCCCTTCTAAACGAGAAGAAGCGGTATCCAGTGGAAAACCACCAATGGTGCCTGGCAGACTTCAGTGGCCCAAACCAGTGACCCGCACCTGTTCCAGTTAGAAGGACTAAAACCGCAACAACAAGTACCAACTGCAAGCAGAGGTAGTGGATTTCCAGACTACAAGTGCAGGTATAACCAATCCTAAGACGATCTTTGGTCAGGTGTTATCTATCAACGGCCAAGCCAACCAGCTGGTGCTATTACAACTCGCTGAGTGTAGCCCTCTGTTGGCCTGTACTGATTAGCAAGTTTCTGGTCATCGAATCTGGGCAACTTGAAATCAGACACCGGCCAAAGTTACCACAGCCAAAGTGGAGAGGCGGTGGGCTTGAAACTGCTGAGTGACAGCACCATTCACCAGCACACCATCACTGATGAGGGCTTGCAACAGTTGAAAACTATCCGCTACCAGCAGATGATGGTGGTATCACTACCGCTGACCGCCCAGATCAAACCCAACTGGGGGCTAACTATCCCAACGCGTCCAATCCGGAAACTTGGATACCTTTTGAGTTGAGTCAGGACACGGTAGTGACTGTCAGTATCTATGATGTACAGGGCTATCGGATTCGATAGCTAGAGCCGAATGTTAAGGGTGGGCAGATATATGACCGCCGACCAAGCGGCTTATTGGGATGGCAAGACAGTGAGAGGAAGACAAGTGGGGGCAGGCACTTACTTCTATCAACTGCAAACAGGTGATTATACAGAAACCAGGAAGATGGTAGTCTTGAAATAAGCTCTAACCAACATCTCAACTACTACTAGGTAGGGTAACCAGGAGATCAATGGTATAACAGCTTAAAAAAGATAAGGAGTAGATAAATGGGATCGGTTCCAGACAGACACCATATATCCGACAAAGTATTTTAGTTATTAGAGCCATTATTACCTGGACCAAGGGGCCTATGGGCAGGATAGCTAAGAATAATCGTCCATTTATAACTGAGCTCTTTTGCATATTCAGCACCGGGGCAGCCTGGCCTGATTTAGCTGAAAGGTATGGGGGATGGAGCCATACCCCCGTCGATTTATTAGGTGGAGAAATTAAGAGTGGTTAATAATAGAGGTAAGTCAGATCAAAGTTGACCACATGCAGCTGCTGCGGTCAAAGGGAATCAGAAGATGAGTCGGACCAAAGGGGGCTCAACACAAAATTACATTTGGCCGTGGATATCAGAATGGTCGGCCGATCAGAGCGATTATTAGGGCAGGCACAGTAGCAGATTGTTGTCAAGCTGAATATCCGATACCAGGATTCAGACTCAGTCTTTACTGGCAGATAGGAGTTATGATAACCAGGCTATTCTTCAAGCAGCCCATCAAGCGGAGATGCGGCCGGTCATTGCGCCAAAGAAAAATAGGAAATATCAGAGAAATGCCAACCAAGATTGATACCAAATGCGGCCTAGAGTCGAAAATGCTGTCTGGTATCTTGAACGGTGGGGCGGAATCGCCACAGGTTAGGGTAAAAATTCAGACTCTTTTTTAGCCCCCATTCAGATAGGGTGTATATTTTTATGGGCTACTCGTGACTACACCATGTAGTCCTGTTGTGTGAAAGCAAGAGGGCTTTTGTTTTCAGGCAAAGAAAAACCTCGTCAGCTGAGACAACGAGTAGGGTTAGGTGTCTATGAGAATGGTAAGTCAACGGTAGATTCCAGTAGAGGTTGATTATAGAATATTCCAGCGTTGGCCTGGCAATTTCCCCACGCGACTGCGCTCCTCCGCCTTCTTGCAACTCCGTAAAAGATTTAGTAGGACAAGTGAATCATCTGGTGTTAGCAGATGATCGGTTATTGTCGAAAGAAGAATCCTAAGAGTTTGAAAATTCTACTCAGTTTGGCCGAGCCTATATCAGCCATGAGAGGTATCGGACACGAATTGGGTGTTTTTTCCCACTGGATTTTATCGCTGAAGCTCAGAGGGGTCTTCCCAATGCTTACCCGCCGATAAATACAGCCTTCAACTGTTGCAGAACAACCGCCTCTCAATCTTAGCTAGTTCGGATTCATACCGTTTTTCACTCATGAGGTGTAACGAGTGGGTCTATCAGATGTGTCCTATAATTTCTGGTTCTGTGACGAGGCTTGGCGATATATCTGTCAAGGACGCAAATAGCGGATAATCTTGACGATACTGCTCGATCAGAGAGCTTTCAAACCAGTTATCCTCTCGGTGGGAGGTCAGGTTGTTTTTCCCCTGGTAATGGCCGCCCCAGATATAGCGGTGCCCAGCTTGAGTTGGCCTGCGCGCGGCATGAAATAGAGCAGTGTCAAAAATCACTGCTGAGCCAGGCGGACAAGCAACCACCGCTTGCCCGTTCCATTCATTCAATAAATCATCGAACGGCATCTCCCACGAGTCGGTGGTTTTTCGCGGCCAGACCAGCAGTTCTCCTGTGGCCGAGTCAGAACCGTGAAGATAGACGTTGCAGAGTAGTCGGTCGACCCCGTGATGATTTTTCCGTTTGGGATACCATTGGTTAGGGCGGTCTCCATTTAAATGACAGTGCCAGTGGCAAAAACTACGAGTTTCATCACAGAGAATAGCGCCGCTGTGTGCCAGTCTGACCTCATCCTGCAAAACTTCAGCCATGAGATCAATAATTTCGGCTTGGGCATAGAATGGTGCTACTTCAGGGGCAAACTTCAGCAGAGGGTGCAATACGAAGCCAAAGACTCCTCCCATGCTAGGGCATTCTGCATCCGTCCATACCTTGTGTAGAACTGAGACAATCTGTTCCCTGACTTGCTGGCCAAAGAAGCCTTCTAGCACACAATAGCCGGTATCGAAAACCTGCTGTACTAATTTGGAATTGTGCATAAACTAGTTTCTTTATAAGTTCTCTTGTATGATAACACAGTTCCGTGGATGAATAAATAACACAAGTCTTCCAATTGAAATAGGACTAAATACAATGATATAGATATGGCATTAGTAGGCTAAGCCCGAAAAGGAATAAAGAGAATAAACATGAAATTCCAGCTATGAAAAAAGCCAGGTGAGCAAAAGATTTAGAAACTTTTGAGCCAGCGAGAGCTTGTTAACTCGGTATGACTAGTCAGTCGGCTACTAGAATGACCTTTAGCCGTTGAAGCAACGATCGCTCCTGCATGTCGGCTAGTTGCTGATGTTCATCTTGATAACAAGTTTCCGTTAATGCTTGGCCATGCCGCGCCGCAGATAACGAGATAACAGGCTGTTGGTTGGCTTGAGTGGTCGCATAACCCAGCGACTTACATCCTGAAACCTAATCGGTTATAATCTGAGTTGTTTGGTAAATAACAGGAGATTATAATCAGAAAGTATTTGTCTATGATTGTTATTCCATTAGTATTTATCTTTTTATGCCTCAAGCGGATGCTCAGGTGCTTCCTTATGTTTCACCCTCTCCGTTACTGGGAATAGTTTGACTATAGCGAAGATGTGGACTTGAAGCCTATCCCTCCTTATCCGCACAGCTAAACGGCTGGTATTGTTGTCGACCACATCACTGATGCTAATCGATTTTAAATAAGCCTTTTTCATTATTTCTTTATACTTACGGATGATGAAGCCACCCCAAAAACATTGATTTCTCGTCTCCAACACAATNGNGATGCGCTGACAACATTATTCCGACGGATCGATGAGTCTAACGACGCCATCTTTTACGCCCAACCCAGGATCGTTAAACATATCGACGAAAACGCCAGCCGGGCCATCTCCAGATTCTTATCCGGTATTCTACCCACTGACCAACCGGTGCTGGATTTGATGAGTAGTGCCTATTCCCACTTTCCAGCCGATTTCGAACCGGCAAATGTGGTTGGACTAGGCATGAACCNGACTGAATTAGCGGTTAATTCAATGTTAGGAGAATTTCTGGTTCACGACCTGAACCGGAATCCCGTTTTACCGTTTGCCGATAACATCTTTGGGGCTGTGGTCATCACGGTGTCAATCCAATACCTGACCCAACCTGTTTTGGTCTTTCAACAGATCAACCGTATTCTTCAACCGGACCGCCCTTTAATCATCTTTTACTCCAATCGGATGTTTCCCACCAAGGCGATTGCCGNCTGGCATCAGGCAACAGACAGGCAAAAACAAGATCTGCTTCGCCTCTACTTTGAGCAGTCAGAAACCGAATCGAGCAAATTCACGCCGGGCCAATTTCTGGACATAACGCCGGTTGGCTTCTCCACCGAGGACAGAACCGATGGCTATACCGATCCGGTTTATGTCTTCATGGCCCGAAAAATAGTGTCAGGACTAGTTAACATCGACAAAGACAGTCAAGTTNTTGGCCCTGATTTGTAGAGTGAAGTCGAAGGTACTAGTCGATGAAGACCAAGCTATGCAGTTCTATTCCGGCATTATGTGTGGACTGCCGGCTACTGCCTTGGCTATCCTATGNAGGTANTGACGATTTATACCCTACTCGATATATTGTTCAACTTACCAGGTTAATAAAGGCTGAATTCGACAAACTTAAGAAAGGAAGAGCAATGCCCCAGCAATGGGATAATCCCCCTGATTTACANATAGACNACACCAAGCAATATCACTGCNTAATGCAAACTAGTAAAGGCCAGATTGAGATCCAACTTTATGCTAATGCGGCACCTAATACAGTTAATAATTTTGTCTTTCTNGCTAACGAAGGTTTTTACGATGGAATTACATTTCATCGGGTGATAAATAATTTTATGATCCAAGGTGGCGATCCAACCGGTTCAGGTTCCGGAGGTCCGGGCTATCGTTTTGATGACGAATTCGACGNCAACCCGCATACTCATCAAACCGGATCTCTATCAATGGCAAATGCGGGCCCGAATACCAATGGCAGTCAATTCTTTATCTGTCATGNACCGCAACCACATTTGGATGGTAAGCATACGGTCTTTGGCCAAGTAATTCAGGGGCAAGAAGTTGTCAATGCGATCGACCAAGGCGATAGCATGGTAAAAGTATCTATAACAGAANCCTAAACGGACCTGACCTCCGAAGCAGCACTGAGGACAACAAGTATTGTAGTTTTGTATTTTAGGGCTTTATTAATACTTAAACGGTATGTTGGTTTGATGCTAATTTAGACCTGTTGACTGATCAAGCACCCTATGANACTGAAGATTGATTGGCGTAAATAGCCTCCAGACAGTATTACTGATACCCGGGCAGATAACTGGTGTGCGGGGTAATCAGGCGGGTATCATCTGTCCTTAGCTGGTACCCTTTGTGCAAAAATAAATCAAATAAAATGTTGAGAGGATACCCATGACCGAAGAGCAAAAATACCTATTCGATCTGCAAGGCTACATCGTGCTGAAAGATGTCGTGCCTGCATCTGTAGTGAAGGAATGCAATAAATCGTTGGATCGTTTTGAAGATATGCCTGCTGAAGATTTTCCTGTGCCGCTTTGTCTTGGCACACCAAAAACAGAAAAGGAAATCTATATTTCTAATATTTTAGAGGCCGATGNTGCTTTCAATTTTTTAATTGATATTCCTGAGGTATTATCAGTTGTCCAAGGGGTGACTTGTGGCTCGTACCGGCTCAATCATACTTATACAATCTACCGATGGGCTGGTGGTTACTCAGGATTACATGGGCACAATATTCCAATCAGCGACAAATGCCAATACCATTGCCGCAATGGTGAGATGGTTTCGACATTAACCAAGGTCGTGTTCCCCCTAATGGATTGTAATGTGGAGGATGGCTGCTTCGCCGGTATTCCAGGATCACATAAGAGTAATTTTACTCGACCTTGGGGTAACCATCCGGATGAGAACCCAGTTTTCACACCAATACCAGCCGATGCTGGCGACGCTATTATTTTCACTGAGGCTTTANCCCACGGTTCGATGGTGAACATCTCAGGGCGTTCACGCCGAACCCTCTATTACTGTTATAGCGTTGGTTATATGCCAGATTGGGGGGGGCAGGGTTTAGTCTTTAGCGACCACGTTATGGAGGGCTTAACAGAGAATCAACAGGAAATTATCCGCCTAAAATAAACGCCATTCATTTGAAGCAAAACTGACGTCCAGCANAGACACCAAACGTATTACTAAAACAATGCTGGTCTGCGATGATGGCTGAAGGTCATAGCTATCAGCCATCATCGCAGAAACCCGGGCAATAGATAACTGGTGCACGGGGTAATCAGGCGGGTATCAGCCACCCAGTTGGTACCCTTTTCCTCTTTCCTTGGTTACTGTTCTCTGCTTCCGAGATCTACTTCAAGAGAGCTTGGGCCAACACACTTGACTTCTGCCCCTGCACTGGCAAAATCAAACAGAAATCCGCTAGCCGACAAGCTTTTAACCACACTAAACCTCAGGCTAGTTGTTACTAGACTCACCATCCGTCACTGCTTTGACATCAACAGAAAATGATGGCACAATCCGGGTGACGTGCAGATGGCGTAAGATGAAAAGGCGTGGTTTGCGACCGTGAAAAGTTTGATTGATTTAGCTGAATAATGTCAGTTTTTCAGTGTATTTCCAGCGACCAGATTTATCCTACTGGATTCGAGGAGGACGTCATGACAGACGTTGAGAAATATTTGTTTGACCTGCGTGGGTACATTGTCATCGAAGATGTTTT
>PACG01000013.1 GCA_002699335.1 Candidatus Poribacteria bacterium
ACTCTCTATCTGACTGCTTATCCTTTCTGAAAAATCGAAGAATTTCTACTTCCGCATTGTGGCGTGTGCCACTATCAGTATAAATGAATTGGCTAGTTAAATCCAGATGATAAATAATACCATTATCGTAGCTGACAAGGTAGATTTCCCTTTCTCGATCTGTACTAAAAGAATCCATACGGGTACAGTGCTAAGCTCCTAGATCGAAATCGGCAAATGAACTTTGATAGTCTTTCTCTAAGATGTTGCAAAAGTCAAAAGTGTAATATAAACTAATCCACGTTTCTACCTATCTGAAAAAACCGATCTTTTGCCAGCGGAATTTGGAAATTCTTGCTTTTGTTCGCTGTTGCGGATATGGGTTCAACGAAACCCGGTTTCTAACCCATCTACTACTTTGGGGTGCAACTTGAGTTAAACCAGTTGCCCAATTCTATCAGTTATTTTTATAGTAACCAATCACCAAGATGCGGAGGTTAGAAATTGGTTCTCGTCGAACGACACAAGCCACAATCGTGTTAGCAAACGAACCCAGCGAACAAGCTCAAGAAGCCGCTTGTATTCTTCAGGACTATATCGAAAAGATTAGTGTTGCACATATTGAAATAAAAAAGATCAGAGGATATCTCTGAAAACACTATTCTGGTGGGCCACAGTCAGAAGGTCAAGGCCTTGAGTATAGAAGTACTTTCCGGCTTTACTTTCCAATTGAATGAGGAAGGTTTTGTTATCAAAACAGTTGTAAATAGCCTGATCTTAGCAGGTAACGCAGACGGCGAATATCTTGGAACTATTTATGCTGTTTACGCTTTCTCGAAGAATTAGGATGTCGTTGGTTCTTTCCAGGAGAATTTAGCGAAGCCATACCCGAAATAGATACCATTTCGGTCCGTGCCATGGATCGTATAGAACAACCGAGTTTCCGTATCCGGAATATCTGGTATTCGGGATGGGCGCCAACCACCGATCAAGATCATCAAGACTTTCATCTATGGCGTGATCGCAACAAATAAAATACATTATCTTTGAGTCTCCCGAGAGATAGGAGTATTCGTCGATTGGTTCCGGCTGAGGAATGTTTTGAGAGTTCCCCCCACCTGTTTGCTCTCAATAAAGATGGAGACCGGCGTAGCGATATGTTGTGTCTTTCCGAACCAGAAACGGTCAATATTGCGGTCAAGACAATTAAAGATACGTTCCGAGATAATCTAGATACACTGAGTTTTGGCTTTGCCCCGCCAGACAGGTTCCCAATGTGCTATTGTCAGCGTTGTCACGATAGTATTCCCGAATTTAACCACAAAGGTTATGGGGATCCTAGCCTAAGTGATTTGTGGTTTCGTTTTGCTAACTGTATTGCCAAGGAGGTCTATGAGGAATTTCCTGATCGATGGGTGCTTACTAATGGTTATGCCAATCGTGTTCGTTTACCCGAAGGGATTGCAGAATTCAGCCCAAACCTGGTATTCAATCCGCGATTATTGCTGCGTGTACCCTTCATCATGCGGGTGATAAAAGATGCTGACAGCATACACTTTACAAACAATTGTTGGATCGGTGGACCGATACACTCAACAGTGTGTTTATCTATGATTATGACCCGGGCAACTCTTTAGTAAATCTACCCTTTCCTGCAATCCACAATTTGAACATGATATGCCGTATTTTAGGAGTCGTGGCACTTGGGGCTTCTCGACTGAGGGGACAAACTCATGGATGGTCACTCATCTGAATTATTATGTGCGTGCCAAATTGATGTGGGATGCTGAAGCGGATGTCAAGGCTTTAGTACGCGATTATTGCCGGAAATTTTAGGTTAAGGCCGCTGATGTGGTAGAGGAATACATCTGGACGCTTGAATCTGCTGTTGAGCAGACTACCTCACATCAGACTTGGGGAAGGCTAATGCAGTGGGAAACGATATTCCCTCCTGTTCAGCAAAAACGAGACTATTTAATATCTCAACCGAAGAATTAGTCCAGGATTGTAGGTCCATAAAGCGCGTCCAAGTCCTGAGATTAGTTCATAATCATATGAAATCTTATGTGAAGATGGAGCGGTTTGTGGCGCAAGTGCAATTTCAGGCAGGTCTGGAATGGGCTGATAAAATGATGGTCATTATAATTAAGTCTGGTCTTCTTCCTTATACACCAGAATGGGCCCGTGATTTTAGAACTACCTTAGAGTAGCATAAAGAAATCTATCAAGATCTAGTTGGAAAGGCTCGTGGTCAGGAAGGAAAATTGTTAACTTTGTTGCCTAGACAATGGAAGTTCAAGCTAGACCTGAAGGATGTTGGCGTATGGCCTATTTGACGTAAGAGGCTAGGTTGCTACCTTAACAACTCTCGTCTGTGTTGATGGAGATACGCGTATAAATTGAATTGGTTTGGCTCCTGCCTGATTTGAAATCAATTATAACAGTTGCTCCTTATTCCTTTGTTCTTACCGCTCTTTGTTTGAGTTCTTTGACTTGTGGCCGTGGTGATAATGCTAAACCAGTTATTGAAAAGTTGATACTACCGACAACAGTCCAACCGGGAGAAACTGTTGTTTTCAAAGTGGTTGCGCATGACCCAGATGAGGATCAATTGACCTATATTTGGATAGTAAATGGAGAGATCTTATCTACGACGCTGCAACGGCGATCTGGGAAGTTTCTCAAGCCTTAGCAGGTCAGAAAATAGATGTAGTTATCTCTGTGAGCGACAGCCTCAATGAACCTGTCGTGACAAAAAGGCCTCTAAAAATTCAAGCCTTCGCCACACAACATCCGGAGAATATGATGCTTATTCCTGCTGGAGAGTTTGAAATAGGGACAGATGCGGGCCAAATACCTCAACTTCTTCGGTCAGAAAAACAATATTTTTCCGCCGCAGAAGCAGGCTGGTTCGAAAATGAAACCCCACGACATAAAGTTTGTTTGGATGCTTTTTATCTGGATATTTATGGAGTATCTAATGCCCAGTATAAGGAGTTTATTGACAAAACAGGATTTCACTTACCTTTGTACTGGAATACATTTAATTTTGCACCCAATCATCCCGTGGTTGGCGTCGGTTGGCATGATGCTATGGCCTATGCTAAGCGGATGGGGAAACGATTACCGACCGAAGCAGAATGGAAATACGCAGCACGTGGCGGATTAATTGGCAAAAAATACCCGTGGGGTGATGCTGAAGTTGATGGGAAACGAGCAAACTTTGCCGATAAAACCATCAACTTAAATTGGTCAAATAAAAACGTTAGTGATGAATATAAATACACTGCCTCCGTTGGAGCTTTCCCTCCTAACGATTATGGATTGTATGATATGGCAGGCAATGTGTTTGAATGGTGTTTTGACCGGTATGGTGCAGATTACTATGCAAAATCCCCAGAGTATAATCCAACAGGTCCTATATCAGGTACGATGCTCGTCATACGGGGTGGTTCCTGGAGTTATCCTCCAACTCGTATGCGTGTTTCTCGTCGTACTGAAAAGCATCCAGCCAGTATGCTTGATTACGTTGGTTTTCGCTGTATCAAAAGTGTTGTGCCTTAGAACTTGTTTGATAGAAGATGTAGTCGACGGTGGCACAACGACTATGGAAACTGTTGGATTCAGCTTGGCAGGCCGAGTTGGTAGCTTGGAGTTTGAACTGATGCATTGGCTCCAGTCAGTACCCTAGTCTGTAGTGGCGACTGTCGACGACCCGTGGCACTTACCCGTCTTCAGAGTCCATAGCATCTGAAGGCACCGTTGCGTCTTGCTTTCTCGCTGCGTCAGGATTCCCAGGGCTTCGGCCGTTTCACCTATCTGAGGAATGTTTCTTCACATTCTATCAACATACATCCTTTATACACAACCATTCAAGAGAATTGGTATTACCCACTTACTTCAGGACTGAATCTCACTCAGCTAAGGGTGAGCTTGTCCTGATTTAGGCTTGTCTGTGGTGGCTGTGCGGTTAGGGCCAAAGCGTATATGTAAACCTGAATGCCCCACGGGTTGACGACCATACAGCATTTGTGTTATCAGCCAGAAAAGGAAAGAAGAACTGATCAAAACAGCAAACCCCGCCAGAAGTGCTCTGTTAAGCCACTGCTGCTCGCCAAAAGCTATGAAGGGAGAAACTGAGAACCCGGCCGGAACCGATAAGACCAGTATGGTCACCAAAACGCCATTAAAGGTGACAACACCTTCTGTCACCAATCGGCCAGGTGAAAATCCGGTCAGTGCGCGTTCAAAATTGAAGATGATAATCCACCAGGTGAAAACCAGGTATAACAACTGACCTCGACCTAGCCAACTCTCGGGGAATAACGGAATCGGGTGCTCGAAATGGATGATTAGTAGATATAGAATGGCACCACCGATTGAGAGATAAATTAATTCAAACCAACCGATGAGGCCCCTGGAAGGCAGAAACAAACCTGCGGCTGGCAGGCCATAAAATCTTTTGGGCAGTGAAGATACCTGATGAATCCAGGTAGAGACAGCTTTACGATGATTAAGGTAAGTTAAGACGACCAACACAAAAATGACAGCGAAAATGTGCGCCCAGTGAGGCAGATCTGAGGCAGTAGAAACTGGAGGTTGGGTCAACCGAAGCATACCGACGCCAGCGACCAAGGCCAAGCCGAATAGAAAGCCCTGGGTCTGCTCCATGACACTGTGCCAGTTGGTCTGCCAACCAGTCCTGATCCAAAAGAGTTTGCTCATTTGTCCAAGTGAGAAGGCCAAGCCACCGAGGAAACCCGTTACCAGAATTACCAGCAAAAGTTGATGCAAGGCGTGGCGGAGACAAAAAACAACCGCACCTAGAACAATTCCAACACAACCAGACCAGTTGTCACCCCTGGGTGGCGTCATGCGTAATTTTAGCAGGTTAACCAGAACCAGAAAAGCGAACCACCAACCAATACTCAGGTGCAGAATCAACGAAGTGGCAAAATCAAACCCACCGCGTATAGCCACCACGGTCAAGGTCGCTCCCATAGCAACGGTAACATCCAGCCAATCGGTGTCGTACCAGTAAAGGAGGCTTTCGTGTCGTTGGGACGATTGATAATCGTAGTTGTATCGCGTAATCAGATCGACCAGAAATAGCTGCAATGCCCAACCGGTAAAAACCGACAGAAAAGGCAGAAAAAACAGGCCCAATCTATAGTTGTCTAAGATCGTCGGTAAAGCGATGGCAAGGCCGCCTGGAGCCGCCCACAAAAAACCAATGGCAAATAGATTGACGTAACCGTAGAGGATGGTAGGGGAGTGACCGGAATGAGTGTAAGAGACGACCTGCATGTAGGACATGCTTCCGCCAAAAGACCAACCAATTGCGCCAAACATAGCGAAAAAATGGACTCGCGGGAGCCAGTCCAAACGGCCGGAAGCTAGGCAAATGGCTATCGCCGCCAACGCACCGGGTAGGGCCGCACCAACTTCGTGACCAAAATTACCCCGAATTCCCCAACCGATAGAGAGTGATAATGCGCCTAGGATCCACATCTGCCAGGGGATGTTGTAAATCTGTTCTAGCATCACGATGTTGGGGACCGATTTCCTGCGGCCAGCTTGAGGGTGTTTTCCAATAAAATGGCCCGGGTCATCGGTCCAACACCGCCAGGAACGGGGGTGATTGCTCCCGCAACCGCACTCACAGCTTCAAAATCGACATCACCCACCAGTTCGGTTCCAACCCGGTTAATCCCAACATCGATTACTACGGCTCCTGGCTTAATCATCTCGGCCGTAATCATCTTTGGTCTTCCCGTAGCCACTACCAAAATATCCGCTTGGCGGGTTTCGGTTGTCAGATCGGCTGTCCGTGAGTGACAATAGGTTATGGTGGCTTGGCGTTCCATCAACAACAGCCCAATAGGTTTACCAACTAGCGTACTGCGTCCAAGACAGACCGCCCGTTTCCCCTTGATCTCAACTCCGGTTTCATCGATCAAGCGGATAATTCCTGTCGGTGTGCAGGGAGCAATTTGATAACGACCGATCAGTAGATTCCCCTGACTAATAGTACTCAACGCATCAACATCTTTTTCTGGCTTGATAGCGTTAATTACAGTTTGTCCGTCAATATGCTCCGGTGTCGGCATTTGAGTGATAATACCGTCGATTTTATCGGACTGATTAAGATCTGCGATCAAGCCTATGACGTCATTTTGATTGACATCCGCTGGAAGCTGGTGAACTTCGGAGTAGAAATTGACGCGGTGGCAGTCTTTTTCTTTATGATTAACGTAGATGGTGGAGGAAGGATCGCTCCCGATTTGTACAACCGCTAAACCCGGTGTTAGGCCGAGCCGCTTCGCCTGTCTCCTGATTTGGCTGCGGATTGATCTGGCAATTCGATTGCCATCGATAATTTGTGCCAATCTATGATCTCCTTAATCCTGAGGTGAATTAGTATCGGTCAGGCGCTGGTGAAAAACATCTTCCAGCGACGGTTTGACGAGTCGTAAATGTCGAATTTGGGTATTCGTCTCTAGTGCTACCTGGAAAAAGAGCCCTCCATTCATTTCATCATCTGAAGTTGCTATAGTCTGCTCATCAGGTATAGCTAAGATCCTTAATTCTGACATTCGTTCGCAATTACAACCGTATTGATTTAGGGCTGTTATATATTGGTTCACATCTCCCTTTAACCCCAGATCATAAGTTACCTTTTGGGTTGATTGAAAAACCTGGAGGTTTCCTGAAAATGCGATTTCCCCATCATTGAGAGCAATCACGCTAGTGCAAGTTGATTCAATATCGTTCAGAATATGGGAGGAAAAAATGACGTGGATCTCTCGATTGGCGGCTAGATCTGCAACTAGCGATAACATCGACTCCCGGCCTTTTTGATCCATCCCACTCGTTGGTTCATCGAGTAGAAGCAGTGCTGGATCGTGTACTAGGGCTTGCGCTAGTTTCAGTCGCTGACGAAGTCCAGTTGCATAGGTTTCAATCGGTCGATACCGGATCTCACCAATACCGACATAGTTCAGTACCTCATGTGCACGCTGTTTTGCTGCTCTATTTGTCATCCCACACAGTTGCCCGGCGTAACCGATGAAACTGACAGCACTCATGCCCGGAATATAACTGTCATTCTCGGGCATATATCCGATCTGACGGCGAACATCTGTTCCCTGATGAGTTACGTCTTGTCCGAACAAGCGAGCAATACCTGCTGTGGGCTTCAAAAAACCGAGTAACGTTTTGAGCAATGTGCTTTTGCCGGCCCCGTTTGGACCTAATAGACCGATTGCTCCACCCTCAAGTTGAAGATTCAAGTTATCGAGGGCAATTTTCTGGCCGTAGTGAACGGTTAGGTTTTCGAGTTCAACTAGCATTGGAGTTAGCAATAAAAAAGCCCTCTGGTGACGGGAGGCCAAAGGGCGTATAGTGTACTAAATATTCGCCAAACTACAGGGAGAGTGGACATTAATCGCCACTCTGAGTGGAAAGCAACATACTCATTTTGCTGATTGTTAGCGTAACACAAATAGCACAAAATTAAATCCAGGAGCGAATCAATCAAAGTCAAGGTTACAGCGCATTTCCAAAGAATTGCAACTCGACCAATTCACCCGATTTGACCGTTGTATCAGGGGGGATTGTAATTAAGCCGTTGGCCAAAACTAAAGAGTAAAGGATACCTGAACCCTGGGCCCCGGTAATTTGAGCATAATACTGACCGTCTCGTTTCTCAATGATGGCCCGTGTATAATTGACTCGATCTGAGTTATTAACCACATCTTGCTCTAGAACAGCACAAAAGATCGGGCGGTTCAGTATGGTATGACCCGCCATTTTCCGTAACGCGGGCCGAACAAAAAGGTCAAAAACGGTTAAAGAAGAGACCGGATTACCAGGCAAGCCAAAAATTGGTTTTCCTTCGGCCAGCCCGAAAGCCTGTGGCTTACCTGGCTTCATTGCAACTCGCCAGAAGTTAATTTTCCCCAAACGAGACAAAACCGATTTGACAATATCGTATTCACCAACGGAAACACCGCCACTGGTAACCAAGGCATCGGCTTTCATCAGCCCACGGCGTAAGGTTTGTTCCAATTCAGCTTCATTATCCCGACAAATCCCTAAGTCCAAAGCTTGATATCCAGCTTCTTCTACTTGCGCGCAGATGCCATAGCGATTACTATCCCGAATTTTGCCTGGATCTAGGTCCTGTCCCAGTTCAGTCAGTTCGTCTCCAGTGGAAATAACAGCGACTATTGGTGGGCGAAAAACGTCAATCTGCCCGGTATTTAATGAGGCCAGCATAGCGATCTCCTGGGGTCGAATCTGCTTTCCTTTCGACATGACCAGATCGCCGGTTTTAACACTTTCGCCGGGGAAACGGACGTTCTTCTCCTTTACCACGCTTTCGTAGATCTGAACTCGTTGCTCGTCTGATTGAGTAACTTCTATCATCACAACGCTATCTGCTCCCTCAGGTAGCATCGCCCCGGTCATAATTTTGGCGGTCTGTCCAGATGTGAGTGTCTGTTGTGGCGTATGACCTGCCGGAATGACTTCCACTATCGATAACGTAGCGGGCTGATCCTTCGACGCCCCTTGCAAGTCGTCGGCGATAACAGCAAACCCGTCCATGGCCGAGTTTCGGAAAGGTGGTATGTTTTCGTTAGCATAGATATCCTGAGCCAGAATACAACCTTGGCTATTCGAAATATGTCGCTGTTCGACAGGTAAGACTGAAACGGCCTTCAATATTTTATTCCGTGCTTGCTCAACAGTGAGCATCATCGTATCATTTCCTCCTCATTTTTAGATGTCTGCATCTTAACACTTGAAAGGTGGTTCGTCAACTTTAGTGCTCGATATAAATCTACTGCCGATCTGTGATGAATTTTTGGCAAATGATCAGCCTTTCTGTTATAATTTTTTGTACTAATGAGGTGTCTGAAGTGGCAACGATTCCGAAAGGAACACGTAACAAGATCGTGCGAGTGCTAAAGAGAAATCAAGGGTTAAGTAGCACCGAGATCGGCGAGCAACTCGGTCTGCACAAGGTAACGGTACGACAACATCTCGATGTTCTGGAAGATAATGGATATGTTGACTATACCAAAGAGAAAGGCGACCGAGGTCGTCCACGCAACGTCTATCACTTAACGGCAAAGGCCGTCAATCAGCTCTTTCCTCGTAACTATCCGGGCTTTGCCATCAGTCTGTTGGATGCAGTGGCGGCCACCGACGGTGAAAAAAAGGTATACTCCCTTCTCCGGCAACAAATGGAACAGCGAGCAGCGGACTATTTTCAAGGGCGGACGTACGCTAGTTTAGCCGAGAAAGTTGGAGCGCTGGCTGACTTTTTCAATCATGAAGGACATATGGTCGAAGTTGAAGAAACCCAAGATGCATTCATGTTCAGAGAGCACCACTGTGCTTTAATCGATATCGCTGAGAAGTACAAGCAACTTTGCCAGATTGAGCTTTCATTCTTTCAGAATCTACTTGGCTTTCCAATCCGGCGCGAATGTCACATTGCCTCAGGTGACAGCCTCTGTAGTTATCACATCCCGAAAATGAACATCATTGACTGATGGTCTACCAACCGGATTTGTTTAACCAAAACGAATAGAGTTTAAGGTCGTGTTATCGATATTGTTTGGGTTGACAATTTCAATTGGCGCTCTAACCAATCTCGCTAAACGATCTGCTGATCAGTTCCAGCACCTACCGGGCCTGACCGCCTCCACCCATAAGAAATATAATGTGGACGCGTTCGTGCGCTGGTATCTTGTGGAGCTTTCCAGATGAGTGACCAACCCAAGAGCGCGAATGTGATTGTCATCGGTGGCGGTGCTGTGGGGTGCGGCGTGGCATATTCGCTGGTGAAAGCGGGGGTGGAGGATGTCCTACTACTGGAGAAGGAACTGACCATGGCGGCGGCAACTTCCGGTCAGGCGGCGGGTCTCGTGGGTCAGGTCCGTAATAGTGTGGAGCGCACTAAGCTGGCAATGAGGTCAGTGCAGACATTCTCCGAACTGCAGGCCGACGACTTGGCCAACCCCGGCTGGCGACAGGTAGGGTCGCTGCGCGTGGCGTTGAACGACAGGCGCGTAAGGGAGTTTGGGCAGATGAAGGCTGTAGCTGACCAAGCCGGATTGGAGGTGGAGTTCATCGAAAACGCCGCCGCACAGGCCAAGTGGCCGCTGATGAATTTCGCTGCAGCCAAGGCCGTGCTATGGTGTCCTTCTGATGGTTATCTGCAGCCGAGCGACCTGACCATGGCCTACGTGGCACACGCTCGGCGCATGGGCGCAAAATTTCTGACCGGCACACCTGAGCGCAGCATCCACGTGGAGAACGCGTGCGTGACTGGCGTGGAAACCGACACGGGCACCATAGCCTGCAAAATGGTTGTGAACGCTGCCGGCGCGCATGCGTTTCACGTGGCCATGAGCGTTGGACTTGAGCTGCCTATTGTGCCGGTGCGTCATGAGTTTTTCGTGACTGTCCATGCCGATGGCTTGGGCCCCGACCTGCCTGTGGTGCGTATCCCTGATGCGACGCTGTACCTGCGCGCGGAGACCAACGCGCTCCTCTGCGGCGGTTGGGAGCCAAAGGGACTCTCCACTGACCCACGAGATTATCCGCTGGCTGATGGACCGCCGGTCATTGAACCGGACTATGAGGCCCTCGGCGGGTTTGCCGAACAACTCGGGCCGCACCTGCCAAAAGTGAACCAGTTGGGTCTGCGCAGCGTGTTCCGAGGATGGCCAACCTTTACACCCGACGGCCGGTTCATCATTGGCCCAAGCCGTCAGTTATCAGGCTTCGTGATGGCCGGCGGTTGCAACGCTCACGGTGTGTCCGGTAGCGCCGGCATCGGCCGTCACGTAGTGGAGTCGATGCTGAAGGACACACCTTCCGATTATGTGCGTAGCCTATCGCCCGACCGCTTTGCCGCCAATGGCTGGAACTGGGAGACCGCCCAGCGCGATGCGCAGCACTATTATGAAACTTACTACTGTCTGGGACACTAACCAGTGAGGGAGAACATCTCAGACGTCATCATTATCGGGGCTGGTGTGGCCGGTTTATCCACCGCCATGCAGTTGGCCAAGCGTGGTACCTCAGTGAGGGTGCTTGAGCGTGAACAGATCGGCAACGGCTCCACAGGACGCGCCGCGGGTCTACTCGGGCAGTTGCGCGGCACCTCTGAGCACACGCGCATGCTCATGGATGGCGTGAAGATCGTGAAGGAGCTGGAGGAACAGACGGACGTTGAGATTTACGTGCAGACCGGTTCCGTGCGCGTGGCCGAGACGCCTGAGCGTGCCCAGGAGATTGCCGATCTTGTCAGGATGGGTCAGTCGATCGGGTTTGATATCAGCAATATACCCATCCCTGAGTTGGCTGAGCGCATGCCCTATATGTACACCGAAGACCTCATCGAGGCCTGCTGGTGTCCCACCGACGGCCACCTGCAGCCATCCGAGTTAGCCGTTGCGTACCACAAAGTAGGCAAGCGCCATGGAGCGGGTTACCAAACCAACTGTCCCGTCACTGGAGTGCTGCTAGATGGCGATAAGGTAGCC
Organism: Candidatus Poribacteria bacterium; assembly: GCA_002699335.1. The sequence continues at coordinate 11,544 of PACG01000013.1, forward strand.
GGCGTGCAGACGTCCCAGGGTGATTTCCACGCTCCCATCATCGTGAACGCTGCCGGGCCGTGGTCGTATCTCATCGCCGATCTTGCCAAGACCACACTGCCCACCGCTGCGCTGGGTCATGTGTACCTCACCACGCAGCCGGATCCGGATCATCCAGTGGACCAGCTTAGCCCGGGCTTCCGAAACCGTCATCACCGCATCTATGGCCGGCCGGAAAACGGTGGGCTGCTTATCGGTATCTACGGTGAAGACTGCACCGAGTACGACATGGACACATTACCGGTGGACTTCGACATGTCTGCCATGAAGATGCGCCTTGACGACATCCATCTGGCGATGCTTATCCATTCCGCGCAGCAACGTTTTCCCTGGATCAACGAGCGCACGTCAATGCATGTCACTACCGGCATGATGACCTTCACGCCCGACGGCCGGCCTTTTTGCGGCCAGCTGCCGGGCCACGAGGGACTTTACCACTGCACCGGCTTCTCCGGGCACGGCATCGTGCAGAGCCCGGTCATCGGTGTGATCATGAGTGAGCTGATCCTTGATGGCAAATCGTCCTACGATATTGAGTCTATTAAGGCCGACCGTTACTGGGATATGCCCGGCTTTCAAGACCGCGCCGAGATTAAAGAGCGGTGCTACAAAATGCAGGGCAGTTACTACGGCCGGGTGGAGGGAAAAATCTCCGAGACCGGCTAGGAGAGGAGACGCAGCATGAAGATTCTCGTCCCCTGCAAACGCGTTCCCGACCCTGACCAGAAATTGCGGCTCAAGGCTGATGGCAGCAATATTGATGACGCCGCGGTGTCATTCATTCTAAACCCCTTCGACGCCATCGCCGTGGAGGAGGCATTGCGCATCCGTGAGGTTGCGCATCCTGATGCCGAGATTGTAGCCGTGGGCATCTGCCCGGGTGAAGGCGAGGCTGAGCTGCGTACCGCGCTTGCCATGGGTGCCGACCGGGCACTGCTGGTGGAGCACGACGGCATGCTCGACCCATGGAATGTCGCTCGCCTGCTCACTGCCGTTATCGAGCGTGAACAACCCGGCCTTGTGCTTATGGGTAAACAGGCCGTGGACGACGATTCCAACCAGACAGGTCAATTCCTTGCCGCGTTGCTCGGCTGGCCACAGGCGACCTTTGCTTCACAGCTCGAGTTTATCGACGGCGGCCTGCGTGTGCATCGCGAGACGGACCTGGGTATTGAGGTCATCTGCTTGACACTGCCCGCTGTGGTCACTGCGGACCTCCGCCTCAACGAGCCCCGTTACGCATCGCTTCCCAGCATCCTGAGGGCGAAAAAGAAATCCATCGAGCATACCACTCCTGCCGAGTTGGGCGTGGTTCTCGAGCACCGCGTACAGCTCCTGTCCATGGAGGCTGTGAACAACCAACGCCAATGCGAACAAGTCAGCAATGTTGCCAACCTTCTCGCCAAGCTACGCGAAGCAGAGGTGATTGAAAAATGAAGGCACTGGTTTTAATGGAACACGATGGTGCGGCGTTGCGGCGGGGCAGCGGTGCCGCCTTGGGCTTTGCGCGTGCAATAACCGAGGACGTCACTGTGCTTGTGCTTGGTGAAGGTATTGCTGCAATGACCGCCGAGGCCGCAAAATTTGCCCCGGCGCTGGCAGCGGACAATGCCGCGCTGGCCGATCCCGTGGCTGACCGCTGGGCACACGTGATTGCCGAAGTGGTCCGTACGCACAAAGCCGAGCTTGTCGTGGCCACGGCCACCACTTGGGCCAAGGACATCGTGGGTCGTGCGGCCGGACTCCTCGGTGGTGCGATGGCCAGTGACGTGATTGGACACGAACTGAAAGAGGGTGAACTGCGCCTGCGCCGGCCGATGTTTGCCGGGGCCATCATCGCCACCATCACGCTCAAAGGCTCGCCGCAAATCATCACCGTACGCTCCTCCGTCTACGATATACCCGAGCCCGCAGCCACGCCGTTTGCCATCAAGGCGGTGGCCGTCGATGTTGCTGCGTTGCCCAATGACATGGAGTTTGAGGGGATCGATCGCAGGATCGACGAACGACCGGATGTAACCGAGGCGCGCATTGTGGTTTCCGGTGGCCGCGCATTCAAAAGCTCTGAGGACTACGAGAGGCTCGTTGGCAGCCTAGCTGACCGGCTCGGTGCGGCTACCGGCAGCTCACGCGCGCTAGTCGATGCCGGTATCACGCCCAACTCCCTCCAGGTCGGCCAGACCGGCAAGATTGTCGCGCCGGATCTCTACCTCGCGCTTGGCATCAGTGGTGCGGTGCAGCATCTGGCCGGCATGAAAAATTCGCGTGTCATCGCGGCAATCAATCAGGATTCCGACGCGCCGATTTTTGAATTCTCCGACTTTGGTCTCATTGGCGACGTGTACGAGGAGGTACCACGCCTCATCGAGCAGTTGAACAGCAGCCAATGAACGGCGAGCTGTCACGCGAAATCTTCGGTAATCTGGACGACACGTCCCGGATTTTTTTTTACGTGCTGGCATTGGTATCGTGCGCAGTGTTTGCGTGGGGCGTATGGTGGCGTATGCGACTTTGGCGACGTGGCCGGCCAGACTCCGAACACATCGATTGGTCCAACGCCTTCCACAATATTTGCACCCGAGTCCTGGCTCAACGGACCTTGCGCCGCTCTCGACCTGCGGCCAGTTTCGCTCACCGGATGCTTTTTTGGGGATTTATCGGGCTTTTCATTGGCACCATTCTGGTGGGCCTCGAACATTACGGCTCCGCCGCCTTGGGTCGAGAGGTTACAACCCCCCTGTTTCATAAAGGCACGTATTTCGTCATCTACGAAATCACGATGGACACTTTTGGCCTGTTGATGATTGGCGCCGCAGTGTGGTTTGCCCGGCGGCGAATGCGCGCGGACAGCTCAATGGAACACCGTACTCCTGACTGGCTGGTGCTCGGCTTGCTCATCACGCTGGGCGTCACCGGCTATTTCATCGAGGGGCTGCGCATCATCCGTGAAAACACGCCCATGCCCGGCATCTCGTTTGTGGGCTTCGGCTGCTCGAAAGTATTTGTCGCTGCCGGGGTGGGCAAAACTAACGTGGACTCCATTCACTTTGGCTTATGGTGGTTTCACTCGATGAGCGCCTTTGCCTTTATCGCCGCGCTGCCGTTTTGTCGGCTGGCCCATGCCATTGCCGGGGTACTTAGTCTGGCTACCATACCTCGTCCACTCGGACACATGGAACCCATACCGATGGAAGAGGTGGAGAAAACAGGCGAGGTGGGCGCGGGGCGGCTGGAGCAATTTACACGGCATGAACTGCTGAGGCTGGATGCCTGCGTATCATGCGGTCGTTGTGAGGACATGTGCCCTGCCTACGAGGCGGGCAAGCCGCTGTCGCCGCGCGATTTGGTACAGGATTTGCGCGGGCACATGGAGACGGCCCAGCCCGGCGCGTTGCACGGTGAGACCATTAGCGCGGAAACACTGTGGTCATGCACTACCTGCAATGCCTGCAACGATATTTGCCCTCTCGGTGTGCGTCCAGTTGATTACATCACCGAGATGCGCCGCCATCTCATCGGCGAAGGCGAACTCCGCGGTGCGCCTGCAACTTCCCTGCAAAAAATGCAGCGATCAGGCAACCCGTGGGGCCTGCCCTCGCAGGATCGCCTAGGCTGGGCCGATGGTCTCGGCGTGCCCACCGTGAAGGACAACCCCGGCTTCGACGTGCTCTATTGGGTTGGCTGCTCCGCCGCCTACGATCGCCGCGTGATGAAGGTGGCCCGTGCCGTAGCCCAGCTGCTGCAGTGGGCAGAGGTGAACTTTGCCGTGCTAGGCACTGAGGAACGTTGCACCGGCGAATCCGCCCGCCGCATGGGTGATGAGTTTCTTTTTCAGGAATTGGCGACCTCGAACATCGAGACCTTCAGCAGTCATGACGTAAAAAAAATCCTCACTCATTGTCCACACTGCCTCAATTCATTGCGGCAGGATTACCCGCAATTTGACGGCCAGTACGAAGTAACGCATCACACGCAATTTCTCGCCGAGTTGGTGGCTGCCGGAAAACTCAAGGCCACTGCTGTCATGAATGAAAAGGTTACGTACCACGATCCCTGCTACCTCGCGCGTGTGAATGGCATCACTGAGCCACCACGCACGTTGTTACCACAAAATCTGGAGGAGATGCCGCGTCACGGCTGCCAAACCGCCTGCTGTGGCGCGGGTGGTGGACGCATGTGGTTTGACGATCCCGCCAGCGAACGTATTGGTACTGGCCGCGTCACCGAGGCCTTGACCACTGGCGCCCAGACTGTCGCCGTCTCCTGCCCCTTCTGCTTGACCATGATGACCGACGGTATTACCGCGAAGGATTCAGAAGTAAAGGTCTGTGATGTCGCCGAACTGATGATGGATGAAAATGGTTAAGGCTTGGGCCGTTCCTTTGCCGTGCCAACGGTTTTTGCAGTCGTTCTGCCCACTTCGGTTGTTTTCCTACGAGATTGTTTTTTTCCGCCGACATCTTCGGCGAAAAAAACAACTCCACTTTTCCTGTGTCGAAGAACTCAATGAGTTTCCAGTCGCCTGTGCGTATCGCGCCACCCGAGATTCCGCTGAGGAAATGCGGCTTCTCCAGCGGGTAATGCCAATAGATGGCATCACGCTTTGGTATGGCTTTTGGATTTGTCCAGTTAGCCAATATTGAAACCCCATCAAGTTTCTGTGCCTTGTTGGGATTGGCTTTGGCCGACTCCAATAGCGTGGGATGAAAACCGACATTCACCGTCGGCTGATTCGATATTTTCCTGCCGGAAATTTTCCCGGGCTAGCGCACCATCTTGTCCGCGCGAAAATCTGCTTTTCGTACTTGCGCGTCAATAAGGGCCGAGTCCTCCAGATGCACGTTGAAAAAGTCTGCACCCTCCAGGTCGGTCATCCCAGAGCTGGTCTTGATTGCCGAATATTGAGAAAGATTCGCCTCACGAAATGTCGTACCCAGAAACTCCGTATCATCAAGTTTCGCCTAGAGAATCGCTCCATCCAAAATCTGCGCTTGGGTAGCACACCTTGCGCTTAGGCACGTTGCATCGGCTCATTTCGCAACTAGAAAAATTGCGACCCGCCAAATCTAGCCCCGATAAATCCGCATCTATGAATTTAGCCCGCTTAGATTCTGCAATTCCGGTCCCAACAACTTGTTCTTTTCGTGGGCTTGGCGAAGCGTGGCGATTATTTCATCGATTGATTTGGCAGCCTCTATGACGTTGGGGAAAATTGGCTCCCTTCAAACCACAGTAAGTCTAAAACCGATATTTTCTCAAACAAAATGCAATTACCAATGCCCACATGATGATGGGGTTGGTTTGAGTGTCAAGGCTTGGGTTACTAAGAGACTATCGTTATGTCGCTATCTCGCGGGCTCTTACCGCGTGTAGATAGTGGAGTTGGCCGGCGCATCACTTGTGAGGTAGGTACAACAACCATGATAATCACTTCCGTGATGTCAGCGGAGTTGGCCTGTGGACGCTCAGGCAGCGTAGCGTTTCAAAAACGGTCTTTCGAAATTTGTCAACAACGATGAATCACCAGTTGATACCGATCATCAACCTTAAAAGCTAGCGGGTTTCCAGACCAGTTTTTGCTGTAAAAAACCGATACACTCCGCAACTTCTGACTCCTTCAAACCGTGTAATAGCAACGGCCCATTGTAGTTAACCTGTCGCAGTAGCCCTATATAGTGGTCGTAATCCATCAGTCCTTTTCCCGCCGGTCGATTGCCGGCTTCACCATCCTGGTCCAAATCCTTGGCATGCGCTAGCACAATATCGTCTCCCAAAAGATCGAAAGCCTGGTCTAAAACCTGACGCATTGTTGCTAACTCGCCGCGATGGAAGATATTGGCCCCATCCATTACAACTTTCAGGTTGTCAGACTGCATCTCGTCAATCAACTGACGTCCTTTTCGGGCTGAGTCAATTATGTTGGACACCTCCGGCTCAAAGGCTAAAATCACCTTTTTCTCTTCTGCTGCTGGCAATGCTTGACTAACCGATTGACATAAATCTCGCCAGGCTTCAGTTGTATCGTTATCGGTATGTCGTCGCCACATATTTTCCGGATCTCTGGTGCCCGTGCAAAGGGTAATCACCGATGTGCCCAAATCCCGACAGGCCTCAATCATTACTTTTAATCCCCGCAGACCATCCTGCCGAACTACGGGGTTAGGATGCGCCATGTTATAAGTGCCAGAGATACCAGACATGATCACCCCTTTAGCGGCTAACGTCTGTCGAACATTGTCACGAACCGACGGTGGAATCTCGTCCGGCATATAGGATAAACTTGTAGAAGTCAAACTAAACTGGACACAGCGTATTCCGTGTGCTCGAATACAGTCTAACTCTTCTTCCAGTGTCGGTCGGCTGATAGTCTTAGAGAGTATCCCAATTTCCATTGTTTCCCTCGATTTTGTCCAGGCTAGTGGAGTAGGTGCTTAAATTTCACCTCAGATCGAACTTAGCTTATTAGCTCAACATATTCAAAGGCCGTAGCCCAATATCGATTCTAAAATTAACAGTCAATAACAGAGACTCTGGGTTACGGATCGGATTTTTTCGTTTGAGTTGTTCTCCTGATGAATAAATTGTGATTCATCGTTAATTCTTGATTGGAAATTGGCTACATTTCCTAGAATTAACCGATTAAATCCAGTAAAGTTTGGGCTAACTTCTCTGCAAACGCCTCATCGTTAATATGATTGTCCAATTCCAGAGTCTCGACGTCAGATCCGCTCAAGCCAGATTTTAAGTTATCGATCCATGCTGTTTCGGCTTCCGGGGAGTAGAACGGTTGTTCGGCTTTGTCGATGGCTGAAATGCCTTGTTTGGGGATCAGAACGGTCGCTGGCCCTTTGGCCGCTCGAAGTTTTCGGGCCATAATTTGCCCTAGTTCAGCGTTTTCGTCGACGGTTGTTCGCATCAAGGTGACGTTGGGATTGTGTTGATAAAATTGGCGGTCTTTGAACTGGTCGGGCACATTGTCTAGGGGACCGAAGTTGACCATATCCAAAGCCCCAGGCGCAATAACTTGTGGGACTGAATGCTTGCCGGCTGCTTCTAATCGATCTGGCCCCGCACTCAGAACTCCACCTACCAACTCATCAGCTAATTCGGTTGTGGTCACATCCAGCACTCCAGCGATAAAGCCACCACGAATTAGATCTTCCATAGCCCGTCCGCCAACACCAGCAACAACACCAACAACAACAACAACAACAACAACAACAACAACAACAATAATCGCAAGTGAGCTGAGGTACATGGGTGCGCTGACG
>PACG01000014.1 GCA_002699335.1 Candidatus Poribacteria bacterium
GCTGAAAAGTTTGATAAATCTGGAAATTCCCAAGATATTTAACATGGCTAATGTTCCAATAAATAAGCCCGCGAGAATCAGGAATACTCGCTCGCGACGTTTGGCTATCTCCGGGGAATCAGCAACCCAGAATTCATTCTTCATATGAGATAATCCTTCACAATTGATAAATATGTTCGTTGAAACTAGTGTGTTTCGTCGTCATGAAGAGATCCTACCATGAGCTGTACGCTTTGTCTAGAAAATGACCACCTAAAATATGATAGTTTTATTCTGATTGTCAAAAATAGATCTGATGTTTCATGCTTTTGTTGTTCGATATTTGGCTGCCATTCAAAGAGTGAATAAAGTTTCCTTTTTTTCTTTTCTGGAAAAACGTTTACACGACTAATTCTCGTCAATAGAGGAAAACATAGTTGCAATTTATGGTTTAGTTGATGTAGACATTGAAAAGAATTTGACCTCAGAGGTGTGATAATAGCCAAAAAGTAGGAGGTAAGATATAATTTTGTCAGCACCATTACCATATAACCATAATTTTCAAATGTTGAAGTTAAGCAGGTAATGGCATGTGAAATGACGCTAATAAACCCAACACTCCACAATGCTGTATTTAAAAAGTTTTCTGTTACCATGACAAGTTGCTAATTTTCTATATCTAGCTAATGAAGTGGATTCTAACTGTCTATGACCTAATATTAGGAACATTATCAAAAATGTCTCTAGAAATTACCGAAGCAGACCTAAAAAATGCTTTACCTGATGTAACTTCCAATCTTCGTTTATCTGGGCTTACTGAACTTGTTGAAGTGTACCGTGATCACTGGGGTATACCTCATATTAAAGCCAAAAATGAAAACGACCTGTTCTTTGCTCAAGGGTTTGTTACTGCACAGGATCGGTTGTGGCATATGGATTACGATCGATATCGTGCGCTTGGGCGGTGGGCTGAATTAACAGGATCTAATGGTGTTGAACAGGATAAACTCCTTCGAGGAGCTGGAATGGGACGAACAGCGAAACTTGATTACGAAATGGCTTGTCCAGAATCGAAGGCGATGATCGACGCCTATACAGCCGGAGTGAATGCTTTCATTGAAGTTACGACTACGTTACCAATTGAGTATAAAATTCTCGATCATGAACCTGAGTTTTGGGAAAACTGGCATTGTCTAGCCGTTTATAAAATGCGTAATACTCTTTTAGGAACTTTTGAGCCCAAGCTTTTCCGAACACGTTTGGTAAAAGCTATTGGGGCAGAAAAAGTGGCTTTATTCATGAAAGGATATCCCAAAGGGCATCTCCTCACCGTACCTCCAGGTGAAGTTTATAAAGGAGCAGCGCTTGATGGACTGAAAGAATTAAGTCAAATTGTTGAGGAAGCCAGTTGGCTTGATGAAATTGATGCTGGATCGAACGGGTGGTCAATTTCTGGTGAATATACAGCGTCCGGGTTGCCATTAGTTGCGGGTGATTCACATCGCGCGCTTGACACACCAAATGTTTATTATCAGGTTCATCTCTCGTGTCCAGATTTTACTGTCATTGGCTATTCCTTACCCGGTATGCCAGGTGCGCTTCATTTTTGCCATAATGAGTATGTGGCATGGGGGATGACTCATGGTGGAGCGGATACACAGGATCTGTACGTTGAGCGTTTTCGGCAAACAGGCAACGACCTGCAATATGATTTTCAAGGAAAATGGCACTCAGCGGAAATACTGGATGAAGTGATTAAAGTGAAAGGTAATATCCCGGTAAAATTTCCAGTTACAATTACCCGCCACGGACCAATTATTGCTGGGAATCCAGTAACGGGATTCGCTGTGGCTATAAGTGATCCGGGTCTCCTAGCTGGTTCTCCATGGGTTGATGCTGTTCGTGATGCCATGCACAGTCAATCACTGGATGAGTTAGATCAAGCTTTAAGTAACTGGACGGATCGGGTCAACAATTATGCTGTTGCGGATAGCCATGGTAACTTTGGTTACCTACACGCTGGCAAGATCCCAATTCGTGGTGAAGCCAATGGATGGCGAGTTGTCCCCGGTTGGACAGGAGAATGCGATTGGCAAGGATATATCCCGCATACAGAACTTCCTAAATCTATCAACCCTGATACTGGTTACATAGTAACTTGTAACCAACGTGTAACTGATCATCGGTATCCATATTATGTTGGTTTATACTTTTCACCGGAGCATCGCGCTAAGCGTGTCCAGACAAGAATTCTGGAGTTGGGGTTCGGTAAGGCAACTGTCGACGAGATGAAGCAGATACATGCAGATAGAATTTCGATACCAGCCAGAATATTCACTGAAAAACTTATCCAAGTGGGTTCGTCTGATGAAGACGTTACGCAAGCACAATCTTTGTTACGAAATTGGGACTATAGTATGGACCGGAGTTTGGTTCAACCATCAATCTATGCCCAAGTCAAAAGTGAGGTCACTCAACAGATTACACAGGAGTTGCTAGGTGATCAAGCAAACCTTGTCCTTTCCGGTAAGGCAGGGAGTTATGCTCACCTTCGACTGATTGAACTTGAGATTCTATTGGCGATTAAAAATGATGATAATTTACTCCTGCAAACTTTTTCCAGTTGGCAGGAAGTATTATCGTTTGCTCTTCACCATGCAGTTGCCAATCTTAAGATCAGACTTGGGGATGATATGTCCCAATGGTATTGGGGCAAGCTACATTACACTTGCCCTCAGCACCCGCTTTCGGCAATATTTCCTGGGTTAGCTGATAAACTCGATCCTCCTTCAATCCCAATTCACGGTGACGGAGATACTCCACTGGCAGGAAGTTCCAGTTTCAATAACAAGTTTGTTGCAACCGGAATGTCCGTCAACCGCTACATTCATGACCCTGCAGATTGGACGAATTCACTATGGATTGTTCCGCTAGGTGCTTCAGGTCATCCTGGAAGTCCTCATTATGCTGATCAAGCGCAAACCTGGGCAGATGTTGAATATATCCCCCAACTTTGGGATTGGAACCAAATTGTCTTGGTCTCCGAATCGCATCAGCAACTCATCCCATGTAAATAGCTTAATAATGCTTACCAAAATTCTAGCTGAGCAGCAGCTAGATTCTTTGACATAAATTCAACTACGGTGGAACTTTTCCCCTTTAGTTTAGTGTCAGATAAATATTCATTAAACAGGTAACACTATGATTGGTATGCTTAATTACAGGTTTATACGTAGTCTGATTGTTGCGGGAGTTATGATTGCGATATTTCCAATAACCTCGTCCTATGGAAGAACAGATTGGGCTACTAATCTGCGTAGCGAGTTCAATTGGTCTGTTGGAGTTAGGCTAACAACCGGTTCGCACGATCAAAAAATGACCCTGTTTACCACAATAGCAGGGAGTATTCTCCCTTCTTTTCTTTCCGTTGAGGGAGGATTAATGTTGGAATTAGAATCCGCTCTTGAAAAATGGAATATTAATTCTCCCGCTATTGGGATGCATGAATCTTGGTTCTTGGGTACTGGAATAGGGCGTTTTGAAGAATCCAGAGATCCTACCTACTTTTTCTCTCCGCAGAAACAGTTCCCAGGAAGTGGATTAAGTAACAGAAGTCATTGGCGTTTTACATATGGTATTGGACAGACTTATTCTCAAGGCTTTTTTTTTAAAGAATATGAATCGTTCTTATTCAATGTGGAATCGCACGATGATTTGGATGAAGGATTTGTTTCGGAAGATTTGAGGCAAGAATTTAAAGACGATAAGGGTATTGTTTTAGCTGAAAATTGCATTATTAGGAAACAGGGCGGTAACTGGTGGATTGGTGGCGAAAGTGATTCAAACAGATATTTTGTTAAAAAGGAATTTTTGTTCCTTGCTAATCTAAAGTTCAATGATACTTTGGGAAACGGTGTTATACCAGAAAAACTGAGTCAGGAATTTGAAAGGAATGGGATTTCATTGAATCTTCCCTGTACCATAGTGACTCCGATAAAATCGATGGGAAACGAATGGCTGATAAAAGATAAGGAAACAAAACAAGCCTACATCGCAAGTAAAGAAAATAATCAGCTAACTATTTACGAAATAAATAGCTACAATTATCGCAATTTCAGTTTAGACCAAAAACGAGGAAATACATATATAAAAACTGAATATAAACAGACTAGCCTACGAATGGCCTTTTACAATGATTTAAAATCCTTTTCGCCGCCCATGGTAATACTTGGTGATGGTAATGATAATAAGGAAACGGCCTCAGGATTTGCTTCAATCACCTTCAGCAATCGATATACAGCTAAAGAATTCGGCTTGGGATTTGACAATATCACCGACGATATTGTCAACAGTGAATCATCAAAAGACTCTAATATTGCACCAGTTGTCGGAGTAACCGGTGCAACAAAAAAAAGAAAGAAATTTATTGACCAGAATGAGGCGTATTATAAGGTAGAAGGCCTTGGAATCAGTTTATATCGTGCTTTTTTAATGTTTAACTTTTATGACAGTAAATCGAAATTAGTGGACGCAACTAGCTTGAATTATGACAGTTTTGGCCTGAAATTCGGGATACATGGTAAGTCGGTTAAAACACGGTCACAAGATCATGTACATAAGAATGTTAAATCATATGCCTTTAGCATCAGAGGCCACGAAACGAAAAAGCATGAAGTTGATTTGGATAACAGTATTATTTCAAGTAAGTTACGCCAACGGTTTAGTGAACATAAAGACAAGTTGTTTTTCGCCCAAGACATCTCACTTAGCCAAGATTGTGATGTTGTCCGAGATGGTAGTGGTTGGCAAATAGAAGATAGGTCCAAAAGATTTTCCTATCATGTCCACAGAGATGGTGAGGAATTGAATGTTTACCTCAAGGGTACTGCTCTGTTTCCTAACACTGAGCAGACTAAAAGGAACAGAATATGGGCCGAAATCAATGGGGGAAGTTCTACGCCTTATTCCAGTTTACGACGGTGACGCAAATAGATAATAAATAGAGATTCGCGACAATTCGATTCAATAAGAAAACCTGTCAGCCAAACCAGAAAATCGAGAACCAAAGAATGGTATTTCGTGAGCCGGTAATGATATCAAGTTGTACTTGGGATCCAAGAGATTCCGAAGTTACGAAGGAAGTGCAAAATAGCCTATTTTGGTGAAGAGTCCAATAATCATCCATAATCCCACCATTAAATATTCCCCCAAAATCAATCCCAAGCAAACAACACGAAGCTTATTATTTCCCGCTGGACCGCTAAATTTTAGTACGCAGTATTTGACTAACCAACCGACAAAAACTGAAAACCACAGATGGAATGGAGGATAAGTTGCTCCTAGAAGATAGCCTATTGGATGAAGTGAGCACCAAATGAAGTGGTGACGCACCCACAACAAAAGCAATGTAAAACCAGCACCACCTATCATGCTATAGACCTCATCCCAATGTGTGTGAGTAGGAAATTGAATCACATTGCTCATTCTTTGGAAATAGTTTTTGGGGGCGTTAACATATACCCAACGCTGTAAATTTAGTGCGCCTTTCCCGTAAATCAGGTCTAATGAAGTATAGGCAGAAACGATTATAGCTACCGTAATTGACAGGAACAAAATGGAAAGGATTTTCTTTTGTGAGAATTCGTTTCCTGATAGAACACGAAAGTTATGCAAAAAGTTCGGCATCATGAATTCCCCCCAGTCTCGAAAGAAACCACGCTGAAAACCCAACAAGGCTAAGCTTTTCGAGTCAATCACTGACGATCCCGCAACAATGGTTATATACTCCGAAGGAAAAAAGGGAGCTTGAACAAGTAGTAATCCTCCGTTAACAATCATCCACGATAAGACAATTGAAGTGATAAATATTGCCAACATCACAATTAAAGATACCCAAACGGATATACCTGCTATCCAACAAAAGATAACAATTGTAGTAAAACCAATTAAGAATCCAAAAAGAGCCTTACGATAAGGCAACGGTTCATTAGTATCGTCTACTAGTAGTCTTTGGTTCCCACGAGAAAAGGTTTTACGAATTACGTCGAAAAAATGGCCTCTTCCAATCCAGAAAATAGCAGGTACAAATACAAGGTAACCACCCATAACTTGACGGCTGCAACTTATCCAGGGATTAATCTCTAAACCAATCGTATTCATAATGATATATTGAAGCTTGAAAAACAGGAAAAAGAACCAGAGACTAAATGACACTTCAAGAGTCAGCATGGCTGCGATTCCAATAACTGAAAAATAGATAACAATTCGGACAGCAGGCCACCAACCTAGTGTATGCCAAGGTTTGCCGTGAAACATACGATGAATGTGATAAATTCTGGGGATCTCAGGTATGTTTGGGAAATGAGCATGCAACCCATTAACCAGATGTAACAGAATTGGCAGTGACATACCAAGCCAGAGAAACCGGTTTTTGAAGAACGTGTTGAACAATTGCCCTTTTGGGGAGGCTGCCGCAATTTCTAGCGGAATCTGAACGAGTGGGAACGAAAAACGTTCATGTTCAATCCATTGTTTACGTAGAAGGATTGACAGGCACAGAGTTGTGAAATAAAAAACGAGTGCAAACAATGTCCAAATACATAACGGTTTCAACCAAATTGACCAAGGAATGAATCCGCTTTGATTTACACCTTCATAAAAGTCTCTAACCGCATTTCTATCAGAGATAACCAACCATTCTGGAATGTGATGATGTAACGTTTCTGACCAATCGTTTTCAGGTGTAGCAAAATAGGAGATAGCAACAAGAGTCGGTAACAAAAACTGTAAAAATCCCATTGAAGGAATGCCGAGTGTAACGATCAGCATAACCCAGATTACTATTAATTCTGAGGATGAAAACGCTAAGTGACTGGCAAATTTTTTAAGAGGGACATTGACAAATAAAGCAAGAAAGAATAACGCCAAAATGGAACCAACAGGAAGATGGTTTCCTGAGAGCTTCGAGTTCTGTAGGAAATAGTTGTTATAAGCAGTAACTCCACACAACACTACGATCAAAAGTAGGCCAATTATGAAAACACCAGATCGAATTTCCGCTCTATTGTTACAAGAGTGGATTGAGTGAGCAGTATCTCTGGCATTCAATTGATTGTTCTATTTAATTATTTGATTTGATCTTTGTTATGGTAAAGAGAAAAGATGGAAATTTTTCCTCTGAAATTATGTAGAGTTTTCAGGATAAAACAACGTAGTGGATTGTACAAAATGAAGGAAAAGAAAAACATTGCTCAAACTAAAATCGAACTGATTTCTGACAACTTTGGATGCTGTATGCATAGAAGACAATGCTATTTTCATGTTTGAATAAAGAACATACATGCATAGCATAGTCTAGAGAGAAAGAAACCACGGCATGGTGGTACATAACAAATCAATAATTCCGCAAACTAGATTTTTTTGAAGAGAGTCATTTCCTGAAAACACCGAATAATTTCCTGAAAAATATGAGCGGGTTCTTCTTAATTTTGTTCTGTGAAATTCTTTTGTATTTATCAATCAGATTATTGTATTCGGCAATTTGTTCAGGATTGAGTTCTATCGTTTTCTGATAAACTTCTATTGCTTCGTTATATCTCTCCTGTTTAGCATATACGTTACCCAGATTATTGTATGCAGCAACTTGTTTAGGATCAATTTCTATGACTTTTTGGTAGGCTTCTATTGCTTCGTCATGTCTCTCTTGTTTGACATATACGTTACCTAGATTGTAAAGTGTGGAGGTTTGGTCAGAGTCAATTTCTACGACTTTTTGGTAGGCTTCTATTGCTTCGTTATATTTCTCTTGTTTAGCATATACGTTACCCAGATTGTTGCATGCAGCAACTTGTTTAGGATCAATTTCTATGACTTTTTGGTAGGCTTCTATTGCTTCGTCATATCTTTCTTCATTAAAGTACAAGTTACCTAAATTCCCATGTGCCATAATATTTCTGGGATTAGTTGTTATTTCCTTAATCAAGGATTCTTCGGATGACTTGTCCAATATTTACCTCAAAGACCAAATAATATGGATTTTACGTTCAATATATTATAAAGTTTGCTAGATTTACTGGATTTGACGGCAGAAATTCATGCCTTTCAACAATAGAACATGGGCAATGGCTAAGGATTACCAAGTATCAATTTATGTTGATTATCTCAAGACAATTTAAGGGCTAATGAGGGTAAGAATGGAATATGACGGTTACGCTTCAGACTTCTTTTAGACTAGGCTGACAAAAAAGCATTCTAACATGGTTACTATGTTGAGGTAAAGAGAGATGGCTGGTATGCCAGCAGTTGTTTTCGACAAACAGTGGTGAGATAAGCTGTTTCACGCCAGCCTGCTTGGCGACCACAGGAAACTGCCTAATCTGTCGTTCGAATTTTAACTGGAAAATTAAGAAACAGGTGGCTAGCTGTAAGATTGCAGATTACTTATTTGGAAATGGATATGTCAATGAAAAAGACAACAGATTTCACTTGGAATCCATAAAATCTATGATTCAACAATTTAAGAGGAGACTTGATTATGGAAATCGACAAAGAAACCTATGACCAGATTGCTGAACTTATCCATAGCGACGAAAGCCCAGTTGGCATCGACGCCAAAAAAACCCACATTCTGATTCTTCATAAACTTGCTGAAATTGAGAAACGACTGGACGCTTTGGAAAAGCAATCCAAATCAGAAAGAAAGTGATTATGTAGTTGCGCCTGTTGAAGAAAGAAGTTATTGCCAGAGTCCTCTTTGTACAGATTCTACCTTTCTATAAAGATTAGCAATGACCTACCCAAATTTCCCAGCAAACACAATCACAACAACAAAAGTTCCAAAGAGACAAATTTGGATATAAGAAATAGATGTGAAATGTAAAAATCTCAAAAATAGAACTCAACCTTATAGACTATTTACTTTTCCTAAGCAATGAATAAAGTAAAATTTGTTTAGGGAATATACAAATTCCGAGACCGATACTGGAAGAAGATCATCCGGCGATTTTCTTCTCCCGTCCAAGGGTAAGCACCATGGGTTTGAGCTGAAGCTAGAAAGAGGAGCACATCTCCTGCTTTCATCTCCACATGTTGAACCATTCCCATTTCGTCATCGCAAGTTCTGATTCCATCAGGCATGGGATAACTAGCTTTGTGACTACCCGGTACGCAAACAAATCCTCCGTCGGCCAACGTGACATCGCGCAATTGCCAAGCAACATTGATATATTCACTGTAGACACGGCCATTTTGCTGACGGTAGTGATTGGTGACTCTAGCTGGTTCACCAGCAGCATGGAGAGAGTGTCCTGAGGAACCCTTGCCTGACAAAAACGCACTACACTGCATACATTCAAAACCACTGCCCATAATCCAATTCAAGCGTTGGATAAGGCCTGGATGGGCGATCATTCTCTGGAATGGCTCGCCGTAGGGAGCAGGTAACTTCCACGGATCTCCCATTGATGATCGTCCCACTCCAGTACCCGCTAGAGGTTTAGAGTCACCAGCAGCAGATCCACCTGTACTTATCTGGTCGGTATTGGAGTCTATA
>PACG01000015.1 GCA_002699335.1 Candidatus Poribacteria bacterium
CCGGCATTACCTGTGCACTGCTGTTCCCAAGCCTGTTGCACTTGGCTCATTCCGTATTGGTGGGTAATCAACTTGTCTAATTGTTCATCGACTTGGCCAATTACCTTGATCAAGGCCGGGAAGTGGGACAGATTATAGTGTCAGTTTCCACGTAGAACAATATCCTGGCGAATCATACACGACTGGCCTCCAGGGGGAAATCCTCCCTTCACCGATGAAACAGGCTTGTTCCTTTCGACGCAGGGCCTCGACCATCAATCGGTGAGCGGCGGACGTACCGGAACAGTCCAGAGCTTTGTCAACCCCCAGACCGTCGGTCAAATCCATAATCTTGTCCAGAATACTTTCGTCGGTGGGGTCAAAAACAGTGATTGCTCCCAGTTCTTGGGCTAAGTTGGCTCGAAAGGTTGACTCTCCACCGCAATTACTTTGGCTCCTCGATAGTGGCCGTTGACCACACCACCGAGTCCGACTGCCCCCATGCCGGTAATCATTACTGTGTCCAAGGCGTTGACATTCATCTGTTGCATAGCCCCAAACGTTGGTCCTAGACCGCAACAGGCCATACCGGCGTGCTGGTAGCTAATGTCTTGGGGAAAGGGTGAAAGCAGCCAATCCGGTTTGAGGATATGTTGAGCGTAGGTGTGCCTGGCTGTTTGGCCTTCTGGCAGCCGTCTTCCGTTTGGCAGTGGATATGTTCACCATCCAAGCAAAGCTAGCAAATGCTACAACTGTGTCCCGGCTGGACAACGACACGGTCTCCTACCTTACACGACCTGATTGAACCACTTCTACCACTTCACCCGCGGCTTCATGTCCGAGGCCTACTGCATCCTGCTCACGTTCCCTTTGGGAGATTTTATATTCGGTACACATGGGCACCGAGCGAATTTTAACCAGCACAAAATCCTCGACTGGCTGTGGATCGGGTCGGTCAACGGTTCCACCAGAACCGTTGGCAAACATCGCTGCAATCTTCATTTCAATTTCCCCCTAGCGAATTATTGGATTTGTTTTCTGTATAAACTGTATGGATATTAGCCATAGAAGTCAAGAGATGAAGGTGGATTGTATTAGTGGAAGGAATTGAGAGGATGTGGGATCGAGTATTGAAATTAGAGGTCAAATGGATGTAAAGAAAGAAATTGACCACCTAGGTCGACTTTTGCTGTGAGTCATTACAATTGCCTGCTATAATGGATATCGCTTTTAAGAAAGCGTATTTCACCTCATTAGATCAAATCAAGTCAAACTGGAGTCAGGCATTAACTCCCCAGCATCATTTCGTCAGCCGGACATCACCTTTCGTTCATTGATCATCGGCCTAATTATGGTGGTGATCAATGCCTACTGGCTAACGGTCACTAGCGAATTGACCGTATCCTTATTGACCTTTGTCTCGCTCTTTTTTAATGCTGTTTTCACCCTATTTATATTGGTTGCCATCAACGGATTAGTGCGGTCGAAACTACCGGACAAGGCCCTAACAGCACAAGAATTACTTACCATCTATATTATGGTAGTCATGGTGTCCACTGTGGGTGGGCATACGCTGATGACCTTCTTGGTGGGCATAATTGCCCACCCGATTTGGTTTGCCACCTCAGAAAACGAATGGGGCAGCTTGTTTGGGCACCACATTCCATCTTGGTTCGTCGCCGACACCAGCGTATTGGAGAATTTCTACAGTGGTGAATCCTCTATCTATACCCTTGAATATGTAAAAGGTTGGATCGTGCCTGTTTTGGCTTGGGCAGGTTTTATTGCCCTGATTTGGTTTGTGCTAATTTGCCTGAATGTGCTGATTCGACGACAGTGGGTCGAATACGAAAGATTGGCCTATCCCATCATCCAACTGCCAGTAAGAATGACAGTTGAGAGCCAATCTTTTTGGCGACATCACGGTATGTGGCTGGGTGTTGGTGTAGCGGCTTCGATCGAGATCTTGGCCGGCTTGAACTATCTGTTTCCGGCCGTTCCCTCCCTCTATGTTAAATTTTACTCTCTCAATTGGTTCTTTACCGAAGCACCATGGAACCATATGGGTTGGTTGCCAATTTCAGCTTTTCCTTTCATTATCGGTCTGACCTTCTTTGTTCCGCTCGATATCTCCTTTACGGCTTGGTTTTTTTATCTTCTCAAGAAGGCAGAACGGGTAGTGCGACAAGGCATGTTGGGCGAAGAATCGCTCCACTTCTATGAACGCGCAGGTGGAGCTTGGATCGCTGTTGGTGTATTAGCCATGTGGGGAACACGCCGACATCTGCTTCACATTTGGCGGTCGATTATTCGTTGGCCACCAGATCAGACATTAGACGATTCCGGCGAGCCGCTGCGCTATCAGACAGCTATTGTCGGACTTTTTCTTGGTCTGACAGGATTAATCATCTTCTCAGCCGCAGCTGGCATGTCTTGGTTGGGGATTGTCGGTTTTCTCGTTCTCTATTTGGTGATGAGTTTCGGCGTGACCCGAGTTCGGTCTGAACAGGGGCCACCTTCGCACGAAATTTTGTATTTAGATCCAGCACGGCTGTTGGTATCTGGGCTTGGAGCTAAAAACGTCGGAACAGGTAATTTGACCATTTTATCCTTCTATTACTGGCTGAACCGCCTCAATACAGCCCCACCAATGCCTAATCAACTGGAGGCGTTTAAGATCGCCGAACGGGCTAAAATCAGTAGCCAAAAACTAGTCTGGGTAATGATGCTGGCTACGGTGGTTGGCACGCTGGCCTCCTTCTGGGCCTACCTCGATATTCTTTACCACTACGGAGCCGATTCCGTGCCGGGCTATATCGTCGGCATTGGCCGGGAGACATTTGGCCATCGACTGAAAACTTGGCTTACTCATCCCGCCCAACCGGCAGAAGGGCCGCTTCAAGGCCTAGCTATTGGTGCTATCATTACTTCATGCCTCTACTTTTTGCGAGGCCGATTTTTCTGGTGGCCGTTCTCACCCATTGGTTATGCAATGATCGCAGCCCCTTCGGGTGGACTTTCCGACTATTGGTTTTCGGTCTTTTTAGGCTGGTTAGTCAAGCTGATTATCGTTAAGCAGTCTGGGCTGAAATTTAACCAGAAGGCGGCCTTCTTCTTTTTGGGTTTTATTTTGGGCGACTATGTAACGGCTATCGGCTGGAGTCTGATTGGTGTGGTCTTTAACGTTGATACCTATGTACTGTGGTAGGTTAAGGCTCATGTTGAGATGAGTAAAGGTTAGAAACTAGCTTTATATCCAACGTTAGCAGGTTCCTTTCGCATAGTCACAGACCCTTCTTTATTTTCCCAAATTTGAATATATCAGCCTGATCCAAAAAATCAAAACCTACACCTGCCGGGTATGCGACTGCCCCAACCTCGTCAAGAATGGCACCAATCGCCGAGGGTAGCAACAGCATCATTGCCAAGCTGGCGGTACATATCGGCTTTTAGAACCCAAATCCAAAGGCAAAAAACGTTCTCTCCAATCGATACAGGCCTCATGGTTAATTTTCAGGGACGGGTATAGATGGCACTGGGCTGTGGAAGTCTCGGGTTGGTCGAGTTGGATCCTAGACACTGCTTATAAAGAAAAATCCCTCAGAAAAGCAGGTCATGGATGGTGACAAGCGATGGACGAATCTCGCTAATGGTGGTCGGAGTGTAGAGGGCTCTACCATTGAATGCCCATTCCTGTTACCATATGAACACAAGGGTACCAGGTATTACTATCTGTTTTGTACCTGGGGCGAAAACGG
This sequence comes from Candidatus Poribacteria bacterium, assembly GCA_002699335.1. The sequence continues at coordinate 3,738 of PACG01000015.1, forward strand.
ACCGAGAAGATGGAACAAGTATGAGATTATGGTAGGACGTGCAACTTCACCTAAAGGCCCTTACCTCGACAAAAAGGCGTTCGTATGGATAAAGAACACGGTCCCGGTTCCGGCGGTACACAGCTCCTGGACAATAGCGGTAAGATGATCGGTGATACTCTTTATCAGATCCCCGGACATCAGGCGTATGCAAATATCCTGTGGCCAACGGCACATACAAATATGTTCTTTCATTCCATTTCCACCCATACGGCGGTGGAGCAGAAAGCCTCGCCGCCAAGGTAATGAATTTCGATGCAGAGGGCTAACCAAGTAGTATCGAAAGAAGATTTTGTCCCTACTAAAAGGTGAGATAGGGGCCTTCTTTCTAAAGTACAAATAGTCACTATAGCCAACTCGGTTTCTAGGTATAAGCCAAGCCTCTGGGGCATGCCATCACTTAAGCTAACCAACAGCCACATCTTGGCTACCTGCTATATTGCTATCTTCGTCCTGGCGACTAGCCATGCTGGATCGGCATCGTGCCGTCTTTGTAGCTGACTCACCCAGTGGTAAAGGCGCAACTTCGAAGGGGTCAGGGGTTAACAGATTCCGACACACAACGAAATCCGCTGGCCGCATCGGTTTGGTCTGGTTTAGCAGTTGACCGATCGGCAACCCTAAGGATCCTGTACCATCGGACCACGCATCTCCTCGCAACACTCACTGCACGCCAGACACAGGTCCAGTTGGATTATTCGTTGGCGACTGTTGACAATAGTTGGCGTCATACCAATCCAAACACCATTCATAAACATGCCTGCCACATCATATAGTCCATATCCATTAGCCTCAAACTGCTTAATGGGTGCAATTCTACAATCTCAGTTATCTTTGCCGTCAGTAGCACTGTAATTGGCCTGGTCGTGGCTTATGTCATCACCCCAAGGGATATCTTTTGCTCGCTAGTCCTCCTCTGGCCGCATATTCCCATTTGGCTTCGCTAGGCGGTCGTTTGCCCGCCTATTGAGTGTACGCAACAGCATCGTGCCACGTGACATAAATCATTGGATGTTGATCAGTTGTCGAGAATTGGTTGGCTTGGCCCCATCGGCTGAAATTGTAATCGCTGTCTTCTACGAAGTATCTGAAGGCAACAACTGTTACTTCGTGGACATCGATATAAAAAGCGTTCAGTTCAACTGAATGGGCAAGCTGAGATGGAGCCAGCTGTGAAGAGAAAAAGGGGCCCAATTAAGGGCAGCTAATACCCGCTTGATACCCCATACACGAGCTATCTATTGCGCGGTATCAATGACATACAAATCGACCCAGGCTTGACGGTCACGAGCTTTGAGTTGGTCGAAAAAATGGGCAGAAAATCGGTGTCACAATGAGAATCAGAAATGAAAACAGCGGCCGGTTCGGCGGATTTCGTGTTACTAGCTAGATAGCCAGTGAGAATCCAGAACAAACTTTACAGTTTCAAAATAGAGAGGTATTGAAGATACAGCAGCAAAAACGACACGAAACGGTCGATCCAGGCACAACTTAATCAACTCCAAGCAGAGCTTATGCCTGAGGCTAGGATATCAAGCCTGACGACATTTGACTGAGCTTGACCTCCCCGATAATCTCCACCACCGTAGGACCAACAACTAATCCCCACTCAGGGGAAAGTCAGTGACATTTCCTGATGGATCATCACACTAAACCCGATAAGCCCCTTCCGAGACGCGACGAAGATAGTAGTATTGGAGATGCCCATTGTCCAATTCGGCAAAAGTCTCGTTTCCGTCGACCAGTAGAAAGCGAAGGCGGTCATCCTTATCTTGCAAGATGTGAACGACCTCCGTCAGTGGTCGCCTATACTGATTTTCAAAAGCTGTAGCCACAATCGATTTCGCCGTTTCTGCATCGCTCAGGTCGAAGTCAGGCTCTTCTATTGGAATTTCTAAAACTTTAATTTTGCCGCCTTGGTAATTAAACCAACGAGAGGTTCTCAAGAACGAAACCAAAGCCTTTAGAGCTTCAGTTGTCCCAATTCGGCTCAGGGCTTCAGCCGAAAAAGCGCGTATATAGGGGGAACTGGATTTTAAGGCGGCAGTTAGAGCAGGGATAGCTGCTTCGGCATCGGCACCAATCCGAACTAATGCTTGGGCTGAGAAGAGGGCCAAAGCTGGATCCTGTTCGTTCTCTAAAATCTGAATTAGTGTTGGTACGATTTCAGACAAAGGTTGTTTAATAATGCCTAATGCCGACACCGCATGTTGTCGGACGGGTTCCGCTTCATCGGTCAAAACGTGCTGCAACGCAGCCCCCCCTATAGCCGCCCGCCAACCCATTTCACCCAAAGCATAGGCCGATTGTGCTTGAATGTGTTCTTCTGGATGGGTCAGCGCTTGGCTAAGTGCCGGGACCGCTGCCTCACCTACAGCAGCCAAACCATGAGCCGCATGCGAAATATGGAGAATTGGTTCCTCTTGGTAGGCGGCTTTCCCATCTTCCAACCGTTTGATTAACGGATCAACCGCCTCAGCACCGATAGCGGATAGGGCATAAGTCGCATTTAGGCACATAGGTTCATAATCGTCCAGCAAGCAATCAACCAAAGCCGGAATAGCGACATTGGCCTCTTGCCTCCGGAAACCGAGTTCGTTGGCGGCTTGTAGTCGTTGTGCAGGATCGTCAGCAGACAATTGGTTGATCCAATATTTGACTTCTATTTCTGAATTCGACCGATTGCTCTGAAATAGGTCGGATTTACCTGATAACCAATTCCAAATATAGGTCCACATAATTTCGTGGTCGTCGGAAACCAAGTTGGTTTCAGGGCGTTGCCACAGGTCATCTGTGTTGTACCACGATGGTTGAGTCGGTTCTTCCGTTCGCATATAGACGAACTTCATACCGTAGCGGGCTAAGTCTTGATGGTTGAGAAAGACCGAGTGGGCAATATCGAAATGCATGATCCAAACAACTCCTAGCCCACCTTGTAAGGTGGCTAGAGTACGGTTGGTAAAGGTGTCTGGCAAAAGGAAGGTACCATCGTTTTGTTGTTCGGGAATCATGTGCCGAGTATCAACACCTTCGGGAGTAACTCGGCGTAGATATTGATTGCCTGGAATTAGACACGTTGGCCCTAATTCAATTGGACATTCTTGCGGAAAATAGAATAAAATGGCCCATCTGGGTAAGCGATGCCGGGGCCGTTTGCCAGTAGCGTGTCCATCTTTGTGCAGAGGCATAGTCAGACCATGACCCCCTTCTAAGGGAGTACCAGGGAAATTTGGGTGGCAGTGACGATGGGGATGAAGCACAAAACCGTTTCCTAAGATGCTGGTCAAAGCACCTTGAACTTGTGGTGTCTCGAGGACATCCTGCAACTCATGAACCATTGGTAGGATGTTGTTGAGCGGATTATAACGACGTTCTGACGTCGTCGAACGGCCAAAAATAGCATCTGTTTTATCAAAAATGCGTTGATGCAATTCAGCGGGTAGGTCAGTCTGGACTTTAACAAAGCCGTTAACAATGAAGCCCCGCATCTGTTCATCGGCCAAAAGATGTTGTGTATCAATCACGAAAACTCCTTTGGTGTCGAGAAGAGGTTACCTATCTATTTTGGAGTGGTATTTTAACCAGATGAAATCTCTAGTTAGAGTTGAGAATGGCAGTTGTTGTAGCATAATTGCTCAAACAGATTCAAGCCTAAGCAAAGACCAATTCCTTAGTACTATTGGCTTTTGGTTTCTCTATCTTGTCGATGTGTCTGCGTGATGCTCACATCCCTTTCGCTACCTTCCGAGTTAGACACAATCTGTGAACCGCTATCGTGGCACCCAGTTTAATCTATCGAAGATCGACCTCCATGCGCGTTGCCCGTTAGTTTCTGAACTGACTGGAACCGGGGGCTGCCGGATCAGATGAGTCCTGAAGCCTTCATCGGTCATTTGTCAGCCGAATAGGGGGAAAGGCTATTTCACTAGTCGGAGATGGCATCAGATAGAAACCGCACAATTACAATGAAACCATTTTTGTAATTTGCATCAACGCCACTATAGTAGGGGAACAACAAAGATGAAAGGGCCAAGGGTTACGTGGAATGGTACTCGACTGTCGAGTCCGGATAGCCCACAGTTCTTCTTTCGCCCGCACGCCCCCTCTTCAACTTGATTAAGGTAACAAGCCCATAGCCAGATGCCTTTGAGCAGATTCAGGATAAACTGGAACGAATGGCTTATCACCGTGGTCAATCTTTCCGCATAAAATTGTGTCTCGACAGACAATTTATCTCGATAGCATCCAAACAGCACTGAAACAACGATGGTGAGTCGAAAAATTATACGCCTTATGTTCACTATATTTAATGCCTACATTTACACACCAAACTTCTCATTCTAATAACCAACTCTAGCCACCACAAACCTTGCAGGCCAACCAACCTTTAGACTTCTGATAGTAGATAGTAGCGACAGGAAGAGTTTTGCCGCTCTTGCTGAATTTTTTCTTTTACTAACTCAGGTAGTACTAGCCGACTGAGTTCCTCTTTTGTTATAAGTCTCCTTTGACACATATTTGATCCCATTCGTTTGCCGCTAGACCTTTGGTGCAATCAAGACGGTAACTTTCCAGATGGGGATCACTGATACTGGCTAACAGGTTGATGCCCTGTTGAACATTTCCCTTGTCCTTGGGAGCCATGATACTTACTTCAGGCAAGGTATTGTCCAGAGTAACTTGAATCTGCTCCTTACTGGTTCCTTGTAGCATCAAGATTATGACTGGGGATAGGATCTGATTTTTTGTTTTGCCAACCATTCGCTGAATTTTGATAAGTGTACTAATCGATCTGAATAAGCTGATGACCTTGTTTGACGTAGAAACAGCGGCTGGCACGTTGCATTTTGTGTTTCGATTTTTAATTGCGAACAATTGGCATTCGTACGCCTAGTTTGCACAGTGGTTGAAGACTTTAAGTCCCGATATCTTTGCCTCGAGTATTGGGGTGAACACGGATGTCCCATAAAATAGCGAGGCAAGCACATCTAGACCGATTTCTTCAATATGCATGGTTATCCGGTGTTGATACAACTACAATACCCAGGTCGGATTGCACCATCCGCTCGAAGTTAACGTACTTGCGGTCAATATTGAACTCACTGGCAATGCCGATGGCCAGGTCAAGATTTAGATCGCAAATTGCCTTCACATCCGTTTCTTCAATAGTTCACACCGTATCCGTAGTGACTAGTACCCATATAAAACCGAGATTTGATTTCGATTATAATTCGTCATACTAACTAATCACCGATTAAAGACGATTCTTCCTCTATACCTAGTAGGCCTAGCATTTTGTCGATTTTAGTAGTTGGTTGTTGACAGGAAAAGTTTCGGCAGACGTAAGCGGTGGCCCGTCTTTCAGATGGGACCTGATTTTCAGTATAAGGTGCCAGCTGGGTTAGACGTATATCTTCTTCTTCTGGTCGGAAAAGAACCACCTTGTTGGGTAAAAAGGGCCTCCATAACGCAGCTATCATTTGTTGGACATCCCGGTTTTCGCTTGAACC
>PACG01000016.1 GCA_002699335.1 Candidatus Poribacteria bacterium
AGCTTTTCTCACAATCTGGTTTTCTCCCAAGGGCATCGCTGTGTCCCTCATTGTAACCTTATCAGTTTCTAGGTTGAGTGACCCGATAGCGTTGGTATTGTTCTTCAAAATTTGTCGTTCTCCCTGTAGCACCATTCCCCATGAAGGCCCCAGTGGCATTAAAGAAGCACCACACTGGATGTTTCTCGCTAATTTGGCAGTCAGATCTCGTACCAGGGAAAGTAAAATCGGTTGATGTCCAAGCTCACGAACCTTAGGTGGACTGGCAACATATTCCTCCTACTTTAGGGCGGCGGGATAAAGTCCATACCGAGATTCAGATAGCAGATAATTTCCTGTTTGTTATCGGTCCTAATTCAATAGTATCTGAAGTCTATATTCTGGAGATTGAACATGCTATATTGTTAATATTGAAATGACTTAGAGCGTTTAATAAAGTAGAGAAATTGCTTGACACTAAAATAGATACCCTCTATTTTAGTGTTCTAAAGGGAAAACTAAGTTTATCAGTCAATTTTTATCGTCATCTTTTCATGTTTCAGATGATGATAAAGTCTTCGGTATCAAAAGCTTCATTACATAGACCCTTTCGAACAGTTATTTTCAGAACAAGGAAGTGGGGCGACGCCGTGCGGGTTGTATCGATTAATCATAGGATAATGGTCAAGTGGGGGATAATCGCAAAAATGTTCATCTGCTACCTTTTGGTGCGTCCAAAAACTGTTTTCCCAGCCTCGCAAGTCGTTGGAGGTATTATAGCATTTATCTGTTTTACATTGGTCTGCGAAGCAGATAAACGCGTCGATTTTAACCAGGATATCCGTCCAATATTATCTAATCATTGCTTCGCCTGTCATGGACCAGATGTAAATGCTCGCAAAGCGACACTTCGGTTGGATGTGCGTGAGAGCGCCTTAGAGAAAAGGGCTATAGTCCCAGCTGAACCATTCGCAAGTGGAATCGTAAATCGCATCGATCACGTGGATCCAGAGGAGCGGATGCCACCGATGGAAACCAAAAAGCCACTTACTCCAGAGCAAAAAGCGATGTTGAAACGCTGGATCATGGAGGGTGCCAATTATAGCAAGCACTGGGCTTGGATTCCACCCCACCGCCCCGTGGTTCCACCAGTGAAAAACATGGCATGGCCGCAAAATAAGATTGATCATTTTATCCTTGCTAAATTGGAAGGAGAAGGGCTAAGACCTTCTCCTGAGGCGAGTCGGCGGACTCTCATTCGACGCTTGTCGCTTGATCTGACAGGCCTGCCGCCAACGCCTCAAGAAGTTGAGGATTTTGTCGTCGATCCATCAGACGATTTCTATGATACCCTTGTAGGACGGCTGTTGACATCGCCACGGTTTGGTGAGCGCATGGCGCAACACTGGCTTGACCTAGCCCGTTACGCAGATAGTGACGGATATCATGACGACACGGATCGTGCCATGTGGCCGTATCGCGACTACGTGATACAATCGTTCCAAGATAATAAGCCGTTCGATATTTTTACACGTGAGCAGATTGCTGGTGACCAGATCCCAAATGCTACACGTGAGCAAAAGATGGGCTCGGCGTTTCACCGTAACGGTCCAACATCAAGTGAAGGGGGTGCCAATCCTGAAGAATACCGAGTAAAATACGCGGTTGATCGTGTGAATACGACTGCAACAGTGTGGCTAGGTGCGACTCTCCAATGCGCAGAATGCCATGATCACAAGTTTGATCCGTTCACCCAACGCGAATTCTACCAACTCCTTGCGTTCTTCGACCAAGTACCGGGTGATTATCTGTTTCGAGGTTTGTATGCACCTCCCTCGATCGAGTTATCCTCGTCTGAGCAAGCAGCCAAATTGGCGACGCTGGAAGCGTCAATAGCAGTGTTAAAGAAACAAGCGGAAATGAATGTCGATCCCGATGAAGTCACAAAAAAGAAATTGGTAGATGCCAAGGAGCATTACGATGAGTTTCGAGCTACAATTCCCAAGTTGCGTATTATGCAGGATGTGGACGAGCGTACGCCAACGTATGTCCTACTTCGTGGCGATTTTCGGCAGCGGGGAGAACTGGTTGAGCCTGGAGTTCCAGCGTTACTTCCTCCTCTTCCCGATGCGGAGACATCTCGCCTAGCACTAGGGAAGTGGCTGATTGATCCGAAAAACCCTCTCCCTGCTCGTGTTACAGTAAATCGTTTCTGGGCTATGTTGTTTGGAACGGGCATTGTTAAAACAACGGAAGATCTTGGCTCTCAAGGTGAGTGGCCAAGTCATCCTGAATTGCTCGACTGGTTGGCAATTGAGTTCATCGAGTCTGGTTGGGACGTGAAGCATATATTGAAATGTATCGTCTGTTCTGCAACCTATCGGCAAAGTTCTGCCACAGACGAAGCCCAAAGGCAACACGATCCGGCAAACCGGCTTCTGGCACGTGGTCCTCGGTTTCGCCTTCCAGCAGAGATGTTACGTGACAATGCGCTGTATGTCGCAGGTCTTTTGGTAGAGAAACAAGGCGGGCCTTCAGTCAAGCCCTACCAACCACCTGGGCTATGGAAAGAAATGGCCTACGGCGACTCTCCAGGCAAGGCCTACCAGCAAGATCACGGGGATAATCTTTATCGCCGTAGCCTCTACACGTTTTGGAAGCGTTCAATTCTCTACCCTGCATTTGCCGCATTTGATGCACCCACCCGTGAGGAATGCACCGTCAGAAGACCACGTACTAACACTCCTCTTCAAGCCTTCGTTATGCTTAATGACACTACCTTTGTTGAAGCAGCCCGTGTCTTTGCAGAGCGTATCTTGAGGGAAAGCGACTCAGATTTTGGGAGCCGCATTGACTTTGCTATGAGAACCGCAGTTGCACGTTCACCATCTCCTATTGAACATGCGATTTTAAAAGCGTTGTTAGTAGATATGACAGCCCATTACCTCGCAAGACCGGACGATGCACGTGAGATCACCGCTGCCGGTGAATGGCCGGTTTCGGAGAACCTTGATCCCATCACGCTAGCGGCTTGGACATCGGTTGCCCAAGCAATCTTGAACCTCGACGAAATGCAAACGAAAGAATGACCCAATGAATGATTTGGATAACAGTATCAGAATTCATCTCACGCGCCGTGCATTTTTACAACGCTGCGCATCGGGAATCGGTTCCGTTGCCCTTACATCGCTTTTGGCGGAAGACTCCCCCGCCAAGGAACATAGAAAAGAAGGGCTGGGTATCCTCGGAAAACCCCATTTCCCGCCGAAAGCAAAGAGAGTTATCTTTATTTGCCAGAGCGGTGGGGTCTCGCAGTTCGAGACCTTTGACTTTAAACCAAAGCTCATGGAATTCAATGGTCAGGCAATGCCCGCCTCTTTTACCGCTGGCGAGCGACTCGCACAGATCCGCGGTCACAAGCTTATTGTCTGTGGGTCCCCCTATGCCTTCGCCCGCCATGGCCAATGTGGCGCGGAAATTTCCGAACTCCTTCCACATATAGCTAGTATTGTCGACGACATTTGCATTGTACGCACTTGTGTTTCGGAAGCGATCAACCATGACCCCGCAGTTACCTTCCTCCAATGTGGTGGACAGCAGCCAGGAAGACCGACAATGGGCGCTTGGCTTAGCTATGGACTTGGCAACATCAGTAGGAACTTGCCCGCTTTTGTCGTGCTTTGTTCTGGAATGAACCAAGGACAGAACCTACACACACGCTATTGGGGTAGTGGCTTTCTCCCATCTAAGCATCAAGGTGTCATGTTCCGTCCTACCAGTACTCCCGTTCCCTTCGTCAACAACCCTGCGGGCATTGATCGCAGGGCCCGCCGTCGATTGCTTGATAGCATAATGGAGTTGAACAGACTTAAGCACAATGTCGTAGGAGATCCAGAGATCGACGCCCGCATTAGCGCCTACGAGATGGCATTTCAGATGCAGTCCTCCGTACCTGACTTGATGGACATATCTAGTGAACCCCAGTGTGTTCTCGATATGTATGGACCTGAGGTACACACTCCAGGAAGCGCCGCGCGCAGTTGTTTGCTAGCTCGGCGGCTTGCTGAACGAGGTGTGCGATTCGTGCAACTCTACCACCGTGGTTGGGACCAACATGGAAACCTACCACAAGATCTGTCTCGCCAATGCCAACAGACTGATCAGCCATCTGCGGCCCTTATCAAAGATCTCAAGATGCGGGGATTGCTCGATGATACGCTTGTTATTTGGGGCACTGAATTCGGTAGCACCCCGATGCTTCAAGGAGAATACGATGTTAAGGATTATGGTCGTGACCACCACATGCTCTGCTTCAGCATGTGGATGGCAGGTGCCGGTATCCAACCTGGCCTTACCTACGGTGAATCCGACGAATTCGGTTATCGTCCCGTAAATGATTCTGCCCATATTCATGATCTCCACGCTACCTGGTTGCATCTATTGGGAATCGACCATGAAAGACTTACTTATTCCTTCCAAGGCCGTGACTATCGGCTCACGGATGTACACGGAAAGGTGATGAAAAAGTTGTTGGCCTAGACCCGGCTTCAACCCCACCGATTTACCTTGAAACCGCAATTGTGAAACAATGCCTAAGCTAGTCCAAAACTTGAGCCTCAAAGGGCGGTTGATCTGGCTGACGTATTATCTCCTATGCGCGCAAAGATATAGAGTTCGCCCAACGCCTGCACCATGAACTGGAATCCAGAAACCGTGCCCCCTGGCAAAGAGAACCCGACTTAGGAATACTTCCGCTTTTACAGTGAAGACAAACGGTCAAATCAAGGCTAAAGGGACCGCCGATAAAAGTTTGAAAGGCCTCAAATGAATATTGCAGTTATTAGTTGTTCACTTCACCCACCTAGTAGATCTTATGTTATGGCTCGTCACATTATTGGAGAGATTGAATCATTAGGAAGTACGGTTCAACTTCATGACTTACGCCATTACAATATCGAACTACGCGATGTTAATTCCGGTCGCAAAAATAATCAAATTCAAGAACTCGTGAGGGATATTCAAACAGCTTCTGCTGTGATTTTAGCTGTGCCAATTTACAATTTCTACGCGAATGCCGCAGCCAAGAATCTGATTGAATTGACTGGTGGCGCCTCGAACGAAAAGGTTGTCGGTTTTATTTGTGCAGCAGGCGGTAGATCGAGTTATATGCCAATAGTTTGATGCTTGAATGACAGGTACAGGTTAGGGACTGATAGCACTGAAAGGCCATAATGGTTGGGCCGATCCCAATAAAGTTCAACGTCGTCTCCGTCTGAGTTTCGGAGGTAGATACCTCACTGATGCCGTGGTCGTATGCCCGCTCAATTGGGATCTTGGCTTTTAACACCCGAACGACGGCAATGGCTAATTCTCACTGTTGCGTTTAAATCCATAATATTTTTATTCCCACTCCACACGTGGTCCATCTACATAATCCAAAAAGCGATTGGCGATGTCCGCCTGACCAGTATCACCTGTATGCACCGTTACACGCCACCTAAACGTCAACGACTCGCCTTCGGGCAAGTGATGGTCAGGTTTAAACATCCAACAATTAGGTGCAAACAAACCATAACCGCGCACATGCCAAGTGGTTGGATAGCGGAAGTTTTGCGGATTATCAAAAATGGCAAAACCAACGGTCTCATCTCCAACAGGACCATAATAATCCATCCAATGAGATGGCAATGACCAACACCCTCTCTCATCGGTTGCTCCATAAGCATTGCCCATATGGCCCTCAGCATTGGCATTCATCGATGGATTTACACGAATGCACAAAAAGCCACCTTCTTTGGTATCGCCAATCGTCACCGCACCATGCGAAGCTTTGAGCGTATGTGTAATATCAAGCACCACCGCATTTCGACTCGAGCCAAACAAACGATAAGAACGACTATCGGTCATCAATGGACGGTCACCTTCATACCAAGTGTTGTCTGATTCTATTAACAATGACAATGGGTTATGAGAAATTGAAATATCATCTTGTGTAGTGTGTCCAAAACCAGGGTGGTCCGGTCGTTCATTCCAGCAATCTACGCCATTAATTGCACCTTGCATCAAGGTTAATCCACGTTGCCACGGATGCTCGCCTTCGCCCCAGGCTTCCATAGGCTCACGCAGCATATTGGCACCATTAGGTGACAGAATGGGGTTAATAACTGGCTTAGGATAATTTGTGGTGTGATGAAATGTTAGAAAAGGCGACCCAGCTACTTCAATATCCAATTTGCCATCGGCATCGCTTGTCGCAATGCCTGTGGCAGAGTCTGCACTGTCTAATTCTGATACCTCAAAATCCATTTCTGCCTCACCCTCAAGCGCAGGCAAATTGACGTGGTATACAGGGAGCGATGGATCGCGTTCGGCTATCAGTGTTTGATCTGCTCCGGTCAATTGCAACAAAGGCAATTCACACCCTTCTGGAGCAGGAATATTTGCCAAATGCGCTGGCCGAGTACGCGGAATGGAAAGCGTCAATTTCATGTGTTCAAACTCCTAACAATAGATGGCCTAATTTTTCGAACAGGTTGAAGGTAATAAAGGTGCCAAAATTGAAAATGGAAAATTGCCAGTCGATCATTTTATCCTAGCGACAGGATCAACACCGCCAATTCGGGTAATGTTACAGTTAGAGTTGTTCACAAAGAACAATGGAAACATTACGAACGGATAATGAAAAAAACCGACCTCGAAGCGTTCAGACAGGGTTGATTGAACTGAATTCTCGAAGTATAGATTTTCAATCAGATCAAAATCTAAATGATTCTAAATCATTCAAATACATACTAATTGCATCTTCACCAGCAGCAAATTTTTGAAGTGTTTCACCACTCTCTTCCATTCGCCAAGCGAGGTATTTGTCATAATATTCTCTGTTATCCCATTTTTCAACAAAAATGAGTTCGACCCCTCTTTGTTTGAGAAAGCCTCTACTCCATGATAACCTGCATATGTAACTGTACCAGGAAAGACAGATAAGATTTCACTACGATCGCCAAATAATCCGCTTTGAATGACAATTTTCTCGATATTTACATCTTGGTTTATTTTTACTAGTTGGTTTTAATTGTTCACCTACGAGACAAGGTTATTCAGCACGACACGCTAGTAATCTAATTATAACATCCCCAATTACCAATTTGACGTTTTAGTTCAAGTTCAATGACGGTTGGGCATAGTTCCTTTTGGAAACACGAGGTATTGGGGACCGATAAGGAAAGTGGTGATCAGGTTACCATCAACCTCAATTTTCTGATGGTAAACATTAAGGGATAGATATGGCAGAATAAATCTATATCTGAATTTTAAGGCATAGTGTAGGCGTTGAGCGAATTCTGTATCTTTACGCGAAAAGGAAATGAGTCGGCCAGATCAACTGTCCTTTGAGGCTCAAGTTTTGGACTAGCTTAGGTATTGTTTTACAATCGCGGTTTCAGGGTAAAATCGAGTGTCAAATCAATACCTTATCACTTTACAAGAATTTGGTGATGCTATATATTTGTTTTGCCCGGTTCTTGCTAATATTTAGGCTTAGACTGAGATGATGATCCACTTTGTAACTGAAAATGACAAGAGTTATTGAGATGAAACGAATTAGTCTGTTATTTTTGCTGGTTGTTTTGATTTGCAGTTCTGTTTGGGCTAAAAGTAACCAAACCAGTTATTATGTTGATGCTGTCGCAGGATCTGACACAAATAATGGAACGTCAGAAGCAATTGCTTGGCAATCTTTATCAAAAGTAAATAGATCCTCCTTTTCTCCTAGAGATCAAATTTTATCTAAGTCTGGACAAGTGTTTTTTGGAACTCTAAAACCTCGTTCAAGTGGCAATTCGACTGCCTCAATCGTTGTCGGTAAATACGGAGGTGATTCGAAGCCCATTATTAATGGAGAAAATAAAAAAGCGAGCATTCACTTAGTCAATCTACAAGGATGGGAATTTCAACCCCGTCGACTATAATTAATTCATTGGGGATGCACTCATATCATCCAGGAGATGATAATTCTGAAGCGATTAACTCTGAAAGAAGGATATAATGAACGAAGATCAGAAGTATTTCTTTGATGTTACAGGTTATCTTGTTCTTGAAGACTTACTTACACATGATCATTGTGAACAACTGGTCGAAGCAATCAACAGGATTGCCGAAACACCCGTAGCACAATTGCCCAAAGGCGTAAGCCATTCTACTCCATCTCCGAATGAGATCGGTGTTGGTGACTTGACTAGCGCCGATCCAATATTTGCTAATCTGATTGATCTCCCACCTGTCATCGACATCTTGAAAGCGATTATTAATCCGAAACTCCGACTGGAAATTTCCTACGCTCGCATTCGTCGTCAAGGCTACGCTGGGTTGGAGATACACGGCGGCGGCGGCGGGGCTGATCCCATTTTTTCGTATCATCATTTTAATGGGCAGATCTACAGCGCCCATACTGTCGTGGCTTTCAATTTAACTGATGTAAGCGAGGAAGAAGGCGGTTTCGTCTGCATTCCGGGTAGCCATAAAGCCAATTTTTCCTTGCCACTAGACAGACAGGGATTCAAAAATGGGAAAATCGACGCGTCACTGCTTCGTTCCGTTCCATGCAAAGCAGGTTCAGCCGTTATCTTCACCGAGGCACTATCACATGGTGCCGCCCCTTGGAAAAACGACCGAGAGCGTGTGAATCTATTCTACAAATACAATCATGCTGGTATAAAGTGGCGTAATTTCTGGCCCTCAAAGGAGGCCCTCGAACGAATGACACCCAGTCAGCGGTCCTTTTATTCCGAAGTAGGTTCTGACCCACGTGAGAAACGGATCCCCCACCTTGGAAGGTAATGATAGTTTGTACTCCGTAGAACAGATGCAATTAAATGCGTTGAGCGAACTCTCTATCTTTACGTGTGTAGAAGGTACAAAAATCCTGTTGGTCGACGATCAGCCGACGAACCTGGATGTGTTGTGTAGTTCGGGGCCTCACTGGAAGGAATACAGTGTTACGCCGTCTTGGAAACTGTTCTTTTGCACTGGAAAATTATCCGACGTATTGTCTGGACCATTGTGGGGTATTCATTTTGTCCCTATGGGTTTCCTCAACCTTCTCTCCAATCCTAATTTTACTTCTATTTTTCTATCATGGCATGCAGAAAACTTTTATATTAACGCATGTAAAGCTTCCATTCTTGCTCCAACCATTATATAACCTTGGTTTAAAGGTTTATGTTACTCTGTAATTGAAGACGAATTAGAAATTCTTTACTTTTAGACCAAGTTGTTGCTAGTTTGCTCACGGTATCAACTGCTAGTGCAGGCACAATTTCTTTCTTAACATAGTTTTCTAGGATTTCACGTATAACATTACCACGGTCAGGAGCGGCTTTAGGCGTTTGCCTCACAACCACAAATCGACCCCCAGTTTGCCTGTTTCTTACGATGACGGGATCATGTTTTTCTCCATCAACTGTTCCTCCCAAACTAACCTCAATTTCCCAATTCCCATCAGCATTTATTTGCGATTTTTTCATCGGTCTTGGAGAATTATATTCATTCGGTAAACTAGGAACGTATTTTTTACCATCAGCACTGGGTTTAAAAACATCGGCATCTGCGCCCCAGCAATCAAAGTTACTATCGGTGATGGTTTTTAGCCCCTTGTCACCATTTTTTCCTCCACCTTGAGTAACATAGAAAATATAGTCTGCAGTATTCACAAACATATCACCGCCTTCGAGGAATTTCTCTGCGATTGAATCCTCTTGCTCAACATTGCCAGGTTTATATAGGCTTACAGGAAAGTACCCAAAGGTGATGATGATATCAAGTTTATTGTCTGCGGTTCTTTTCTTGGCAAAATTACCAATAGCTGCGTCATTATAAACTTTGATACTTCTGGCAAATTTGGTTTTTAGGATTTTTTCAGTATCGGCTTTAGCTGAAGCGACGTTGGTCCAACCAACCGATTCATTAAAAATCCCAATTTCTCCCATGTGGGTGATTTTTGCCCCAGAAATGGCTCGGTCTCTTTCCTTACTAATCTCTTTTTTAGGATTAGGATTGGTT
Source organism: Candidatus Poribacteria bacterium (assembly GCA_002699335.1). The sequence goes on from PACG01000016.1 coordinate 10,036, forward strand.
ACCGACTCCGCACTGATCTGTATAGACCCAACTTTACTCGTTAGCAGAGTTTTAAGTCCTCTTTTTGAGTCTTCAGTTTAATAAAACCTTTACTTTTTCAATTGGAATCTTGCTAAAATCCATATCAAGTTTCTTACATAGCTCGA
>PACG01000017.1 GCA_002699335.1 Candidatus Poribacteria bacterium
CCTTTAACTCGGGACACAGGAGCAGTTCGTCTGATTCCTGGCAGCCATAGACCGGATCATTTTGTGCGTCAGGAACAAATAGACGTCAATAACTCGATTGAGCTTTTCGGTGTTCCGCCTACTGAGTTTCCAGGTAGCATAGCTGTTGAGACTAATCCTGGTGATATTGTAATTTTCAACCATGATTTATATCATGCCTCATTTGGCGGAGGCACTCGCAGGAGAATGTTCACCATGAACTGTACACGTCAAGCAAAAACACCAGAAGATTTGGAGATGGCACATCGATATTTTAGCGTTCATTCACCAGGTGGTTACAATGTCAAAACAGGTGCAGGTGTGTTCTATTCAACTATGATAGACACAGCTGAAAAGAGCCGAATAATTCATCTACGACAACCAATAGAGATTCATGACGAGCTTTTTCCGCATTTAGCGAGAGATGTGGTTGGAGATGCAATTTAATACTATCGATAAGAGTTAGTATTAAAGACTGAGCTGGATACCAGTGTTTTAGAGACATAAACTTTTCATCGCTGGATTCAGGGTGTTTCGTCCACCTCCATAACGAAGATTAAATTGGAGATTCTGTTCGTTTGGCTCAGGCCATAAGGGTTACACAATTGGCGTTTTAACGCAATGCGGATTTGGTGGAGGTTCGATGGCCTAGTAGCCTGGTTGATCGTTTTTCCAAGGTGAAAAACAAATTAAAACGAATGAACAGAGCAAAACTATTAAATTAAATATGTTCAATAGCAAACAAAGGTCGAAAGCTCCGGTTAGAATTCATGCAGTGTTTGTGGCAATCTTTTTGATTCCTATGAATTCCTATTGGATCATGCAGATGGAAGCCATTCATTATTCAGGACATGCAACGCTTGTTGCACTGTTTTTTAATACTATCTGTAGCCTATTAATGCTAATTTTTTTCAATATCCCACTGAGAAGTTTTTCACCTAACCTGGCATTCAACCGAAACGAACTGTTAACCATCTATGTTATGTTGAATCTGTCATCCGGTCTGGTTGGCCACAGCATGCTCCAAATCTTACCCGTATCAATCGCTGCCCCATTCGGTCTGGCAACACCAGAAAACGAGTGGAAGGAATTATTTAGCCAACACATACCAACGTGGTTAGCAGTCCATGATGAGCGGACGCTAGAAGAATATATCGGCGTGTTGAAAAGCGAATCTACACTGTACAAATCTAGGCATCTAAAAGCTTGGTTTGTCCCAATTCTTGTTTGGTCAGTTTTTGTCTTTTTTCTTATGTCCATTATGATCTGTATAAACATTATTGTTCAGAAGCAATGGACAGAACGAGAAAAATTGACTTACCCGATCGCTCGGCTGCCCTTCGAAATGACAGCTCCCTCATCCAAATTGTTCAAAAATAAGTTGTTCTTAATTAGCTTCACGGTCATTTCACTGATTGGAGTGATTAATGGTTTCCATTTCTTGTTTCCTTCTGTCCCTTATTTGCAGATTCGGCCTTATGATCTCAGCTCTCTTTTTACGACAAAACCTTGGAATGAGATAGGGAAAATAGTATTAACAGTACGCCCTTTTCTGATCGGGCTTATTTTCCTTATCCCTTTGGATATCATCTTTTCTTGCTGGTTTTTCTTTTTTGTTTGGAAACTTCAGTTGTTAGTTGGCAGCGTCATCGGCATGCGGCAGCGTGCCGAATTCCCTACACAGACCGCGGGGGCCTATATCTCCGTTTTCTGTTTATCATTATGGGTTGGGAGACACCATTTGATGCGTGTTTTTAAGGTAGCATTATACGGTGTTGATGACCCAGATTCTGAAGAGACTTCTCCCTTGAAGTACCGAGCTGCGCTACTGGGATTGATTGTTGGATTTGTCTTTATTGTTTTATTCTGTTGGAAAGCGGGTATGTCCCCTTTGGTAGCAGGTATTTTCTTTATTTTGTACTTGATAATCTCCATTGGTATAACCAGAATACGAGCGGAAGTAGGGTCACCTATTCACGATATGCACTTTGCGGGCCCGGAGTACCTGATGGTTGATGCAATTGGCACACGTGCGCTGGGTCCCAAGAATCTATCTATTTTGTCGTTCTTTTGGTTTTTAACGCGCGCACATTACAGCGATGTGATGCCACATCAACTGGAAGGGTTTCATCTGGCGGATCGAACAAGAATGGATGGTCGTGCAATCTTGATTGCGATGCTGATATCTATTGTGTTGGGTACTATTGTTGCTTTCTGGGTCATATTGGACGCCACGTATAAACATAACCATGTCATTATGACGTGGGCAGGCAGAGAACCATTCAACCGTTTACAAATGTGGTTGTCCTATCCGTCGCCGACCAATTTCACTGGTTTGGGATTTTTTGCCTACGGTTTATGTTTCGGTCTTTTCTTGATGATAATGAGAATACGGTTTTTGTGGTGGCCGTTTCATCCAGCAGGTTATGCTGTATCGAGTACATACGGCATGCGAGGGCTATGGTCAATGTTTTTCGTGGCGTGGTTAGTAAAATGGATGATTTTGAAACATGGTGGTTTAAAGGCACACCGCCGAGCGCTACCTCTTTTCTTAGGGTTGATTCTTGGTGAATATGCCATTGGTGGATTCTGGGCCCTTTTCGGTGTTATCTTCAAGACCCCCAACGTACAATTTCCTAAAATGGTGGTGACTCATGATTGATGCTACAGAACTTCGAGGTAGGTGCAGGTACAGTATTTGTCGGTACACTGTGCCAATTTCATCAGCCTAAAGATTAATAGCCCCAAAATGAATAGGTAGGAATTATAAATATAGTGCCTATAATAGACCATATGCATCCCGTCAGAAAATCACCTAGAATGAGTCCCATAAATAATGGGGTGGCTTTACGACTCTTTCCTGATCTTGAAGTATTTCTAAATTAGACCCAACCTCTCCATATTGAGATAAGGCATTCTAGTCACCTTCCTAACTCTCTAAAGACTGTAATGTTGACCTAGAACTCTGCCTGTTCCAAGTTAATCGAAGCATCTGCAGAAACAATTGGATGGTGCAGAAACAGGTGGCATTACGCTGTCTTGACACCTATTCTTTTGCGCTGGAAAATTATCCGACGTAATGTATGTACCGCCGTGGCGCTACATACACGGGGGTATTGACCATCTTCGACCGCCTTTGAGGCAGTTCTATACCGGTTTCTGATTCTGTACTTCACTTCTATCATGGCATCTGGGTAAACCACAATCTCTTTGATTAAAGCATGCAAGGCGGCTTTACGGGTTTCTTCTCTTCGCAATTCTAACCTCATCAGATAGCGGAACTCTTCAAGGTCTACTTTGAAGCCCGTAGCGACCGTATCTGATGGAGTTTTTTCCAGCTCACTAATTTCCGCCTTAGACTTTTCTATTAGATCTGGATGTTAACTGATTAGGAGTTAATTCTCCATTATTGGTAAGGATCCAACGCCAACTGAACTTTAGTGCTTCGTACGAGGTGTCTGGAAGCTGGATGCATCGATCAAGTACCGTCCACGGTAGAGCTTGCATATGAGATGGGCTGCATCTAGCGGAACCGACAGATCGCATGCTTTCTTCCTAATTTTTCCTTCTGCAATCGTTGCTCCAGATCGGTCGGCAACCCGAACGGTGGCTCCCTCCATATCCTCTGGCGTTTTCACGATCAGCTTTGGTCCTCGCAGCGTAACATCAAGGAGCTTCGGCAAATGGGCAATGCAGGTTACGGACCGCGGCTCCAAGTCGATGCATAAGATCGTTTTATTAGCCTCTGTGTATGTTTCGATTTCGTTATACCGGTACAGGTCGACGACATGATACTCATCCATTGTTGTCACTGCAATCAGTTTACCGCGAACGGGTGAGGCACTGGCGTTGTAAACCGTGTAGACTATCTTGCCATTGGCCGAAAACCTGTTCAAGTACACCAGCGGAATCCACGTACCAATCATCGGTTCCGGGGCCAGCGAGCCGAAGGCGTCGGCATTGTCCTTCAGCATCTGCCGTTCGTGTTCCCGGTAACACCATTCCCGATTGAAGGCACCAGTGGCGTTGAAGAGTCGCCACTCTGGGTGTTTCTCGCTAATTTGGTAATCGAAAATCTTGTGCCGTGGAAAGAAGAAGCGATAGATGTTCACGCCGACAAACCCCTCCCAGTTCGCAGCCACGTGACTGGTAAAGGGTTGCTCGGTGAGGTCATAGAGCAGGCTACCATCGACGTACTGTCCCAGCACGTCAAACCCAACGCTTTCCGTTATCAGCACTGAATCCCGATTAACAGCATCCATTGCCTGGCGCACTTGACGGGCAGTATCGGATTGAGCCTGCAATTCGTTATAATGACGCCACCGGGCGAAGGTGTGGCGATGCTTTTTATTGAGACAGATTCGCGACGCGCCACCCAACTCATCGATGCGTACGCCGTCACCCCCGGTTTCTTCGACAATTCGGGCACAGGTCTGCGCCAAGTAGGCACGCCACGGCTGGTGATCCATGCACATCTGCCAGTCGTAGTAGGGCCAGAAGTAATGACCTTCCGGATACATCGTTGCCCAGTCCGGCCCGTGGGCGTGGCCCATCACACTGCCGAATGCCGCCTCTGCCTTGTTGACATAAAATGTTGGAATATAGCCTTGACTTTTCAACGTAGCCACGTATTTCCGGAGTGAAGGCAGTCCACCCCATCGTTTATTATAGCCTATCAAACCGTAGTCGCCCTGGTTGCCCCATAGGACGTACTTGCCTTCCAGCATCCCGTAACGGTCCGGAAAAAGCTTGTAGGTCAAGCCGTACTTCGCCGCGACTGCCTTGTGTTTCACCAACATTTCATCCGTGATCTCTTCATGTTCCCAGTAGCCGGAGTGTTCCAGCCCATCCACAATCTTGGTCATGAAGTCGTCCTTTACATGGCCCATGCGCTTGTGGCCCCATTTGGTAGGATCGGTGTTGTAGGCTTCCTTGTTGCCCGGTCCCCGGAATCCCCACTCCGGGCCGGTGCTATCATAGTTGAAGGCGTCGGTCAACTTGTTCGGGTATTTGTTCTTGTGGGCAAACCCATCGAACCATTTTCGATACGACTCCATAGCCACACGCCAGTCACCGTTCATGACACCGAGGGTCGCGCTGGCCAATTGCCATTGTTCACCGGGCTCCATGTCCCGGCCAAAGTAGGAAAAGGCCATGTTCGTACCCAAGACTTCCTGGAATGGCTCCCACAGAATCAGCTCGGAGGGCGCCCGGCCATTTCGTGCATCGACCAAGGCTGGATCAATCCTGAATGTGGGATCGCTCTCATTGGCATCAGCCTTCAACATATGGAGGATTTTGTATTCGCCACTTTGGTCGTTCACTCGAAGGTACAGGCCTCCTCCCATCTCCGGACAAAAGCTCGCCATAGTCTGAAAATAGGTTCTGCCACCGCCGTAGCCGCTGCGGAAGCGCCCAGGATGATTGAGGACAATACCAGTAGCGAAGGGATAGAGGTACCAATCCTTCAGGAACCCCTCGCTCCACCCAATGCCACCCAATACCGGAAAGGCCGCCTTGACGACCTGATTCTTGTCAGATCGGTTTTGGATAGAGAGCCCGAGGAGTAGTTCCTCAGAACGGTCCATGGTGATCCGGAGACGCCCAGTCAGTTTTGCCGGAGTGCAGGAGATGTCGTAGACAACCGATACCGCTTCCGAGTCCGCGGACAAGACTGTCTTTCGATCCAAGACGAAATCCCTACCCGTCAGGCATTGTCCATCGATCTCCAGAACAAAAATGCTCTCCTTCGTCTGCTGCTGAATCGCAGAAACGTTCATGGACTTGTGGTGCAAACGACTCAGCTGCAAGCCGTTGGCGAAGCGAATTTCCACAGACATCGCACCGTTCACAAACGTGTCGGTCGCTTTGTCTTCAATCAGGCGAGGCGATTGATTCGGAATGGCAGGCAACGCCCTGATCTTCGGGCACATATCGATAGCCGGCAACGTGGGAAAGTCCTGGTGGCTAAATGTCAGGCTATTGGAATCAGCCTCTTCAGTCACAAGAACTATGCGGATCATGTATTCGCCTGAAAAACCGTTCTTGTTTAGCGGGCGGGCGTGCCAAGTGACACCACCGTCGGTCGAGCGTGTGCTGCAACCCTGGTCCTCAAACATATCAATGCCCACGACCAATCGGTCATCGTCCTCTTTAGCATCGGAAGATAGATGCAACACGACCTCATTTGGTCCGCGCACGAGATGATCTGCTGGAATGTCAAAATCAAACCAATTGATCGCTAGCCGAGTATCGAACCAGCCCCAACCTGTGCTGACGAGATCCCTAGTTGGGAACGTCTTCTGATGACCGTTTACGACCACATCGAACATCCCATCGAATCCGTTTCCTTGGCCATCCTCTACATACATGAAAATGCTGACCCTAGCAGTTCGAACGGCGGCGAAGTCTGCTTCAGTGATTCCCGAAAGGTCGAGAATCTTCTTCAACCGGTGAGCCCTGGTCTGCAGCTTTACATGGCTGTAGTCCGTGTAGTTGTAGAACGAGTAATCTGCTGCGGCGACGATCACGCCGTGTTTCGGCCACACCAAGGTTGTGGCCTGCGGTGCTTTGCCGTGAGTGGTTGCGATACAGATGCAAAGCACCGCAGGCCAGATTAACATTATGTTGAGGGTACTCATTATTAAACAATCCAAGGCATTTCAATATTAACAAGACAACATGTCCAATCTCTAGACTATGATCAAAAAGCTACTGAGCCAACGACGAACATCACTTATTATCTTACGTGATATTATACACATATAAATAGTTAAATATTCAAATTAGGCATTAAGAAGTATTGAACAGCAAAGATCCTGCTCTTATTTAGTATCATGGGGTTTCACCTTTTTGCTACAACTATTTTAACAAAATGATAAATTACCAACCCAACACCAGACGAATTACACCACAAACGCACACTTAACACCCGTTACCAGCCCCGGCAATGTGCCTATTTTGCGATTTAAGCGATTTCCGAGGGCTTCTAAGTGGTTTTCGCAACCAGGTCTGCCTGCCCATAAAAGTAGACCTCGGCGCAAACACGCCATCCAACGCAAGGCTTATTTTCAGCTTTTTATAACAGTTTGGTAACAATTTACATGATCGTTACCGGCATTTCCCACAGCCCCGATTTGACCGCTTGCAATCGCTGGAAAAGCGGGGGTACCCCTAGGTTACCTTTTACATATTAGACCTGAATTCGACTCTTAAGGGACTGCGCTATGGCATTCTATCACGATTGCGGTTTCGGGGTAAAGCGGTGGGGCTGCTGGTAGGGATTGCTCACGCCAATAGAACTCATGGCACACAAGAATGGTGGCTCGGCGCGTCAATCAGATTCTTAGTACTAGGCTTATCTCAAGAGCGACAGGATCTTCTGCGAGATAGCTGAGGCTTGGGCCAGCATAGCCGTAGCCGATTGCGCTAGGATCTGGTTCTTAGCTAGATCTACTGCTTCCGCGGCAAAGTCAGCATCCTCTATACTTGATCGTGAGGCTTCGATATTCTGCGTTTGGCTAGTCAGGTTGGACATGGTGAAAGCTAAACGATTTTGCATCGAACCTAGGTAGCTTCGTTCCTGGTTGACTTCGTCTATAGCATGACCAATAGCAGTGATAGCTGTTCTAGCCTCATCAACTAACAAGACGTTATTACCTTTTAAATCCGTCCTAGTCGCTCAACCCATTTGTAGGCTCTTTTCGCGTTGAGTGAGCAGAATTTTTGCGTTGCCTCATGGCCTTTTTCGAACGCATATTCCAGATAGATCCGCTGCAAGGCCTCGTAAGTTGACGCCTTTTCGGAAACCGGCCAGTTGCTACCGTAAATCACCCGATCATCGCCAAAAGCATCCCAGACCACGTCGAGGTAGGGGCGATAGAACTCCAAATCCTTGGAAACGGGAATGGGCTTTTGTACTGCCCACGCACTTTCAAGTAGGGCCGAGATCTTACAGAACACATTGGTATGTTCTGCGGCTGCGCGAATCCCAACTCGCCAGTCAGCAGGGGGTGAACCGGATGTGACCCTAACGTTGCCGATGTGATTCTGGACGATTCGTAAACCGGGCACCTTCCCGGCAACTTTCGCAAGGATTCCTGGTGTCTCCGGCCCACCGTTGACGTCGAGTGCAAGATCGTGATCGGCCAGTATCTTCAAAACCGTGAGATTTTCTGCTTCAAGCAACTTCTTGAGCAACTGAACCCCAATGCGAATCCCTCTATAAAGTGAGTTTGCAGCGAAGCGTTTCACGTTTTTCGAAAAGTCAGATCCCTCAGGCTCTAATCGACCCACAATGCCAACGACGAATGGGTCGTCCTTCGCCAAACCCAAGAGCCAGGTGTTGTCTTCAACCCACGGGCTTGCCTCAACAATCACGGCTCCGGTGACGGGACGAAAGGTCTTTAACTTGCGCAGATCCTTTGGTAGAATCGTACGATAAAGAGGTGAGCTTTTGCTCGGCCAAGGGATGCCTTCTGGTCGGGTGGGATCAAAAAAGTGGGTGTGGCAATCAATGATGTCGAGATCGCTAATCGAATCATCGGCCAAGCTTGTGTGAAGAGTAAGCCCAACTGCACCGGCAACACAGCCTGAGATCCATTTCCTGCGACTGATTTTCATCGACGTTGAGTTCATTCGGCTTGGGAAGACTTTCTTTCTCGAAACCTATAGTTAGACCGATTAGTTATGAAAGCAATTGCACACTTGTAACAATAAAAGAAAAACTGAATTTGTTTTATAATGAATATTGAAGATTATCTTTGAAGTCTGAAACTCATTTACGAATTGGTTAAAGAACCGTCCCTGCGTCGAAGAAGTGGTCCTGGTCGTCTAATTTTAAGTGGTCGTTGAGCAGCTAAATCCTCATTCACCTCTACGCCAATCCCTGGTTGATCTGATACTAAAATACGTGATCCCTCTCGCTGTGGTTGAGCGGGAAACAGATCTTCGTCGTAGTGCCCATGTTGTTCCGTTGGTGATTCCCGAATCTCCAACCAAGAGAAGTTAGGAATCGCTGCCGCCAAATGGGTAGAAGCCGCGGTACAAATCACGCCTAGTGGATTATGTGGCATCAGGTCAATATAGTGTGATTCTGCCATACTAGCGATCTTCATTGATTCTGTCAGACCACCAACATTACAAACATCCAGACGAACAAAATTAGTTATACCACGTTCTATGTAGGGCAGAAACGTCCATTTGCTGGAGAATTCTTCCCCTATCGCTAATGGGACGTTGATCATTGTACGCAGGGATTCATAAGCTTCTGGTGTCTCATCTCGGATTGGTTCCTCTAGGAAGTCGAGTGTTCCTGCTGGCATCCGCTGGCAGAACGAGGCGGCTTCTGCTACACTCAAGCGGTGATGATAGTCGATACCAATGACAGGCTCAGGGCCAATCTCCTGACGGAGTTGGGTCAGCCACTGGGCTGTCAATCCAATCGATTCACGAGGTTCGTAAAGGGGCCGACCATCTAGCTGTCCTCTTGCCATCCAAGTCCGGATGGCATTCCATCCCTCATCAAGCAACAGTTTGACATCTGTAATTAACTGATTCAATGTGTTCGCACCTGTCGTTGCGAAGCAGGGAACGTAATCTCGTTGTCTACCACCCAACAGTTGATAAACTGGTACACCCAAGGCTTTACCAACAATATCGTGCAGCGCAATGTCAATACCGGCTATTGCAGCGGTTAAAACACGGCCACCTTCAAAATATTGGTTACGGTACATTTCCTGCCAGAGTCCGCTAATACGCATTGGATCGGCACCAATAAGATAATCACCGAAATGCTGTAGTGCTCCAACCACAGCCCTCGATCGATGTGGCATACCAGCTTCCCCCCAACCGTAAATTTCAGTGTCGGTCTCTACTTTAACGAGTAACTGTCCTAGCCAAACGGGATAAGCTTTAATAGCTGTAATTTTCATATAGATTTGTCTTAGACTTTTCTTAAAACATAGTTATCATGCTCTTCTTTAGCATATATCACACATTGCAAGATAAAATCTAGCATAAGGGGTTATTGAGGCTATATGTGCTAATTTAACTCTCCCTAACCGCAACCAACGTAATATCGTCGTCTTGCTCTTCATCCGCCGTGTAGACCTCCACATCATTGATGATGATACTCACAACCTCTTCTATCGCCATCTCAACTGGGATATTCGACAATACCTCATTCAGCCGTCCTGATCCTTCGGACATCACACCTTCAGCGTTACGTGGTTCGGTGATGCCATCGGTCATCAACAGCAGCAGATCTCCTGATTCCAAATCTACCATGGTTGATTTATACGGGATGGTGAGTATCATTCCTAATGCTAATCCTTTAGCTTTTACAGGTTCAATCATTCAACGTCAGAGATTCCAGGGCTTTCCTTTTGCAAGAGACTCTGGCATCTGTACCATCCCATATTTTTCTTAATTAGCTGCAGTAAAATTGGTTTAGCATCATGAATCAGCCTGTCTTGAACAGTACAGTTAGTAAATATATTATTACAACAATGTCAAGTCTTCCCTCTATCTGATTTCACTTGGTCAATACCTGAGATCGCGCGTTGTATTAGATTATGTGTGATTTTTTGTACCCGCTTATCCGGACCATGCGGACGAGACCAGTGTGACCAAGGAAGCATATGGCCCGGCGGGCTGGACAATCCTTGGCACCAAAAAATTGTCGCCGCATTAAACACAAAGTTCTCTTTTGGTCCTGAGTAAATGGTTGAAGTCCATTGCATAGGTTGAACTCCCCCGTGCAAGGCTGTACCTTCCGCCACTACCTCTAGTCCGGGTAGGTCTAATGGCGGATCGCCATGATATTCCCAACCAACCAAACCAGGAATCCGATCGCCTTTTTTCATGTCCGTGCCCTCGAAGATCCAGTGATCAGATTGGGCAACCACCCAATCTCCACCACCATTGACTGGTATGACATTGCGCGCACCCATCAAATATCCTTCGTCGGGGCCGCGTTCTGGAAATGGCCCATCATCTTCTTCCCGTTGTATCGCCCATTGTGTATTCCCGCCATATGTCCCACTGCGTGAAATAATACGATGAGGGCGTCCATCAGAACTCGGTTGCATTGGTGTGACCCAGCAAACTGAATTACCTGAAAAGAACAACAGGTTGATACCTGAATCCCGCATCTGTTCCACATTTCGGTACTGCCGTAAATCCCAATATTCATCGTGCCCAATACTCAAGAAGGCTTTGCAACGCAAGTCCGGTTCAACAAGATCGCTATTTGAGCAATAAGTGACGTCATAACCGTGTTGTTCTAGCCAATAAGCAAAAGGAAACTCGAAGCAGAGCCATTCTCCAGAGCCAATCGACTGTGGATTCTGGTAGATCTGTACATACTTGCTGTAAGGTCTGTCAAAGCTGGCCTGCGCCCACGGCCCAAGCACACCTTTGGGATGAGTGTAGAGCGAATAGTCGTTGGGCCACCGGTTATAGGCTTGCCAAGTGTTGTCTGAACACTGGAACAGAATATCAGCAGGCCGGTCGTCACGTACAATAAAAATCACGTAACTTTGCCAGTAGTCAAAACTTTTGGGATCGGAGGTTGTGGTCAATCGTCCCAGATACACTCCACTAACCCAATCCTCCGGAATGGTGAGTGTCACCGACGGTTCCCATTCGCATTCGATCAGCCGACGCTCGTTTGGCTCCGGTGTTGACTGAATTGTACCCTGCAGACCTTCGATCGTCTCCACTAATCGGGCACCCGCACCATCGTAGTATCCAGTGCGAAAAATTTCCAGTTTAAACGGGCTTGGCGGATCGGTTGACACCATAATCTCCAGTTGTTCACCGGCACGGACACTTTGTCGTGAGCAATATCCTTCAATCCACGGAGATCGATACCCATCTAGATGGTCGAGTCGAACTCGGGTTAACTGCCAATCGATTGATCCAGGATTCCGATTCTCCTGTACGATTGGGTTGGTAAATCCAACATCAGTATTATCATTCATATCAGCCTTTCCATTTTTCTGTAAAATTAACTTTGCATCTGTCGGATTATTATCACTTTGCACAAACACAAAGGATCCTACAGTATCAAATTGGAAATCAATCCCAAAACCCACATTCCCTACAACTAACAAAACTAATAATCCAATTACTCTTTTCACATGAAACACCTATATTCTCCATTGATAGTGCATTAATGTAGTATCCCTCCTCCCTCCGAAGTTGAGCCTAGACCTAGGCTTTTTGTGTCTCACTTCAGCTATTCTCACAACGTCTCAGACTTCCCAAGACACACACTCACTTGATAACGAAAACGCCGATAAATACACTTATCGGACATTTTTCATAACGTTAGCCCCAAGTAGTCTCCAGCCAACAAAAAAGCCCTCTTGCTTTGACACAACAGGGCTTTTACTAGTTGATATGTGGTTGAATTACTTCCGATTCTACACTCCGCCGGTGATTAATGCTTTAATACTCTGGACATTAGATTTTTCTCCTTGTAATCGAAGACCCTATCGCTTATGGTTTCACATGTCTAAAATTCAACCGCCGACACCAGTCAAATATAAGCGCATGATCTAAATAGATTTAAAAGGCTCAGTCAAGAAGCCAAGTCTGGCAGTACGGCTGTGGCCAGTTGAGCCTGTTCTGCCGTCGGATCCCTTTTAACGATACGAGAAAGATGAATTTTGGCTCTTTCATCCCCTATTCGGGCTAAATCCAAGGCCTCCTGAAACCCGGTGTTGGAATAGCTAAAGTCTCTGGGAACTACTGTCAAACCCAAATTTTTCTAGTAGTACTTGAACTCATCGGA
>PACG01000018.1 GCA_002699335.1 Candidatus Poribacteria bacterium
CGTTTAAATCAGAAACGTAACATCGGAGTAATATTCGGCATTTTCCATATCAAAATTAGAACAACGACTAAGAGAAATACATACCAGATTATACGGCCCCATCCAGTTCTATACTGCCTTTTCACGTCGGATGTGAGCTTCATTTCGTTCCTGTAATCTACAATTTCAACTAAGAATTTCGTCCAAGATATTATGTTGCTTCAACTGGAAAATCCGATTTTACTCTTTTTGCTTGCAGTATGGATATACCATAACCAAAGACCTCTTCAACTGTAAACTCGATCTCACTAAAACTGATCTTCTCTCCCTGTTCAGGCAACCGACCAAGCAATTTCAATATGAATCCTCCAATTGTATCACAACGGTCCTTGGGAATTTTGGTACCCAGTTCTTGATTTATACTATTAATGGACGCACGTGCGTCAACTATCCACGTATCAGGACTGATAACTTCAATATGCATTGAATTCTTTTTAAAATTATAAGTGATGTCCCCGACAATCACCTCAAGCATATCTTCAAAGGTAATAAAACCTACACAACCACCATGTTCATCAATAACAATGGCAACAGGATCCTCGGATTTGCGAAGTTCCTCCAGTAAATCACTTACCAATTTTGTTTCAGGAATATAATACGGATGACGAACATGAGAAGTCAAATCATCAGAAGGGTTCGGCGTGTACAGAATCTCGAGGATACTAACAATGCCAGTCAAGCGATCAATGCGCTCTTCATACACCGGAAGATACCGGCAACTTGATTTTTGGACCAATCCCTTTAGTTCTTCTGTTGATGTTGTAATATGAACAGCCATTAACTCAGAAAGGGGAATCATTACCTCACGAGCGGTCGTAGTCGACAAAGAAAAAATACCCCGCAACATATGGGCCTCAGTCTCGGGAAGGACATCAATCCACTGGAAGAGGAACTCCTGAATTTGGTTTCGCGAGGGACCCACTGACTTGTTGCTCGCTCGGTTGAAAAATCCTCCTTTTCTTTTCGGCAGTCTAGGAATTATGATATCTGTATTGTTTTTCTTGGTATCTCGCGACATTTGATGTAACTTAGATTTCAATTTAGCTTCTCCTAATTTCCCTAGGAATCATTCTCTTCTATTCCCCAATGTATTGCATCCGAAAATGCTCTCATCAGCGAAGAATCACTCTCGATGATACTCCCGGTTACAATAAAATCAGCTCCTGCATTGACCTTTTCGGCTGCAATTGATGGAGTCCTAATACCACCACCAACAATAACCGAAATTTCAAGGATATCCTTGATCTTTGATATCATCTCGGAAGGCACAGCAAGTTTAGCACCACTACCCGCCTCAAGATAAATGAGGTCCATGCCCATATACTGGGCAGCTAACGCGTGCGCCCAAGCAATATCTAACTTATCTCGTGGTATAGGAGCGGAACCACTCATAAAGCTTACAGAAGTTGTGGTACCACCTTCAATCAGCATATAACCAGTTGGAATTGTGTCGAGCTCCATGTGTCGAATGAGCGGGGCTGCTCTTACCTGTTCACCAATCAAATAATGCGGATTTCGTCCACTAATTAAGCTAAGGTATAGGATTGCATCAGCGCTTCGAGAAAGCTGAAGAACAGAGCCTGGAAATAGAATGATGGGCAGGCTAGTCGCCTTTTTAAGAGATTCCGCGATAGGATCAAGATCCGTAGTCAAAAAACTACCACCAAGTAGAAGAGCATCCACTCCCGACGCCTCCGCCAGTTCGCCCAAACGGGCACAACTGGAAACCGTATGTTGATCCGGATCAATTAACACAAAGTAGCCAGCCCTGTGTTTCATCAAAATCGATTGGAGGTAGTGTTGGGTCGTGTTAGGTTTGACCATAATCTCTTTAACAATTCCAACTAAAATCTCAGGTTCAATCTTGCGACCAATACCAATTAAACCCAACCAGCTAACACAAGATGCCGTAGTTCAAGCAAAAGACGTGGCTGGTGCCGTAGAACCGTTTTAAAAATAGTCACCATGTCAATAGTTTTATTTGGCGTTTTGTTCAAGACCGCAGCACAACGATCAAACAACTCATCACTAAATTTGAGCACACTATCACGGATCTGGCAGATATGCTTAAAGTTTTTACCAATGTCTTTATCCCAAAGAACTTGATACATACGCAATATCTCAGCTGAAACATCACCAACTCGAATCCCTTCAATAGCAGCTTCTGCGGCAAACATACCTGAAAACATCGCGTTAGCAATACCACCACCCGATATAGGATCACTGTGATGTGCAGCATCACCAATCAACATAATCCCATCAGCAACTAAATCAGGCAGGCTATCACCCACTGGGACACAACCTGCCACTTGGGCCAAAATCTTTCCACTTGGGAATCTTTTTTTGACAAACTCATTGAGGTAATCGATTGCCAATTTCCCTCCTTTGCCAGATATTGTCCCGCCAATACCAACACCAACATTGGCAAGATCATCACCTTTCGGAAAAACCCAAATATAGCCTCGCGGTGCAATTTCACGCCCCAAGTAGAAATCACAGAGATCCGGTTCAATCTCAATTCCAGACATTAAATACTGGGCACAGACATCCACATCGCGCAGATCATGAGTGGTATCAATACCTGCCCATCGACCAACCTGAGATTCAACACCATCAGCTGCAATTACAATTTTAGCGCTGGATGTATATTCACGCCGATTATAACGAAAATTCACCCCATTGACAAAACTGTTCTTATCCTTTGTAATTCCAACAACAGGCGCTTTTACAATAATATCGGCACCCGCCCCAGCAGCCATTTCCGACAAAACTCGATCAAAGACTTTCCGCTCAAGCACATAGCCAGCATTGGGTTGATCTATCTTTACAGGTGTTCCATTTGGCGAAAAAATTCGTGCCCCATGAATCTCTCGCGAAACCCAAGCAGGATCAGGTTGAATAAATTCGTGCAACGCCGGTGCACCGATTCCCTCCGCTCAGCGAACAGGCGCACCAATTTCCTGACGTTTTTCCAATAACAAGGTACGTAAACCATTTTCAGCACAAATCTTTGCTGCAATTGATCCACCCGGCCCTGCACCGACAACGATCACATCATACTCTGAATGAACCATTTTAATTTAAAATAATCCCCTTCCTTCATATTCTGGATAGTAAATTTTTTCGTTTCTCTCCATCGCCAACGCCCCAACTGGACATCCTTTTATGCACTTAGCACAATCAATACATTTTGGTTGATCTATCTCCAAATGAAGATCCATCAGCGTAATAATATTCTCTGGACAGACGGCAATGCAAGCTCCGCAATAGCTACAAAGTTCATCATATATATGAATCATAGTATCACTCCCTTCTCAATAGAGATTCAGGCAAAAGAACCCAGATAGACAGCAAAAAGCCCAACAAAAATATCTAGCTTCATCCACTGCTGAATCCTAGCGCAACTCTCTTTCGAAACATCGCGCCACAACTGGACTAACAAGAAAACAAGAACTAAATCCACTCCAACAACTACCACCATTAGATATAACCATGAATATATACCTAGTAAATATGGTATCAAACTAAAAAAAATCAAGGTCAACATAAATGCAGAGGCAATAACCACCGCAACATGCTCTCCCCATCGAACAGCAATTGTTCCAGCTCCTTGAGCAACATCACCTTCAATATCTTCAATATCCTTGATAATTTCGCGTGCCGTCGTAAATAAAAAAGCAAAAGTCGCAGGAACAATAGTTTCTTTAATAGACCTCACTGTAACACCACCGGCAACAAAAGTAACCCCTGTTAGGATACCTATCACAATGTTACCTATCAATGGCGTCTTTTTTAGCCAAATAGCGTAAAAGAAAAGTGTGATCGAAACTATAAAGACAATGATAATCGCATACATGCTGCCAGTTAAAACGCCGAGTAACAATCCCATCAATAACAAAATCAACGAAAAAACAAGTGCATGCTGACGCTGAATACATCCCGAAGGAATTGGTCGCAACGGTTTGTTGATAACATCAATCCGGTAATCACAAAAGTCGTTAATCGCATTGCCAGCTGATAAAACTAAAAATGCTGAAACAGCCACGATTAATGTACTGGAAGTAAAAGAACCACTTGCAAAGACCGCACCCAAAAACACAGAGACAAAAGCAATAAGCCCATTTATAGGACGCAACAACTCGACATATGCAATAGCTGTACGGACAAAACTCATCACGGATATTTTATTCCGAGCCTAACAGCATAATACCATCGAACCAAAAAAATTGTACTGGCAAACAGTATCGCATACATTGGAATGAGAATGCAAACAATGAGTGAAAGCACCAAAATTCCAATACGCGTAGATAAAATAATCGTTTTGATTTCCTTTTTAAAATTCATGTAGACAAAAAATGGGAAGCAAACCACGGTTGTGACCAACGCAATCCGATCATGCATCCACAGAGAGGCAAGAATTGCGCAAACGAGCAGAGCTAAACTGAATTGGCATGAACGCCGAACACCAAGCAGAATTCCAGTTGTGATATCGCTATTACTACGGTCTCCACTTAGGTCCGGCAATGTTGTATTAACAAAGGCAGCCGCTACACACAACACATAAGGTATTGACCTTTGAAGAGCCACCAAAGAAACTGACAAAACCGACACCCAACCAATAAGAAAAGCAACGCAACCATACCCAATCGCATTAGCTAACAAATCAATAATTGGTTTCCCTTTGAGCCGAACCGGTCGAACCGAATACATCAGCCCCAAAACCGTTGATATAACGATCAGAACAAGATAAGGAATATTATTCCAGAATTGCAGAACCGACCAAATAATCGCGCCTACAATCAGGACAACCGCTTCGACCTTAAGAACTGAGATTTTGACATAGCCTCGTTCAATGAGATAAAGCTTACTATTCACCTTGTCAGTTTCTTGGTCAGTGATTTGGTTAACAATATAACACCCTCCTGACAGCATGGAATATAAGCATATGGTTGACAAGACGCACCAATTGAAACCCAATCGAATGGATACATCAAACTGCCCGGCATGATAATAACCAACTAAAACAAGTGTCCATACGGGAATAAGCAGTGTGGGCCGCAAGGCAATCAGGTAATCAAAAATTAGAAGCAAATTCTAGTAGCCTATTTTTTTTCTAACGCCTCAATACGATCACATAATTCAGAGATTTCTTGTAGAACCAAGGGTAGCTTTTGATTTAAGGCTTGGATTTTCAGCTGTTGCTTATGTCTCCTTGCTGGAAACCCAGAAACCATTCCAGTTCGATCCGGCAGATTCTTGGTAATACCCGACTTAGCTAAAACAATATTGTCGCTACCAATTGTCAGATGTCCGACAACCCCAGATTGGCCCGCTAGTGTAACCCGATCCCCTATCTTAACACTTCCAGAAATCCCTGTAAGAGCCGCGATCCGACAGTTCTCTCCAATCTCAACATTATGAGCCACCTGTACCAGATTATCAATTTTTGTCCCGCGCCGGATAATGGTTGCCCGGTTGATGATAGTTGCTCGATCAATTGTCGAATTAGCCCCAACTTCCACCTCGTCTTCAATGACGACCGTCCCAAACTGAGGGATCTTATGATGAGTTTCATCCACCGTTGCATAACCGAATCCATCACTACCAACAACTACTCCACTATGAAGAATCACAGAATTACCAATTTTCACTTTTTCTCGGATCGTCACATTTGGATAAATGTGAGTTTGACTTCCAATTTCTGCTGAATTACCAATAAAAGTCGAAGCTCCAACTACTGTATCACCTCCAATTGTAACGTTATCTTCAATAATAGCGTAAGCTTGAATATTAACTCCATCACCAAAGCTAACATTATTTCCAATCTGTGCTGTAGGCGAAATTCCCGGTTTGAGGCTTTGTCCTTCCCCAGAGAAAATCTTTAAGACCATCATAAAAGCATGATAAGGGTTCTCAACACGGATCAACGACTTTTTGCCATTAGCCGACACATCTTTTCCCACAATTACGGCTGAAGCCTGAGTATTTTTCATGGCAAAACGATACTTCGGGTTAGCCAAGAAAGTGATTTCGTTCTCTAGTGCTTCCTCAATACCAGAAACACCACAGATTTCAATCTCACCGTCACCAACCAGTTCTCCTGAAATAGCGTCACTAATTTCGACTAACTTCAGGACCATAGCCCTACCCCCAACCTACTTATCATCAATTTCTGTCAAGTTCTGATATTATCTTCAAAACAAGCAACTACTCATTCGACTTATCTTTATCCTGCCCATCCTTCTTATATTTTTCGTTGAGTCGCAGGATTAAACTATCAGTCAAATCATACTTAGATTCAACAAACAATGCCGCTTGCTTATCAAGAATCAAACTGTACTTTTCTTCCTTACCAATTTGGATAATCAAGTCCTTTACCTCCTGTAGAATAGGTTCTAACAATTCCTTTTGCTTCTCCATCAGGGACTCTTGACCCACTTTCAGCTTTTGACGGTACTCATCCTGTTTTCGCACAATATCTGCTTGGGCAGATCTAACAGCATCTTCATCAAGAAAGAGTTCCTGCTTAGTCAATCGCTCTTCCATAGTAATAATCTCATCTTCAAGCTTTTTCAATCGGCCAGCGAGACGATCCTGCAAAGTTTTCAGCTCAGTATCAGCTTCAATCGCCTTACTATAACTCTCAACGACTTTTTGCGTATTGATAACCCCCAGTTTAAAATCCTGTGCATTAACAACAAAACACACACTAAGAACACCAAACAAAACCACAACAGATCGCCCAAAACGCTTTGTCAGCGCTTGCTGATTTTTCTGCGTAACATTCATAGAATAAAAGCCCTCACATAATTGAATATTTAAACGTTATCTCTTCTAAAACCCCGGACCGACTGAAAAATGAAATTTCCCACTTCTATCATTAACCCTCAGATCGCGATCCAAAGGAAAACCATACTCAAGTCTCACCAACATGCCTCCACCGAGATCAAACCGAATACCAGCACCAACACCCTTTTTAAAATTCAGATCGCTACGAGATAAATTGGATAAACTCTGCTGCCAAACATTTCCAACATCAAAAAATAGGACCCCAGTCAATTGCGGGGAAACAGGAACACGATACTCGAAATTGGCATAAATTTGCTTATTTCCTCCGTTGGGGTTATACCCCCGAGGCCCATCAGTAGGCACAATTTCAAAATCCTCGTACCCACGGACGGTGTCGATACCTCCAATCCAAAAACGTTCGAAGTAAAGCGGATCTATTCTGTACGAATCATAGTAGCTACCACTGCTTGTAGCAGATGTTCGGCTATCAAGAATACCACCACTCAGATGCGAGGCAAAAACAAAATTCTGCCATGTCTTTAAAAACCAACTAAAATCTAAAGAATATTTACGGAAATTATTATCGGCACCAAGAAAACCACCGGAATATTCGTATGAGATTGTACCATACGCACCAGAAATCGGATGATACAACGATGTCCGATAATCTCGTGTATCCCTAGATAACATTAAGGTCAAGCTTCGAGTAAACCTATCGAGATAGTTTTCCAGTTCAACTCCGCCACCTTGGGTTGTTTTTCTATGCTTCACATTCGCATCTTCATTCCGAAAACGTATTGAGGCATCAATATCCTCAAAAATCGGCCGCCCAAGTGTCAATGATACCCCTTTTCGACTATCAATATATCGGACATGACGATAGGAAATATCAGTCAAACCACTAGAATAGCTAGTTAAACCACGATAATAACGTCGGGTAAAAGTATTATTATATATCCTCATATTAGCACGGGTGGGTGACCCAAGTATCCAAGGTGTACCCAACCGAAGTTCAGCCGTACGTCGATACCAAGTTCCTACCTCGCCTTTAAGATGGATGTTATAAGCCTGGCCCATCAGATTATTCTCACCAACCTCAGCAATACCAAAAAGTCCCCCTTCGCTTCCGTAACCGCCACCGAGCGAGAACATACCAGTTCGAGGTGACTCATCCAAGTTAACATTGAGATTCCGTCTCTGCCCTTCTGTATTGCTAGGAACAAATTCAACGTTCCGGAGGAATCCCATCTGGAATAAGCGTTGGCGAGCCTTACGCAACGCTTTCATATCCAAAAATTCACCTGTCTTAATCTTTAATTGATCAAGCTCTCTACGGATGACCTTTTTCTTAGTCTTAACCAAACCATTGATTTTGATCTGGTCAATAACAATTACATTGCCTTCATCGATCTCAATCAAAAAATCAACGAAACCCTCTGACTCATTGTAGGATGGAATTGGATTCAACGTCATCAAAACATAGCCTTCTTCATTATAAAGCTGCTTGATTCCTAAGATGGATTTTTCAAACTCACCGCGATCAAAAATTTCTCCTTCTGCAGGGTTGAGCATACTTTGGATCTTCTCTTGTTTAAAAGCGGGTTTTTCTGAGTGACTAACTTTCATATCGTATTCATTGATAATGTATTGCGGACCTTCATCAATTTCGATGTCAATGATAATACCAATCTCATCCTCAGTAAAACTTTTCTCGTGTTTGACCAACTTAGCCTGTGCATACCCACTGTCTTGATAAAAAGTCAGAATACGACTAAGATCTTCTTCAAAAATCGCTTCATCAAAACGTTTATCCACACGAGTCTTCATCCTTTTTCGCAATTTTTCCGACGATATCCCCTCATTGCCACCAAGATTAATCTCTTGAATCTTGATCCGTTCCCCTTCACTGACCTCAAATGTGACCGAAACGACATCAGCTTCAGATCCAGGATCTGTATAAACCTTTACACTAGCCAGATAATATCCTTCTTCCTTGTAAAGTTGAAGAATTGCCTGTTCACTTCGCCAACTGAGACGTTGGTTATAGATCTCGCCCGGCCTCAATGTAATTGCTTCCTTGATTTTGCCAAACTTAATTTTTTCATTACCAATAATATTTATTCGGCCTTCAATCTTCGGACTTTCCTTAACATTAAATATCAATAACATAAATATATCTTCATTTAAAACAGATTCAAACTATTCCTTAGATGATTCATTATTATGGTATAATGAAAATATAGTTAATAAAGAGTTTGCAGATAAACATGATATTTATTTTTACCCTATCTATCATGAAAATTGCAGATTATTTTTTGTTATTTCCGTTAGCAAATTATTGAAACAAAATATTATTAATTGTGCAAATAAGTTAAACTATAATATAGTAAACTTATCTGTTGATATATTCTCTGCTTCTACTATCCCTAGGCAATTTTATAAAACAAATAATAATTA
>PACG01000019.1 GCA_002699335.1 Candidatus Poribacteria bacterium
AAATTCGGGAAAGCGTTGAAGTTTGATGGAGATGGCACGGTAGTTATTCTACACTCGGATGACCTTACCCTGGAGTTCTTCACAATCACAGGATGGGTGAAGTGTGAAAACCACGGGGCTTGGCAAACCATCATCACGAAAACAGGCGAAGACGAGGGGGCTCAGCCAAGAACTTACGGCACATTTGTAGTTCCAAACAATGGAGGTATCCACTTTTCTCTTCAAGGAGGCAATACAAAAATAAACAGCGCTGAACAAGTGACTGATGGGAACTGGCACTATGTAGCAATGACTCGCGATAAGAAAGGACAACTGCGAGGCTACATTGATGGCAAAAAAGTTGTAGAGGGAGATTCCCAAAAACCAGGGGAAAATGACGAGGATGTGTCCGTCGGTGCTGGAGGAGGAGGAGTTCGGTATTGGCTCATAGGTGCTGTTGATGAACCTGCTATTTTTGATAGAGCGTTATCAGAAGCTGAAATCAATGAACTAATGGATAATGGGATGCAAGCGGTACTAGCTGTAAACATTTCTAACAAGCTGGCGATAACTTGGGGAAACATCAAGGGAAATCCCTAATGCACTGAAAAATAAATCCACATAATCGTGGGTGATTTAGTTATAGGTATTGTCTAAACTTACAGTTGATTTTGGGTCTGTCAGTCTCTTCCAAGGGCAGTATAGCCGAAACATAGGGCTGGGCCGAAACTGACGTTTCCACTGGTACCTTCCTAACGTCACCTTGTCAAGTCACATCAAACCATAGACAAGTGAATATAGAACTAAGCATGAAGGTGTCCTAACTGAATAGGGGTATGAGTATAATCAGGTATATAACTCAATTAAGGAGAGGTTATGAAATTACGAGACAAGATTCTATATATGTCATTTGGGGCAGGATTGGTGGTTTTAGGTATGATATTGAACTCCTTAGTTAGTAGTGATGCTGATGCACAAGTAGGTGTGAAGGATGCGACATTTCGGAATGTTACTTGCCAACGTCTCATCATCCAAGATGCATATATGAAAAAGGCATTTTTTGGGTTGAGTAGTCGTGGTGATGCAATGTTAACAATGTATGGTGTTGACCCAAATCATGCAGTTGCATATTTAGGTGGAAATAAAGAAAAAAATAATGAAATGATGCTTCAGCTCAAATCAAAATCTAAAACTGATAAAAGGGAAACATCGATAATGATAGATGAAAATGGGGGAAGATTTGATAGTCTCAATAAGATGGGAGAAAGTGTTAATCGTCTTGCAGTTGGTAGTGATGGCGGCGGTGGTTTGGATGTGAGAGTCAAATATGAGAATAAGAAATAGGAGCAAAGCTAACAAGTTACTTGGATGATAATACAAGATGGTAAGTTCGTACGTTCATCAACTTCTCGGACGATTCAACCCCCACTCCCTTATCCAAAAATCTACAAAAACCAAATTATACTCCTTTAACCGGATAGAAGTGCCATACCACGGTTATATGACGGTGTTGTCCCGTGGGGTTTTTTGAGGAAATTCTACGGGAATATTACGGAAAATTCTCTGGAAAAACAAAAACATTTATGACCTCCTTACGTCAAGAATACTGGAATCCAAAAACTTAGATATCAGGTGTCTAACCCGACGCCCCGAAGCGTTAGTAAAGTAGAGTTGGTTCTCAAACAGAAGTTTTTTTAGGCGATGTTACTCGCATTGACAGCTTAGAACGAGCAATGTCTGGGGTCCATACGGCCTATTATCTAGTTCACTCCATGGGGTCAGATAAAGATTTTGAACAGCAAGATAGACAAGCAGCATCTATATTTTCACAAGTCGCCAAATCGGCGGGAGTTAAACGTATCATCTACCTTGGTGGGTTAGGCAACGATGAGGAGAAATTATCCATTCATCTCAGAAGTAGACAGGAAGGCGGTAAAATCCTCAGGTCATCTGGCGTGCCAACAATTGAGTTTCGGGGTCTCAATCGTTATTGGTTCTGGAAGTTTATCCTTTGAACTAATTCGGGTAATAGCCGAGAGATTACCTTTTCTGATTACACCACGCTGGGTAGATGTACCTGCACAACCCATTTCTATCATCGATTTACTGCAATACTTATACGATGCAATTGATATTGATTGTGACACAAGCAAAGTCTTCGAGATCGGTGGGACCGATAGAGTTTCATACGGTGATCTGATTAGGGAATATGCACAACAGAGGAATCTTAAACGATTTATTATTAGTGTTCCTGTCCTAACACCAAAGCTATCGAGCGTGTGGCTGGGCTTAGTTACACCATTGTATGCAAGAATCGGTCGAAAGCTAATAGATAGTATCTGGTATCCTACGATTGTTTAAGACACTTCAGCCAGTGACTATTTTGAAATAAAACTACGCAGAATTAATGAAGCAATCGCTGAAGCACTAACAAATGAAGACCAGGAATTTGCAGAAACAGTCTGGTCAGATCATTATCCTCAGTAGGAGAACAACCGGATTGGGGTGGGGTAAGATTTGGTAACAGGATAGTTGATACCAAGCATATATCAGTCGATGTTCCTCCCCAAATCGCCTTTAAACCAATCCACAGAATTGGTGGTCAAACTGGTTGGTACGACGCTAACTGGTTGTGGGTACTCAGGGGGTTTATAGATCTATTAGTAGGCGGAGTAGAAATGCGTAGAGGAAGAAAAGATGCCGAGCTGAAGAGCACATTCCCAATCGCAAACTTCGGCTATATGCAGAAATGAAGTTACCTGGCCGTGCCTGGCTCGAATTTGAAGTCATTGGAAATGATGATCATTCCACTATATACCAAACGGCGATATTCGATCCCATTGGCTTTTTCGGTTAGCATATTGGTATTTAATTTACCCATTGCATAAATTGATCTTTGCTGGCATGATTCGAAAGATAGCAGAATCCACTGTACCAGTCCTAGGTTTTCACGACACGTGTGTGATTAATCTTCGTGGTGCCAAAACTTCTTGGATTTCAACCAATGCTACAATTAGAACTAATCGGAGCATTCAAGCAGTTGCTCTTACTTGATGGGAACCGCTAGGATGAAGGAAACATTCGAGTTCAGACAGGCTCAGCTACTCTTCTACCTAACCTTGTTTCACCTCAGCGCCTTTGGGGCTTTTTCGGTGATAGTCGTCGAAACACATATCAAGAAAGCAGATGCACACGCAAAGCAGCATGACTTTACACAGGCCATTGAGTCCCTGTTGAACGCCTTGGAAGTTGATCCCAGATGCGTTGAAGCATATTCGAAACTTGGAGATCTCTTTTTCAACATTGGAAAAATCGGTGAAGCAGTTGAATCCTACTCGGTAATCTTACAAATCCAACCAAATGCTTTTACCGCTCAAGATCGATTAAACGCAATTGCCCACTACAATTCAGGCATTCTTTTTGCGAGACGAGGTAATTTTGAACAAGCACAAGCCGAATATCAACTTGCTTTACAATTGTGTCCCAATCAATCCTTCCTCTACTACCAATTTGGTCATACACTTGCTTGCCAGCATAACTTTTCCGACGCGATTGCCTTTTATCAAAAATCGATTAGGCTATATTCCGAAAATACAAGCGCTCATTACCAGCTAATGAATGCCTATTTTCGCTTAGGAAACCAAGAAAAAGGAAATCATCAGCTAAAGAAACTGAGAGAGGTCAGAGCTCAGAAGAGGTTCCGCATGGCCGAAAACGATTTGAAAAACGGAAGTACCGATCAAGCTTTCAAATTATATAACCGGGTGCTTGATATGGATCCTGAATGTGCTCCTGCCTATGCTCGGCTAGGTGCAATTGCGTTTCAAAAGAACGAATTAGTAAAAGCACACAAACATCTACAGCAGGCACTTGAAATTGATCCGGATTTAACAGCAGCACACTATCAACTCAGCTGGATCTACCAGAAAAGTGGTCAAATTAAAAAAGCGGTTAACTCACTTGAAAAAGTTGTTGCACTTCGACCAAATTCCGCACCTGCCTGCAACACATTGGCTATGCTTTATTTAGAACAGGATTATTGCTTAGATGACGCACTTATTCTGGCTAAAAAGGCAGTGAAGTTAAAGCCAATTGCTTCTTACTGGGATACCCTTGCATATAGTTTGTATAAAAAACAGAACTATAAGGAAGCAGACGAAGCGATAAAGAAAGCGCTTGAACTGCAGCCTGGTTATCCTGAGTACTTGGCACGTCAGCAAGCTGTTCGAAAACACCTCACCAAATAGTCAAGAGAGACAATTTAAATTCTTTTGGAGATGCTCTTCGGATATTGTAGAAAACCAAACAATATTTTATTTTGTGTTATAATACCCCAAATTAAATATCATCAAAAACTTAAGGAGGTCTCACACTTACCACAAATTGATTAACTTGGTTGGATTCAGACCCAGTAAAAAGCTTATTACCAATAGCAAGCTTCTTTGGCTTGTTTCAGGATTCTAAAAGGAGATTAATGCAAAATGAAGCCAAATATACGAAAAAAAACTTTGGCGTACGTTAGTTTAGTCGTTTTGGGATTTTGTTTTATTAGCTTAGGATATACAAGAATTGAACCTGATGATATCATAGGCGTATGGCTGTTTGACGAAGACAGCGGTAAAACCATTAAGGATTCATCTGGTAATGGAAACGACGGGGAAGCACTTGGGAAATTCAAGAGGAAGCCAGGCAAGTTTGGCGGTGGACTTGAATTTCCTGGTGTTGATGGTCAAAACCACATTGAAATTCCAGATCCAAAGAACGCCGTAAATGCACTGACGAAATCTTATGCTGTTTCAATGTGGGTAAAGATTAATACCAGAGGAACAAACCAGCGCATGTTTTCCTACGAAGGCGGTGGCAAAAGAAACATTGTTTTTGAAGTTAACCATGGTATAGGCGATGTTGCTCGAATTGTCTATACTGTTGGTGGTCAGTGTTGTAACTGGGCCGATGCTGAAGCTGTTGACAAAATTACCGATAGCAAATGGCACCATGTTGTTGGAATCATGAACAGTAACGATGGCGTACTACTTGCCTTCACAAATGGGAAAATTGGACAGAAAAAGTGCATGGGTAATCCCGGAAATTGCAAAAGCCCTGCTGATGCCGCACCCGAAGGCACACCATTTGTGATTGGTTCCCGCCCAGCGGGAACTGGAAATCTGGATGGTATGGTCGATGACATCGCCCTCTTCAACCGAGGTTTGACTAAAGTGGAAATTCTAGAACTTAGAGATGATGGCTTGGCAAAAGCCCTTGCCATTTCTCCCAAAGGAAAACTAGCAACGGTTTGGGGAACAGTTAAGGGTATTTCCTATTAACCAAAACAGATAATACCCAACTGAAAATGGGGTTTGGAAACGGGAGAGGCAAATTATGCCCGTTTCCAAACCCTATTTTCATTTTGAAGAGAGACTTTAGAACATTCTGTTATTGCGTGTATCGCACGTAATTGCGCTGAAACTTAGATTGAAGAAGTAGAAGAAAGAATATTTTGTGCTATTCAGATTAAAACGAAGTACTATAGTAGGAAACCAAGTGGGTATAAATGCGTTTTAGTTATCCACTTGGATTTACTATCAGTTTAGTTTTACTAAAGGAACAACAAGGAATTTACTATGATACGTTCCTAAACGGTGTGTGGTATTAGTCCGAAAAAACTAATTTTGCCTTTTCAAAGGGAAGTATGGGGAAAGCATGATCTGTAGTAAACTATCTAGGCTATTTCAATAAACTCAGCCAAGATTTTTTGTCTGTAACAAGAACTGCTGTACAGTCCGAAGACTCATTACTTTGCAGCATTCTGAAACCAATGTCAACTAATCGTACGTCGACAAAAGAACCTCTAAAACACGATTTAACGAAATTTGTTTGTAGCACCAAAATCTTAGCTGAATTTTCGACGAGGTTAGCTGAACGCAACTACTACCTGATTTCGAATCCAACGCAAACAATTTATGAATATTGAGGATGAACCATGGAATATGTAAATTTCGGGAATGCTGGTGTTAAGGTCAGCCAGTTGGCTTTTGGTTTAGGACTCAGAGGACAACCTGATGAATTGGAAGCCCAAAGGGTAATTGAACACGCTTTTGAATTGGGAATCAACTTCATTGATTGTGCTAACCTATACGGACCAAACGATGACCGGGCTAATATTGGACAATCGGAAGTTATTCTAGGTAAAGCATTAAAAGGAAAACGTGACAATGTTGTGATCACAACCAAAGTTGCTGCTGCTATTGGATCTGGCCCAAACGATGAAGGATTATCCCGATATCACATCATGCGTGAAGTTGAGAGGTCGCTCAAGCGGCTGGGCTCAGATTATATTGACATCTATCTGGTGCACCGTTTCGATCAATTTACACCATTAGAAGAAACCATACGTACACTGGATGACCTTGTTCACATGGGAAAAGTACGTTACGTTGGGTGTTGTAACTACGCTGCTTGGCAAGTTTGCAAATCACTGTGGGTAGCGGATCGGATTAATGCCGTACCATACATGTGTGTTCAAAACCTATATAATCTGCTGAACCGACAGATGGAAGTGGAAATGTTTAGCTTGATTCGAGACATGGGGTTGGGGGCAATGGCCTTCAGCCCATTGGCAGTAGGACTCTTAAGCGGGATTTACTCACCGGAACGCCCACCTCCAGTCGGATCCCTCTTTGCTACTCGCAACCGAGAAGACTTTCCAAGAATGATGGAAGAGAACGTTACGCAGGTAATATCTGCTGTCAATCGGCTTGCTAGTGAACTAGACAAAACTCCGGCACAGTTAGCTTTAGCTTGGGTGCTTTCACACCCAGAAATAACAGTGGCCATTACTGGTGCTGATACTATCGAACACCTCAATAATAACGTTGGAGCAATCGGTTGGAAACTTGATGACAACGTGCGTGACCAGCTCGATTCCATATCCGAGATATTCGTTCAACGTCCCAAAGGTAGTGTGTAATTTCCACGCCAACAATTTAGGCCTACTAGGATTATATGCAACTAAGTACTGACGAACTAAAGAAAGAATCAATAGAGCCGAGTACGCTTGATTTCGTCATCCAGCAGATCAAGATGAACGGCTATGTAGTTCTTGAATCCGTTATTCCTCCTGATCTCATCAGTGAACTTGGCGCATATTTCAATCAGATCCTAGAACACAATGTAGCAACCAAAGAAGCCAACCGCGGTAAAAACCGGTACCAGATGCATCTACCATTCACTGAACCATTCATTCATCAGCAGGTTGTTGCTAACCCGATTGCGCTTTCCGTAATTGACAAGTTTTTGGGGGAAGACTGCATTTGCCATTATTTGGGAGGAAACACTCCATTGCCCGGTTCAGAATATCAAATATTACATTCCGATATCCATCAGCTCTTTCCTGATTCAGATCTGGTCTCACCCGTTTATTGTATCGTTTTGGACATTCCATTGGTTGATTTTCGTCAGGACAATGGTGCTATGGAAATCTGGCCGGGTGGAACACATCTGATACCAAACAGTACTGATATTGAAAAAATGTCAAAAGTAATGCATTCAGAACAAGTAATCATGCCTGCTGGATCTTTACTGATCCGAGATGCGCGGATGTGGCACCGTGGTACACCAAACCAGTCAGAAGCACCACGGCCCAACATAGCTTTGATGTACGCACACTATTGGTTTAAGACGATGTATCCCCAAATTGGGATTCGACAAAATATTTACGATTCGCTTCCGGAACGAAGCCAAAAACTTTTCCGGCACGAGGCAATTGGAACTGGAGAAGATCCGCGCGAAATGATGGTAACACGCTGGACCTGAGACTTATCTAGTTAGACCACTCCGTCAGCAACAGCACGGGTCCTCAGTAGCCACCAAGAAAACGCGGACATCAATTGGTTTTCATTACTGCGATGGAAAATGTAGGATTGTTGACACTCCTGTCCTTAATACCAGGTACCGCCATTCAAATATATCATGTACACCTGCTGCTGTGTCAAAGTACCAAAGACCATCCACAATGCCCCAACAACAAAATCACCCAAAATCAAGCCAAAGAAAAATGGTACAGCGCGTTGATAACCTTTAACTCCGCTAGACTTGAGAATAGTTGTTTTTAAAAACCAACTGATGAAGAAAGTAAACCAGAAATAATCAATGGCAAAACTAACAGCCAATGGATATCCTGCAGGATGAAGGGGCCACCAATAAAAATGGGTTCGCAAAATGTGCAAAATCAAGGTTAGTACAATACCTAGGCACATGAATACTATACGCGGTGTATCTGGTGGTGTAGGATCATATAGCCAATTTTCCAAGCGATTGAAGGCTGTCTCGGCCACCCAGATTTTAAAGAATGATACCTGAGCTAATGCTCCATCACGATACATCATATCTAGATTGGTCCACATACCAACAATCAAAGCAACCAAAGACCCAATCATCATAGCAATCACCAATCGCCGTGTGTTGCATCCAATAACTTCAGCCATCTTGAGCGGTTCAAACTGGTTTGGCATTGCATGCGAGCGATAACTCCGATTGAACCAATGGTAAAAACTCATCACAGTTAAATTATGCCCGCCCCAAACCGTTGTTCCAAAGACAGTGACCATCATATCCGCTGGATGGTTAAATATTCCATGAGGCGTTCCAAATTCTGCTCGCAAACGGGTAACAGCGACAGCAATGAAAAAATAAAGAGCGAAGAATATAAAAATTGCTGTTAGGTTCATACCAGCATAGCAGGAAAAAATAGACAGAAACAAAAAACCACCCAAAAAACCAATAATGGCTGCTCGATAGCGCATCGGTTCATCAACCTCACCAGACGATTTATAGGATATAGCTATTCGAAAAACATAAACCAGATGTCTGCGTGTTAACCATACAGCTATGAAACATATACCAAGCCAAGCACCAGCAGATTGTTCATTAAAATAAGGGAAACCAGGCAGATGGGTAATTCCCAAGTAACTACTTAATACACGAGTCAACTGGCGAATCAAAAAGAAAAACCAACAAGTAAAGGAAAGATCTACAGGCAAAAAAAAGCCAAGACCAATCATAAACGGATAGAACGATATTTTGGTATCAGACATGGCACTCCACGGCTTTTCGAGCAATTTTTGGCCGACAAAATGCAACTTCAAATGCAAATACGGGACAACAGGAAAGAGCACATGCAATCCATTAATAAGATCCAAGACTGCGGGAATAGCGAATCCGAGCCAAAGTAGTCGAGGCCTCAAAAAATTCGGCGACTGCAACATAGCTATAGGGAGCTGGATGATGGGAAAAGCTAGTCGCTCGGTATGTACCCATTGTTTACGAACCAAGGTGTTGAGACAATGGAACATAAATAACAATACCAGTGTAAATCCCGTCCAAACCAGTGCTGGCTTTAGCCAAGCACTCAGATGTTTCTTCTGGTAAAAACTGGAATTTCCTTGGTAATATTCGGTTAATATTGTCTCTGTAGGTTTGGGAGTAAACCACAACGGGACATAATGAAAAAAGAGTTCTTTCCACTCATTCTCCTCAGTGGCAAACCAGTAGGGGTGAACAATTAGAGCAAAGAGATCCTGCAGCATCCCGTACGAAGCTATAGAAGTTGAAACTACTAACATGGCATAAATAGTTAGCAATTCACTTGGCAACAACTGAATCGAGGACCAAAATTTCGACAGTAGGTAATTGAAAACAACTAAGCAGAAAAGAATAAAGACCGGATAGACAAATATTGGTAGGGCCGTAGCTTCAGCACGGTACTTCATCTCCGTGACCGTAACCCAATAAACATTGAAAGTGAGCAAAAACAGACCGATTAAAATAGAGCGCCATGTTACAATCGTAGGAGAGGTATCCAACTATCAACTCCTTGTGGCGACGAACTTTTCTATAACCGAAACTCGTCGGCTAAACATCGCATCTTGTGTTGAAGGGAGATATGCTTTCCCTTAGGCATCCTCCAAATCAAAAAGTGATGGGAAGAAACGATACGGATCTGCGGGTTCTGAAAAGAGAATCTTCTGACGTAGAGTTAGCTCAACATCAGAAGGCGGTCGTACACGTTTTGGAGACCAGACAACTTGTGATTGACAATATTTGTACAGTAGAGAACGTCGGTGATGCTTTCCCTTCCAAGCTGCTGTTCCATGCGTTAGTGATTCAGTAAACATGATAACAGATCCTGCGGGAACTTCAGGAATTACCACACACGATGCTCGGTCAGGTGTATGAAATACGTTTTGCGGTAATCTGAAGTTGCTCTTGTGACTGCCGGGAATGCAACAAAGTCCACCATGGTCCGAGCCTGTGTCCGATAAATTCCAGACAACGACAGTGAACCCGTGGTGAATCACATTATCTGGAAAATGGTAATATTCCCCTGATTGACATGAGATGTTTGGCGCGGACGCGCCATAATCTGCGTGAAGGCGCCCCATTGACATCCCTTCTTGCATCTGTATGCCATAAAGCCGGTCCAGCCGAAAGCAATCTCCTAGCCGAAATCGCAGGATAGGCATGATTTGAGGATGATCTAACAAATCACAAAACGGTTGCCCCCAAGCCAGAAAACCGGGGCCCTCTGGCGCACCTCCAGCTGCACTACCAAATCTCAGTGCTTCCTTAGGATCCGGCAAGGATTGCTGATCGATCAATTGGTTAAGTGTTGAAACCTCTTCTGAAGATAAGACATCTTCAATTACTAAATAGCCCTGCAAATCAAATAAGTACTGCTGCATTTCTAAATCGCCCACACTATGTTCTCCAATCAACTTGAAAATTTAAGATAGCTTAACCAACAGATATAACATTTATAGTAAGAGCTCTGCGAGATTCTACTTACATAACTACATAATGATACTAACACTACAAAAGCATGAAAACATAATAAGCTATGTGGAAGTCGCATGAAGAGTGGTCTAACGAATACCTCCTCGCAACATACGATTTGCTCGATTACTATTGTTCATCAACCTAACATTCCCAGACATTCCATCATCATTAGTCTAATC
>PACG01000001.1 GCA_002699335.1 Candidatus Poribacteria bacterium
TCAGGTACAGCGATGTTAGCGCAAGCCAATATGGTATCGCAGAATATCCTGCAACTTTTGAGTAACTAGTTTAAGTATCACTTGTAGTAGCAGCTGTTTCGTCAACTCCTACTAGACGAAATGGCCTTTTATTCTATATTCACCTACCAAAAGCATCTGTCAGCTTGATTTAGTAGTTGACTAATATCATACTAGCTAACTTTCTTGATGGTACACCCACGCCAAATCCAATACGCATTCAAACCTTTATCAAGAGAATGAATAACTAGCGTTAAACGATTGTTGCTGATTTTTACCTGTTCAATTTTCTCTACTGTTGCTTGGGTTATGGGAACGGTAACCGGAGCCCCCAAGTGTTTCCCATTAGCATAAAAACTAATATAGTGGGGCCGAACCATATCAGATTGAAATTGAAAGTAAAGATGATATTTACCATTGGGCAGATCGATAACAAAAGCTGCGTCCTCCGAGTCTTGGACACCGCCATCGAACACTTGTCTTGGTGAAACCGTATCCCAGCCATAACCGCCGGGTCTATAACGCAAATCTGTTGGTACTAGACAGGTACCGGGTTGGGGATTTGGTGAATTACCCATGGTAAACTGGATCATTCCAGTCTCTGCCGCCAGTTGATCCCATACTCTTTCTTTGGCTGGAGCAAATAGTTTGTGTCGCAAGACTTTGAAAGAGCCATGAGAATAGATCAAATCATAATCCTGAAGAAAGGGTATTAAATTCTGGCTGTCTTCAGCCAAATTCCAACCGATTCGGTATGGAATGGGATCTCCATCATAATAGTCTTGGTTGTTTTTACCTTTGAAGTTGACGGGAAAGTAATCAAACGCTGCTTCGTAATTATGAATGTAAGCACGATCTCCTTCAAGTCCATAAGAAACGAAACCGTTAAAATAAGGAAGCACATATTTGGTCAATGTTCCCCAATGATCAGCGTTCAATCGTTTAAATACAGTATGATCAGGTAGTTCCATTACTCGGGTGAATTTTGACATTTCGCGATTATAAACAGACATATCACGACAAGTATATCCTAGATGAACCAGTGAAAGTAAAACCCAACAGCCTGCTATGATATGTTTAATGCTTCGGTGAGAATGCGTTGTCAGCCACGGTAATAGCAATGGTATAAGGAAAAGGTGTACCCGCTCGTTAATCCAACCTCCAGAACCAATGAACCTAGGTAGATTACAAAATAGCAACAGAAAAATCGCAAACACAAGCAGAAAGATGTCCTTCTCCAGAATTAGGGCCCGTCGCTGGATTTTGTCTGTCCATATAGTATAGAGAATTAGGATCACAACCAATCCCAGTAGAAACAAATTAGCCCACAAGAAATCATCATTAAATACAAGTAGAGACCTGTTCTTCCATAGGTACTCCCAGATCCATCCACTAGACTCATACTGGGGTAACGTTCCCTGAGTACTATCCAACAGATAATTGAATAACAAGAATCCAGCAGGCATCATGTATCCTGCACAGACGACTATGGATTTGATGCGTCGAAGTGTTAACACTGCAACGATGGTAATGACCATCAGTGTCAATGCGTAAGAAACAATATGACAAAAATAGAGGAAGATAAGCATCAAGTACAGAATACCGATCTGTTTAGCCTCCATGGAGTACCGATTGTTCCACCAGTAACCTATGACTATGAAAAACAAAGCAAAACTTAGAGAAAAATTATAAAACCCCATATGTAATAAATAATGGTAAGAAAAAAGGAATCCCAGCCAAGCATGAAAGGTGCTTTCTTGATCAATACTTCGCAAAAAATAGAGAAATGCTGAAGGCACACTAACTACACAGAGTGTCAACAATAATTTTTCTGCTATTAAAGGCGAAACAATAAACATCAATCCTGCCATCAGCAAATGTGATATCCAGTTAGGAAAGAGGGTTAGGTTAAGTTGGAAAATTTCACGCGTTTTGTAGAATGCTGGATGGTGATAGGATTTGAGTATATAAGCATTGTAGACATGATTCATACCGTCTTGTGATGGGAAATAACGGTATATCCAGATTGGGAAGAGGTGAAGAATCAATAAGGCGCAAAACAAATGCTTAAAGGAGAGGGTGCATAATAAACGGTGTGGTGAGAGTTTCATTCCGTTTTCACGTCTGGATATAATATTTCACCTTCTCCATCTCACAAATAGCCCATTATATCACGTCGCTACTAGTAATAAATCGAAGTTGCTGGATTTGGTTTTATCTAACCAATTAGAAGAAGATCGAACATAACTAAGTTGCTGAGACATTCTAGCAAGACTGATGTTGAAAAGTATAAGTTTATCTATCATTGATTCTATTCTTGGAAGTGTTTAAAATCGGTCTTAAGACACAAAGAAAAAAGCTGGACTAATTATCTGTCCTTTATCTCAATGTTGACCAAAACTCATCTAGTTTAACCGAGGAGGCAAATACGGACAAGGTTAACTGAAGTTTACAAAAAAGTTGATGGATGCTACCTAGAAAAACAGGGTTCGCATCTTGACCTATCATTTAAGTATGGACCTGGCTATCTACCTACACAGTAAACACCGTACTATATCCAAACTTTTTGGTGAGGTTTAGAACCCATAGAAAGATGTAATTAACTATAGCAACGTAGATCTTTCTATCTTATTTTGAATGGTGTTATCCTTATTTCTGGAGACGTTTCTCTAGGAGGAAAGAACATATGAAGGATCATCAGTTACTTTTAAAGCTGCCACCAATACAGTTTAAGGTTGATATTGTGGGCTCAGACCAATTAAGCGAATCAACTGCAAAGGCTAGAGATACCCTGAGCACTTCTTCCCTATTACCATAATTCCTCGGGAATGTGACGTAGTTTACTGGATGAATTACTCTCTACATAGGTCCAATTCGTTGTGGTCCACGATCCATGGCCAACATTGAAGCATCGTAGCTATGTTTCATGAGATCTAGTTTGAGAGACTGCTTGTCCGGTTGCTCCCATAAGTTTTCAAACTCATGGGGATCTTCTTGTAGATCATATAGCTCTCCGTGTTGGTGGCCATGATAAACCACCAACTTGTGCCTTTGATCTCGGTACATGGTGGCAAAAGTACCGTCTGGTTCATCCAAAGCATCGTAGTATTCAGAACGGACAAATTGCCGGTGATAATTTGGATCTGCCTGTCCCTTGAGAATTGGTAGTAGCGATCTACCCTGCATTTGTTCAGGCACTTCTAATCCAGCTATTTCCAGCAATGTTGGGGCTTTGTCAAGCAATTCTACCAAAGCCTCGCTTTCCAAACCTTCTTCAAGGTAACCAGGACAGGAAAAAATCAATGGTACGCGAATCAGTCCTTCATAGAACCGGCAGCCTTTCTGAATCAGCCCATGATCGCCCAACATCTCTCCGTGATCACTGGTAAAGATAACCACTGTGTGTTGCCGTTGTCTGGTTTCCTCCAAAACTTCCATAATTCTTCCTAGCTGATCATCGATTAGTTTTATCATAGCGTAGTACGCAGCCTGCAAGGTTTTAGCGTCTCGTTTGTCTAATGAAGTACTTTCCATTTGGATATTCGGGAGCGGGGAGCGAGGGGGAATTGGACTGCGGATATCTAGCTTTTCCGGAGGTTGACACTTGGATTGGAAGTCAACTGCTGCTAGCTTATTTTGTTGTTGTAAATCGGTTTCTCGGAAAAGTGATCCCGGCATTTCTGCTGGGTTAAACATTTCTCTGTATATCTGTGGTGGATTGAAAGGGGGATGAGGATCATAGATATTTACGCTGGCCAACCAAGGCTTATCGTGTTCTTGCCGTATAAATTCAATTGTCTTTTCCGCACACCAAGTGGTTTGATGAAGTTCAGCTGGTACTCCTTCCAC
This sequence comes from Candidatus Poribacteria bacterium, assembly GCA_002699335.1. The sequence goes on from PACG01000001.1 coordinate 3,868, forward strand.
GTTTCCAGTCAATTCTCCCAAGATGTGTCCTTTGGAACGTACCCAGTCTGCATAATCATGTCCCGTCTCCCAATCATCCCGAGGTGCATGGCTATATCGCCAGTAGCTGTAGCCATCGTTGACTCTGGGTTCAATTCGACCATAGGCACTAGCTAGATGCAGTTTACCTATTAGTCCACAGTGGTATCCAGCTTCAGACAGGATACTCGTGACCAAAGGAGGTATATTTGGGAAGAATGCGTTGCCATTACCATTTACATGTACGGTACTGGGATACATACCGGTTAAAAAACTGGTACGACTAGGTGTGCAGATTGGACTTTGACAATAGGTATGGGTAAATGCAACTCCTTGCTGAACTAACTGGTCGATGTTTGGGGTTGAGACATGGGGGTTGCCGAGAGCTCCAATGGTATCGTAACGTTGCTGATCTGTACAGATCCAGAGGATGTTCGGAGAATCTTGCTGGTATTTCAAGGCCATTGGTAGGTCTCATTTTAGGGGAAATTTTAAAGTTTGTTGGACCGGAACGGTCTCCATCATTTAATCTGGATTAGACCATTAAGAATTACGCTCGCTAATGATAACAGTAAACAGAAACGGTTAATTATACTGTATAATTTAAATTGGAATGATGGGAAAATAGACTGTTTTTGGTTATTGTTGTGTTTTTCCTAATTTAAGATTGAAGCTAGCCCTTTGCTAAATCAGTTACCCAATAGGTTTAAGGTAATTTAATTAATTTACTTCCATTGTTCCTCTTATCTGATTTATTATCGAAAACTGTAATTAGTCACAATGCATTGGTTGAAGGACGTGGCCATACTCGCATATAATTGTGTGCCTATTAATTTCGATTAGCTTTAACTATTGAAAACGAGCTAATTCCAAGAAAAGAAAATGAGACAAGGAAGAACTAGTCGGTTTCATTATTATCTACGATAAGGATATGTTAGTTATGAATCTTAAACCATCGCATAATTGGGGGCATAACATGGCCTTTGGAGAAGAATATTATCAAAATGCTGTCCAGTTATTAAGAGACATTCGCGGTGATGCCGAAATTCTGGCGGAGGTTGCTACCAAGGCTACAGATGCACTCCGCACCAGTCGTACGGTCTATGCCAATATAACGACAGGTCACATGCCAACATATGAGTTGATAAATGACCGTGAAGGAAATCCAGCTTTTTTTGAATTTACCGGTGCTGATTCTTGTACACCGGAGCAGTTCGCTGCTATGCGCGAGGGAGATGTTTTACTAACCAACAGTGTAAATGAATCAGTACGAGCTGCTCGAGATGTTGGAATCTATGTTGTGGTTTTTACAACCTGTTATGTTAATAACCGCAATACGCCTCAAGGAAAGGTTAATCCTAATGTGAACGATTGGATGCCCGAAGATGTGGCTTCTCGTGTTATTGATTCACATATTCCTTGGCATCAAGGGTTGGTGTTTGCTCCTGAGATCCCTGAGATGACAATTTGTCCAGGATCATCGAATGGCTCCTGTGCCATTCATTGGATGATTACTGCGGAAGTTGCCCACGCACTGGCAACGGAGAAGACACCGGATGGAAATATTGGACGCCGATACGTCGATATTCTCTTGGAACGCATCGCCGATGTACATTCGAGGGATTTGACTAATTTAAACTCAACGGCTGTGAAAATTGCAGAAAGGATCATTGATGGGGGACACTATATTGTGCGAAGTCGCAACCTTGGTGTCGAGAGCGAAGCAAGTACTGTGGCCCAAGGGTTGATGCTAGCAAATGCTTTCCCTTCACGTCCAATTGATGAAGGAGGTGACAAAGATACCTTTCTGATTGCAGCGGTTAGCAGCAACGATCCACAAGATATAACTTGGGCGGAGGAAGCAAGTACCAACGGCAATTATATTATCGGTATTGGTCCCTCCGAAAACCATGGATTGCGAGACCGATGCGATGTCTATTTCGATAATCGTTGCCACGAACCTAGCGGAATTATCCCCATTCCTGGTTGTGCTGACAAAGTTTGTCCCGCCACCGGTATTCTCAACAATATCATCATGTATATGTTGACCGCGCAGTTTGTGGATGAAATGTGTCGTTGTGGTGCCGTTCCTTACTTCTGGATGGGCGGTTACAGGTGTGGAGGGGGGGATTACAATGAGGTAATGCGCCCCTTTTTCCTAGAACGAGGCTATTGAAAAGGAACTCTACTGACACTGTTATCGTGATTTAAGAACAGAACCATATAAGTCCATATTTATGCAACATTGTATATATTATTAAACTAAATAAACATACAGAGATGCTTCAACTAACGGAAGAACAACAAGAAATTGTCAATCATGACCAAGGCCCAGCGTTGGTTTTTGCTGTGCCTGGTGCAGGGAAAACTACTTCAATGGTCAATCGCATACAGCGCTTAGCGCACGGTAGAAAAGTAGCTCCTAGGCATATATTAGCCAGTTCATTCAGCCGAGCCACTGTTGAAGAGATACGAGCGAAACTGGCAACCCAGAAGGTTACTGGGGTGGATTGTCGAACCCTACATTCACTAGGACTGAAACTTATCCGGTTAGCGGAAGACAGATCGCTCTGGCCCAAACAAACTAACGAACAAGATATCAAACCAAATCTTAATACCATTCTGGCAGAGCGTGCACTCAAACGAATGGCAAGAGAAAGAAGTTGTGATGTCTTTGCCTTGGGGATTGACGTAGATGAATTGGAAAGCCAGATCAGTAGCTGGAAACAGAATCTTGTCTATTATGATTTAGATGTCGCCGATTTGCCGCATCACATATCCACGTCGGCATTCCAAGTTAAAGGTGATCAACAAGATTCTGTCCAAGTCTATCAATTACAGGAAAAACCGTCGATGCAGGCAACGCAGGCCGAGCATCCAAATCCGGATTTCATATTATTGTATCAGTACTATGAAGAAGAACGCCAAGACAACAATTGGATAACCTTTGATGATATGTTGATTAAAGGCTGGGAAGCTTTGGTGCGTTTTGCAGAAGTGCGAAGTTCGGCTCAAGCCATGTACCGATATGTGCTAATTGATGAGTTTCAAGATGTCAGTTTAGTTCAATATCTTATCCTTGATATCATTACTGAAAAGAATCGGAACTATATGGTCATTGGGGATGATGATCAGTGCATTTATACTTGGCGAGGGGCCAATCCTAAGTATTTTCTTGATTTTAAACAAGTATATAAAGCCAAAGAGTACCTGATTACGGAAAACTTTCGGTCTCCTGCCCAACAAACAGCTCTAGCTAATTCACTGATTTCCCATAACCAGAACAGGAAATCCAAACAAATAAACTTAACACAAGGATTTAACGGTGTGACTCATACTGTTAGTTGTGACAACAGTTTCCAGATGGCTGAATACATTGTCAAAGAGATTCGAGCACTGCGAGATCAGGATTGGCGTACAAACGAAATGGTCGTTTTGGTTCGTAGTTATGCCCAAACCCCTTTTATTGAAGCTGCCCTGATTGAGCATCAAATTCCCTACCAGATCCAAGGGAATCAGCCATTTTATAAAAGGAGCGAAATCAGTACCTTACTCAGCTATCTCTACTGGGCACAGTTGGAGCGCAAAGTCCAGGTGGATGGATGGTTCGAATCAAGAACAGAACAGCTACATTACGTTGACCGTTTTCAGAGAATCATCCAGATACCAGCGCGATACCTTAAAAGGGAAATCATTGAAGGAGTATGTGTCAAAGCCACTAGGCAGAAAACTTCTATCATCGACCCGTTGATGGCATCGATGATTCGCATGCATAATCGTACGCGTCATCAGATCGAAGATTTCATAACCACTATTGAACAACTTATGACCCGGCTTGATCAATCTGCCAATGAAACTCTAGCTTGGCTCGTGAATACTCTGGATTATCAGGACTACCTGAGGAAACACAGTGCAATGGAAGAGCTTGGGGAAAGCAAGGTACAAACAGTCAATGCTCTTATCAGTTTTGCCGATGGCCATCAGACATGCCCAGATCTTTTGGAATATGTAAAGAAAATCTCTTTCGGTCGATTGGATGAAGATGGGGATGAAGATTGGCTGAAAATTACCTCTATGCACCGAGCGAAGGGACTGGAATGGCCAGTTGTGTTCATTCCCAATTGCAATGATGGATTTATACCTGTGCGTAAGACCATATACCCGACCAACAGCCTTTTCGATAGTCTCTCTCCTAATGACCCGATTCCAGAAGAAGAAAGACGTTTATTCTATGTTGCCATTACCCGCTCGCAGAAAATGCTCTATCTGCTATCGGAAAAAACACGTAGACCATCGCAATTTCTGGAGGAGGCGAAAGTAGAAGATCTGGTCAATGCATGTAACCAGATCAAAAGCACACTGAGTAAGCCAACGGCCGACCTGAATCAAGAAGATGTAATCCCCGTTTGTATGGGTATAGAGGAAGCAACTGGATTGCAACGTTATTTCTCGGACTGGTGGAAACCAGAACTCGATTTCAAAAATAGGTTCAACTTCCTACTCGGGGAACTGGAAAACCAAATAGAAGAAATTGAAGTTGATCGAGATAATTCAGATGTACTTGTGAATGGAAATGTGGTTAATGAAACAGAGGTGAGAAGACAACTGAATTTGGATGACCTCTCCATTAACCAATTGGTATGGCACCAACAGTTCGGTAATGGACAGATCATTGCAATCAATGAAAGCAACCAAGAAATTCGGATCATGGTTCGGTTTGATACAGCAGGCTATAAAACTCTGATGGCACAGTATACTCACCTCTATACTTCCCAAGATAATGGGAAACAACTTGATTATGCTAAAATAAACGCAGGAGTGATGTCTTTGCCTATAATGCAGAACGACTCATTGAGTGTTCTTAAAAATCGTTTAGTACAGGGACTTGATTTCTTTAAGGGATTGTTAGACTAGCTTTTTTGATTCCTTCTGTGCTAAAAAACTATCAATGATACTGTATATCCAAGCAGAAAATTTGCTATTTGCATTAAGGCAAAAGAAGCACCATTGGATTTCATGAAAAAGAATGTCAAGCGAATGTGGAGTCTACGTTAACAACAGTGGGGAAACCACAACCTAGACCTCCCAACAAGAGATGAGATTGAAGCAATTGACACGCGAGAGGTGGGCGTGTCTGGATCGACTACGCACTGTCCTTGCTCCTTGACGTCCTTTTCCATCTCTGCTATGATTTTCTCCAGTGTAATATTAACATTTTGCCTGTGCTGGGAGAGAAATCTGTACAGGCAAATTACAGGATTGAAACATGAAAGTGGCATTGGTGGAGAGGATGAAAATCTGCATCAGGATTTGGCCGTATTGCTGAAGGAACCTTTCA
>PACG01000002.1 GCA_002699335.1 Candidatus Poribacteria bacterium
ATGAAGAAGGAGTATAAAAAAACAACAACAGTCGACTTCTTAAACTCCTTCATTATATGGAGTAATGGCTTTACTAAAATGATATGTTGCTTTGCTAATTGCTTTGAAACTAACCAAGGACGTCTACTAGAGAGCGTTGGAAAGCTTTGTTTACCACGTTAAGGGTCAACTGGTAAGATTCCTGTAAGGAAAGGAGCTCTGTCAAAGCCAATGCAGTATCGGTTTCCATAATACTAGCTAAAACTGACTCAACACTGGTTTGTTCTGCTGACAATGATTCTTGCGCTGATTCGGCACGAAACCCCCGATTTGAGTTGATAGCTCGTGCATTAATGACCGTATTATTTAACCCATCAATCTCATCTAGAATGGTATCAAAATCCTCTGGAGGGTCGCCTCCGCCTGCTACTTCCAGTAAAGTGTCTAAGGAATCAAAAACGCCTTTATCAGTTTTATCAGTACTTGACATGCTGAATATCGTTGTTCCTGGAATGTTTGTAGCTATCGATATATTATCACCCATTTCTACAGTGATCTCAGATGTATTTCCTCGATAAAAAATTCCGCTATCTGTGTTTTCAAAAGGTCGTGCGGTCGTTTTACTACCACCAAAAATGTATTGATCACCTATTTTTGTGTTTCCAAGTTTAACAAGTTGTTCTTTGAGCTGACTGAGTTTTTCAAATGCGTTATTCAACTCTTCCTCTGTGATAGACGGATCCTTCAAAGCCAAAGAAATTTCTTTGATCTGCACTACAGACGCATTAATTTCTCCGAGGGCTGATTCAGTTTGGTTCAATCGGTCAACCACAGTATCCATATTACGCGAATATTGCTGACTTTGCGCAATCTTTCGTTGGTATTTCAGTGCACGGGTAGCTTGGGATGGATCGTCTGATGGTAGAGAAATTTTGCGACCTGTCGAAATTTCATCCGTTTTCCCTTCGACCTGGCGCAGGCTCCTTTGCATATTTACGATAGCTTTATAGGTAATGCTTTTGTGTGTTACTCGCATGATTTTGCTCCTTTGCGTACTACATATTCATCAATGTCGCTAGCATTTCATCAACTATTCTGATGTATCTTGCCGAAGCTTCGAACGCACGTTGAAATTGTATCAGGTTAGCCATCTCTTCGTCCAAAGAGACGCCTGAGACTTTTTCACGGTAGTCTGTGAGTTGCTGAACAAGAAGTTCAGTGTTTTCAGAATTTCTTTGGGCTTGCTGACTTTGTGTTCCAATGAAGCTATACATACTGGCAAAGTAATCACTGAAAGTTTGTGTTCCTTCAGTGAATGTTTCCCCTGATGTAATTTCTTGGGGATTCGCCGTCATGACAGAACTTTTTTCCGGACCCGGGTTCAGCTCCACGAGCTCTCCATTATCTACCATAGCAGCTAAATCATCATCGTCGGCCTGATTAGGATCAGTAGTATAGTAATTACCGTCTGCGTCTTCGTATACTTTATCAGTAATTACTGTAATTGAGCCATCTTCTTGTACAAAGTCAAATTGCTTATCGAACGTTTTCGTTGTAGGATTTTGAAACAACTTAATTGTAACTTGAGTTCCACTGTCAACCGTTAGAACTCGACCAAACGTGCTATTATTACCTTTTACTCCTAATATGTCACCTTTAGCCCAACCTGTAGTGCCCCCTGGCTCAACTGTCAGAATCTGTCGATCATTGGGAATTACAGTAGCTCCTATAGTGAGAGATGTTTGTAGCTGGGCAATTTCCAGTGCTATTTTGTTATTACCTGGTTCGCCTAGAGCACTTGATACGCCTAATTTCTTGGGATCAGCAAGTAATTGTGAATTAACGGTAATATCGTCGATACTTGTTCCTGAGAAGAATTCTAGTCCGGTTGGTCCGGTTGACTTGTCGAGTCCGTAGCCTGATTTGTGTAGTTTGTTGACTTGTGCAATTAAAGTTTCCGATAGTGTTTTCATCCGGGTTAGCATGGAAGGTAAGTGTTGATCCCGGGCTTCGATGAGTCCAGCCAAAGTTCCTTCTGAAATTGCAACTTCGTTATTGCTGGCGAGGATTCTTGTTGAGGCAGTGCTGGTTGATCCTCCTTCAGTATTTGGGGTAAGTTCGGCTACCAATTTTGTTACTCGTTTCCCTTCAACTAACGACAGGCTATCAACGAAAACTTGGATGGAACCATCATTTCGCTCGGTTGTACGAAAATTAATTAATTCTGACAGTTGAGCCAGTTGATAGTCACGTAGAGTTCGTTGGTCGTTTGCTTGATTGCCGGAAAGCTCGATTGAAACAATCTCTTGGTTCAATTTCCCAATTCGAGTTGTAATTTCATTGGATTCGGTGATTTTTCGGTTGATCTCCGCATCCAAATCCGCGTGTGATTCTTCCATTCCTGCATTCATATCCTGTAAGCGAGATGCTAAGACAACACCTCGTTGAACAGCAACAAGTCTGGATGACTCGGACTCGGGAGAAACCGTCAGGTCCTGCCAACTGTTCCAGAAATCGGAGAGTGCTCCCGACAATCCTGTTCCTGCAAGGTCACTAAAGAAAGTTTCTATCTGACTTAGTCGATCGGATAAGGTTTGCCATTTGGCGAGTTCCTGAGTATTAAGGCGGAGCCTTTCATCAACAACTCTATCTTGAATTCGACGAATATATGTAATTTCAACACCTGCCATACCTGCCCCGCCAACACCGGGTTCAACTAGTGGTTGTTGTCTGGCATAATTCGGTGTGTTGACATTGGAAATATTATGGCCTGCAATTGATAAGCCTAGGCGCTGGGTGCTTAACGCTCTTTTGGCAATTTGGAGACTGCTGATAAGATTATTCATAGCTGTATAGTTTACTCAAAGATATCTAGAATTGTCTGCTTCTTAGGCAGTTGTCTGGAATTTGGTAGCTTTTCCCTTTAAATGTAAGAGGTCTTGATCGTTATAATCGAATGGGTTGCAGGTAGCAAAAAGCCGTAGTGATGTATTGATGAGATCAAGCGAATTATCGGTCAAGTACTTATTGTCTTGATTCCGATCGTCAATTTGCTTTGTTATGCTTTTTACTTGTTTACTCAACTTTCTATATTTAGTGCTGAAAGGCTCTCCCACGAGTTTTGCCAACTTCATCAAGGTTAACTGTTCTGGTGGTTTTTGCAAATGTTGAGACAGTTTTTCCATGATAGGTAGGCGGGCTTCTTCCAAAGCTTTTAGCTCAAGAGTCAAGGTTTCCTGCTGTGTAAGGACTTCATGGATATCCTCTGTGTTTCCTGTTGGTAGTGCGTACCGCTGATCTGAAAGGATTAGCAGGAGTTTGTTATATAAAACCAACTCCTGTGATAAAATTTCAGATAGTCTCTCCAACAAGTCTTGCATGATTAATATCCTTATCCTGTTTTAGAAAAAATCGTGTTAAATTATTCTTCTACCTTAACGCTTGTGGCCAATAAGTTTTCTGCGATCTTTTGACTATCAGCTATGTAAGATCCATCTTTAATCATCTGGCGCAGTTTTTCAACTTTCTCCAAATCTACGTCTGGGAGTTGATTTGCCTTTTCTTTAATTCTACTTACTTCGCTACTTTTGGCGGACTGTACAAAACCATCCTGTTCTGCTTTTATCCCTTTTCCCTCTTCTGCATTGAGGTAAGGATTTGTCTTGCTAGTTTGAACTTTCTCCGCTTGTTTCTTTGTCAGAACTTGATTTAAACTTCCAAGCTTTCCCTTTTGACTGACGGGTACCATTTTATCTGACTCCCTTTTATCAAATCCAAGTTCAAGTTTGTTTTCGGCACATTTGACCAAAAACTTTAGCTACTTTTACCATGTTTCCTAATTCTGATCTAACTCTAGGTGTTGAACGCAACATAAATTATATCAGACCTATCTTGAATGTAACACTATTTATCAGGACTTTGTAAGTCGCTGATACAAAACATCGGCAATCCCGATACCTCTTTTCGATACAACTTTCGAAATCTCCTGATCCAGGAGGTCTGTAAAAATCTCTTCGCCAGAACCTCCATTAAAGAACTCGCTCTTTGGTATTGCCGCTCGCATTGTCTTCAACAAATTATGAATAAACAACGATTCGAATTCGTGTGTTGCTTCACGTAAATCCTTATCGAATCCAGAAAATTTTTCCGTTTTCTTTCCCGTATCGGAAATTTTTTTTATCTGGTGGTTGAATTTTGACATATCAAACTTACTAATGCCGGTACGAAGGTCCATTCTCTGTCCGCCTGTGAAATCTAACTCTTTTATCTAATAATTAGCTTAGCATGAAGTGCGCCAACGCGTTCTATGTTCTGAAGTATCGATATCAGTTCTCTTGGTGTTGCGCCTAGTGCGTTCAAGGCACCAACTACCTCATCGATTGTAACGCTATCTGGAAGTGGTATAAGGACGCCTCCTTTTTCTTCAACTGTTACCTCTGTTTCTTCCAGCAGGAATGTTTCCCCTTGACTCATTGGGGTGGGTTGAGATACCTCCTGTTCAGAACCTACGGTAACGGTGAGTCCTCCGTGCGTTACTGCAGTATTTGAAATAGTAACGTTTGATCCTATAACAACAGTGCCAGTGCGTTCATCGACAATAACAGTTGCAGGACGGTCCACTTCAACCTTGAGTGCGCCGATTTCCGCAACGAATCGAACCACATTATTGGTGTATCTAGCTGGATCTGCATCTTCATATCTGGTTGGAATACCTACTTGAATTGAACCACTATCTATCGCAACTGCAACTTTTTCGTTTTCGCTTTCGTTTTCGTTTATTCCGTCTACGATTTGGGTGACTGTTGTGTAATCCGCATGGTAGGGGACTAGTGTTATTTGTTCACCTTGAAAGACATCCATACTCATAGCTTTATGAACAACTCCGCCGTTAGGTATGTTGCCGGCAGTCAGATGGTTCTTCTGGACTTGACTCCCACTTTTACCTGCCCCGTATCCACCGATTGAAATAACACCGCTTGCCATCAAATAGACCTCTTTGGCGGGATCAAGGGCGTGTAGTAAAGGAGTTGGTAGAAGTGTTCCTCCTTGTAGACTGGTGGCATTCTGAAAAGATTCAACTTGAACATCAATTTGTGATCCTACTTTGGCGAACGGTGGCAACGTGGCCGTCACCGTGACGACAGCCATGTTTTTTGCTTCAAACCGGCTTAGCGCAATTGATATCCCCATTTCGCGCATCATATTCTCAAGGAATCTTTGTGTTACTTCGTTGTTTTGTTTGTCGCCTGTGTTGTTGAGTCCAGTTACAATACCCATTCCCAGCAACTTTGCTTCGTAAATACCATCAAGGCTGACAATGTCCTTTATTCGAACTTGTAATTTCTGTGTTTGTCCTCTTGTCTCTTGTGAAGAGCTAATGGCTAAAATCGAAATGCAAATTAATAGAGATATAATTTTTTTCATTTTTTTGTCCTTACTAAAAGATCCAGACCCAACTCAATAATTGAGACAGAAATCCAGGCTTTTGTTGTCGACTGACCTGGCCATCACCATTATATACGATTTCGGCACTTGCAAGATTGGTTGAGATAATGGTGTTATGCGCGGTTATGTCAATCGGCCTGACGATTCCTTTAACATGGATAGTTTGTTTTTCATTGTTAACCTGAATGTTGCGTTGCCCTTCAACTACGAGATTTCCATTCTTCATGACTTCTATCACGATAACAGGTACGGTTGCATCGAAGGTTTCACTTCGACTGGTAGATCCAGTACCTGTAAATGAATTACCCGATCCAAGGCTAATGCCGTCTCCAAGTCCTCTGGTGGGGATTCCAACGAAGCCCCCAAGCCTACCTTTATGATCAGATGTTCGGCTGGTTTCTGTCTTGGCTTCTCTCGTCGCGCTGGCACGTTCAAGGACCAGAACGGTTAGAACATCACCAAGCCGTCGAGCCTTTCTATCAGCGACCAGTGATACATCATAAACTGTTACTCCTCGTGCAGCATCCGCGTCATTGATAATTATTAAGCATGAAGAAACAGCCATTATTAATAAAAAAGTATATGAGATAAAGTTCTTAGTCACTAGGGTATATCCTCACTAGAAATGTATACGGATTTGATTTCTACCGGCTACTTCACCAATACGTTCCTTATTCGAATTGAGACTGATGACCCGAATAAGCTGCCCCAAAGTGCCGTTTTCAAGTGCCTTGCCATGTGCTTGTATTTTAAGGCTCCCTTTTTGTACTATAAGTGCCACTACGGACCCTTTAGAAACAATAAAGTCCTGTTTAAAATCGGATCTAGAAATTATTTTGCCTTTTGCAATTAACCCATTGGCTATTTTTCCCCGTACCTGATTGATGTTTGTTAACAGAATATTCGCCGGGTTTTTAATTTTGCGATGTTCTATTGACAAAAAATCGGCTTGAATCCCAATACCTTTTGGAATGTTACATTTGGCTACAACCACAGGTTGGCTGATCGTAATCTCAAAAGTTAACAGAACGCGTTTTTTAACTATTCCATTAGATATTATTTGTGCTTCCAGACAACCTCGACTAAGATTACCTATTGAAGCAAATTCCAATTCTGAGTTCGCATCATCAACTGTTATTGGTTCGATCTGCTGCAACGGTCGAACCTCAAGTTGAGCGGAATCATTTTTCCCTAAAATAAGTTGTTGTTGGAAAAATTTTTCCGCCTGACTGTAAATATGTTCCGTTGATATAGTCATTGTCTTGTTAGTTACAGAGGAAACTGTTCCTTCAAAACTCAAGTTGGAGTAGCTTAGGTTATGTTTAAGGATTCTGGCCTTTATATGCGGAATAGTGATAGTTCTCGCACGTCCGGTTTTGTTTGTTTTGCCAAGTTCAATCGCTTGCAATTTCCGCTTCAATTCAGTTGAGGCCTCAATTTCTGCGATGTCCCCGAGATGAATGACCCGACCGTGGACCTCGACCTGAGGTCGAAGTTTGATATTTGTCTCTGAATAAGCTGAGAGAAGCAAAGAATTAGCCAAGATCAAGGCCAAGAACAACCCTTTAAACTTTAAGTCAAACATCTAACTACCCTTTTTATCTACGGAGTGTATTTGCAGCGTTCAACATTTCATCAGCTGTTTGGATCGATTTTGAATTGGCTTCATAAGCTCTTTGAGCAACGATCATGCCAACCATTTCATCCACAATCTTGACATTTGACATTTCAAGCATTCCGGATCTAAGAGTGCCAATACCATCCTTCCCAGGAGTACCCATAGCTTCATCTCCAGCAGCCCCTGTAGGTAAGTATAGCCCGCGTCCGGCATGCTGCAACCCGCGTGGGTTTGGGAAAGTAGATAGCTGAATATTGCCGATTAGATTAGATTCGATTTGTCCTGGTAGACGTATAGAGACAGTACCATCTTCCGAGATGAGGATGTCACTGGCTTCTGTTGGTACTGTGATATTCGGATCCAACGGATAACCGCTAGCAGTTACTAAACTGCGTGCACTATCAAGTGTGAAAGCACCTGCACGGGTATAGGAAAATTGCCCATCAGGCATTTGAATTTTAAAGAACCCTGCACCTTGAATTGCCAAGTCCAATGAGTCCTCAGTATCCTTTAGATCTCCTTGTGAAAACCGGGTTGGAGTAGCGACGAGCTGTGTCCCGTGACCAATTTCGATTCCTGTTGGTATTTCAGTTCCCAATTGGTTGAGAGTGCCGGCTGGGCGAACGATTTGGTAAATAAGATCTTGGAAATCGGCGCGGCTTCCTTTAAAGCCAACCGTGTTCACATTCGAAATATTGTTTGAAATAACGTCAATATTTTTTTGCTGGGCAACCATTCCGGAAGCGGCTGACCACATTGCGCGCATCATAGTTTCATCTCCAATCGATTGTTATTGTTTAGCAGTATCGTTGATTAGTTGTATAGTTTCATCCAATGCTTGGATTGTCTTTTGATATCCTTGGAAGTTACGTAGGGTTTGAATCATATTTACCATTTCGTGAACAACATTCACATTTGCTAATTCCAAAAACCCTTGTTTTATTGTTGAAACACCACGGGTTGCTTTCAATGGAATTGGTTGTGCGTTGGGATCGGTTATTTCAAAAAGATTCCCTCCCACTTTTCCCAGAGGGTATGGGTCATTCTGCTCAAAATCAACCAACATTAGTTGTGAAAACTCCACATCGTCAGCAAACATACGTCCATCCGCACCGATAGTAAGCTCGCTAACACCGTTTGGTGTTCGGATTGGTTGTCCACTTTGATCTAGGACAAATAATCCTTGCCCATTTACAAGTTGCCCTTGATCGTTTGTAGTGAAACTTCCGTCCCGTGTAAAAACTGTTGATCCATCAACGTTTTGAATGCCGAAAAATCCTCGACCAGCGATACCAACATCATATATTTCATTGGTTTCCTTTAATGGTCCTTGTTGGAAATCAATATTGTATCGAGCAACCAGCAATTCGGAATTTTGACTTACATTTGATGGTGGTTTAACGTTCATTTTCTCTTCGAGAACCTGAGTGAGCTCTGCATCGAATGTTGAAGTTACTTGAAGAG
>PACG01000003.1 GCA_002699335.1 Candidatus Poribacteria bacterium
ATGAAAGTATGCAAAACAAATGTTAGTCTTATTTGGTGATCATATAATTTGGGTCCAAGTCCATTCCATAAACCGAAATATATAAGATGAAACAATTTGTTTTGATTATTATGTTTGTGTTAGTTGCCATTCCAATGTTTATTGGAAATTTTGGTGTTGTCTATGAATGAACCTTTCCAATACGGTCGAACTAGATAGCAGCTTGGAGAACCAAATGTGGCCATTGAACTCTTGACATATAGTTTTATTTTATTATCCCATTTTGTTTATATTAGTATGGTCAACTCTGATGAAGTTTGCAAAAAGTTTGAGCTTCTACTTTCTCGATTATGCTAAAAACGCCTTTACTTGACAGAAAACGGGCGTATATATATAATAGGTGAAATTTGGGTATGGTTGGACAAAACAGACCTGTATGAGTTCACACTGCGTTGTTCTTCAACACTTTCTCTTTACCAGTTTTTTTGCTTTACTTACAGTAAGTGTTGCAAGCGAAAAGACGCCAATAACCTACAATGATCATGTCAAACCGATTTTCCGTCAACACTGCCTGAAGTGTCATGGTGATGACAAACAGAAAGCAGGTATTAACCTGCAAATCTATGCTAATGTACTTAAAGGAGGCAGTGCAGGTGAGGTTGTTATCGCTGGGAGATCCAGCCAGAGCTTATTGTTCCAAGTAATCACCAATCCAGACGATAATGCCCGAATGCCTCCCTATCAACCTCCTCTGCCTGATGAACAAATTGCGATGATTCAAAGGTGGATCGATACTGGATTGAGGGAATCGATGAGTAGCAAGTCGATGGTGAAAACGCGGGATCTAACGTTCCAACCCACTCCTGCTGGTATTAAGCGGGACGGTTTTTCTCCCATGCCACAGAATCTACGTCAAGTCAAAGTCCCGCAAGTAAAACGACCGTTGCCGGTTCTGGCAATGGACGCTAGTCCATGGGCACCATTGCTGGCGGTATCAGCACAGGAACATGTTCGGCTTATCCACACCAAGACGGAAAAGGAAGTGGGCAGACTAGCATTTCCCGAAGGGATTCCTTATGTAATTCGCTTTAGTCGCGACGGTGTTCTTCTCATGGTAGCGGGAGGACGTCCGGGTGAATCAGGGAAAGTGGTACTCTTCGATATTCAAACGGGTCAGCGACTGACCGAAATTGGTGATGAAATAGATGCCGTTATTGCCGCTGATCTTAGTCCGGATCAACGTTTGGTTGCATTAGGTGGTTCAGGACGAGTGGTTAAAGTGTATTTAACAACAGAAGGTACGTTGTGTTACAGAATTGAGAGGCACACCGACTGGATCACCGCTGTTAGCTTCAGCCCGGATGGGTCGAAATTAGTTACAGCTGACCGTGCTGGAGGAATTCATCTTTGGGACGCAAATAGCGGTAAAATTCTACTTAGTTTCTTGGAACATAAAGAAGCTGTTCGTGCTCTAGATTGGCGTATTGATAGCAAAGTTTTGGCTTCTATGGGCGAAGATGGTCGCTTGATCTGGTGGGACGTGACTGACGGATTCCCTGCTACTTCCAAGACTAACGCCCATCCACCAAAGCGCCCTGCAGGTGTCTACGGCCGTATTCCAAATGGTGTGCTCGCTGGACGTTTTGATCAAAAGGGGAACCTTGTAACAACTGGGCGAGACCAAGTTGTTCGACTCTGGGCCCCCAATGGAAATCAGAAAAAGAGTTTTACACTTGAATCTGGAATTCCGATCAGCAGTTCAATTGCAAATGAGGGCAAAACTGTCATTAGTGGTGACAGTGCAGGTCTTGTCCGATTCTGGAGATCAGAGTAGTGTTTAAAGCAAACTGGAAATCTTGCCCGTTAAGGAGATAAAGAGTATGAAGACATCCCTAATAAACCAAAACCAGATAGATCATACCGGTTGTGCTGGATTCCGCGCGATCTCGCGACGGCAAGTGATTAAAGCGGGAGTTTGTGGAGCGCTTGGTCTTTCAATGGGGGACATGTTCCACCTTCAGGCGTTTAATGATAAAGCTTTCTCTGCAGTAAAGGCAGGAAAACTCGAGCCTAAGGCATTAAGTGTAATTCAGCTCCATTTAGGTGGAGGGATGCCCCAACAGGAGTCATTTGACCCCAAACCTGAAGCGCCAGTGGAATATCGCGGCTCATTCGGTGTAACAAAGACGAAAAACGGAGACGTTTTCAGCGATAATTTTTCAGAAACCGCGAAGATCGCTGACAAAGTAACTATAGTGCGTAGCATCGTGGGCCGCATCCCAGACCATGGGTTAGCCACCTATCATCTTTTCACTGGATATACACCAACGGCTGTCATTGATTATCCACAAATGGGGTCGATTGTTTCGCACGAACTTGGATTACGAGGTGACCTACCTCCCTATATTGCTATTCCCAACAAAAATGCTTATGCAGGTGGAACAGGTTTTCTAAGTAGCACCTATGGACCTTTTGAGATCAACTCTGATCCAGGCAGCCGTAGCTATAGAGTTCGTGACTTCTCCATTCCAGACGGTGTATCCTTAGAACGGTTCGACCGACGACAGACAGCTCGTCAAATTGTTGAGCAACGAATTCGAAACTTGGAAACTGATCCCACGACTCTCGACACAATGGATGACTTCTACAAACGAGCCTACGCCCTGCTTACATCAGAAAAAGCCCAGAAAGCGTTTACACTTGAAGGGGAAACCGATGAAACGAAAAAACTCTACGGAAGTCATGTTGTAGGCTTAAAGGGGCCAGATAACAGATATCATCCTAAGGGACTTGCAGAACGGCTGATCGTTGCACGTCGCTTAGTGGAATCTGGAGTGCGGTTCGTGACGGTAGATTACGGGTCGTGGGATGCGCACGTTGATATTAAAAGAACCTGCCTGGACCAAATGCCGGCACTCGATCATGCTATTGCTGGGTTGGTTACAGATTTAGAACAACGTGGTCTTCTCGAGACGACGCTGTTCTGGGTAACAACCGAATTTGGTCGGACACCCAAGGTAAATGCTACAAGTGGTCGTGATCATTGGGCACGATGCTATTCATTGCTGCTAGCTGGAGGTGGTTTTGCTCCCGGGCTTGTTTATGGAGCTAGTGACGCAACGGCGGCAGAACCCGCTCGGGATCCTGTCCCACTGGAACATCTTCTCTTTACAATTTATCACCAGCTTGGTATCGATGCTAACAAGGAACTGGTCGCGTTCGGTACTCGGCCAATTGAGATTATCAAAGGCGGGGAGCTGGTAGAAGACTTACTCACATGAAGTTGTAGCCTCCCATTATGGAGGGGTAGGACGCGAAGAGATGAATCGACTAACTATTGCCCCAAGGGATCACCAAGATCCAACGATATTCGAAGTCTTGCTTTTTAAATTTGCTCTGTTTTGCTTTACCTTGCTATTAACTACCATCACACATGCTATAGGACCGTACCACATTGAGCGGACGCTTCCACGATTCGGACAACGGGGCACATCAGTTGAAGTAACGATTCAAGGAGCTATTATCGAAGAGCCTCGCGAGATTATCTTTTTTCGACCGGGTATCCAAGCAGTCCAATTCGAGAAGCTACCGGATCTTCCTCGTCGTATCGGATTAGCGCATGGTGGATTCATCAAGGAACAAATCAAGTGCAAATTCGAAATTGAACCTAGTTGCCCGCTTGGTGAGCATCCATTTCGCATCCGATTCGGTGCTGAAATCTCATCCCTCGGTACGTTTCATGTTACTCCTTTTCCAGTTATCGATGAAAGCAAAAAAGCTCCAGATGCAAACAACACACTAGAGAAAGCTTTCCCTGTTTTGCCAAATGTGACAATTCAAGGTCAGCTGGGTTCCGGATCGCGTGGAGAGATAGACCTATTTCGTATTCCGGCGAAAGAGGGACAACAACTGTCCGTTGAAGTTGATTCCGTGCGGATTTCCTACAATCATTATGGAGATTCGGAATTTGATCTTGCTGTTCGGATACTTGATGAATCTGGTCAGGAGTTGGCGACCAACGACGATAACCCACTGCATCTTCAAGATCCAGTAGTCTCTCTTAAACTATCTTATGATGGTTTAGCATACGTCGAAGTAAGACGTTCGGTCTTTGCTCCTCGGAATACTATCTATTGTTTGCATATTAGCGAGAATCGACGTCCATTGGTTGCGTACCCACCTGGAGGTCAGGCAGGTTCTAAACAGGTCATCACCCTGCTGGGTGACCCTACAGGTGATTATGAAGAAACTATCGATATACCGGAAAAAATTGGCCAATTCGAATATTTCAGTGGCAGTCCTTCATCGTTATTACTACGATCGAGTCCATACCCTAACATCTTGGAGAATCAGACAGCATTGGAAACTTTTGTTGATAAACTCCCTTCAGTCTTAAATGGCATCATTAGTCAAGCTGGTGATACCGATGTGTTTAGGATCTCAGCCAAGAAGGGTGATCGGTTACAAGTCCGTGTGTTTGCGGCTACTTTGGGGTCGCCAATTGATCCAAAGATTCGTATTCGCTCAACTGACTCTAAAAGTAAGCCTGGTTCTATTGAATTGGAAGTGGACGATGCCTTACTTACCGACCACGATATCTTCGGCACTTCTTTCCGTGGCGGAGGAGGACTGAAAGAAGTCTTGGACCCCTCTGTAATCTGGGAACCGACAGCTGATGGCGACTACTTACTTGAAATTGAGGATACCAGTAATTCTGGTGGCCCCACTGGTATCTATCGTGTAGAGATTGTTTCCCCTAAGAATGTGATTCATACAGCTTTGGTTAGCCGAGCTAACGACTGGATGGAATGCCCGCGAACTAGTAGCCTCGCCGTCCCACAAGGTAATAGGTGGACTGTCAATGTGAGTATATTGCCGGGACAAGGAAATACATATCGTGGAGAGTTGAATATTATAGCTAATGGTCTTCCAGCAGGTGTTCGATCTGTATCGCCACGAGTTCCTTCTGGAGCAAAACTCTGGCCTGTGCAGTTTGTTGCAGACCAATCTGCGTTACTGAAGGGAGCCTTGGTTACACTAGAAGTTGTTCCCATCGATTCTTCTCACAGACTTAAAAGTAGATCACAACAAAACATCCCTTTTATTAATCATCCAGGCGGTGATGCTTGGAGAACGGTTCGGCTTAACCGCTTTGTACTTGGAGTTACCGAACCAGCGCCATTTACCATCGATGTCACTCCACCATCCGTACCACTCGTCCGTGGTGGTGAATTAGCTATACTTGTAAAGGTCACTCGGCGTGAAGGGTTTAACCAACCGGTCCAGTTCCGATGTGACTGGAGACCTCCAGGTATAGGTTTTCCTCCCACCCAAGTAATTCCGTCAGGACAGAATGAGGCGTTCCTACGTATTTCCGCGCAGGAAAGAGCTCCGCTTGGTATCTTGCCTATCGTTGTCGTTGCCAGTACCGTACGAGAAGACTTCAGCGATTATGTTGGCACGGGGCATGTGCGCGTATCTTCTGCAATCGTCAATCTGACCATCACGGAACCGTACGTTGAACTAACCAGTCAGCCAGAGAGTATCCGTCGAGGCCAGCGTAAACAGTTTGTTTGGACCGTACGCCACAAGAGACCGTTTGAAGGAGAGGCACGCGTGAAACTTATTGGTCTGCCTAAGGGAGTTCATCTGATTAATCCTCTTCCTCTCTTAACAAAGCATTTAAAGGAGATTTCATTTCAAGTTGAAGCAACCAATGAAGCTTTGCTTGGGCGTGTCGCTGGACTATCGTGCGAAGTGGTTGTTGAAACCGAAGGGCAGGAAATTCTTCAACGGACGGGAAGTGGAACTCTACGGATCGACCCGAAACTATAAACGTACATAAGGTAGAAAACTAGATTTCAATCAGTAAAAGAACTGGAGCGGTAATGTTTAACTATACTCTCTATAGGTTGATGAAGGTAATCAGGTGTGTGGCCATCGTTTTCGTTGGTTTCGTAATTTCGATTTATGCTCTTGCCGATGATAGAGGCTCTTCCACATTGAGTTTTCGTCGGGATGTAATGCCTATTCTATTTCGTGCTGGGTGTAATGCGGGTACATGCCATGGTTCTGCACGAGGGAAAGATGGCTTTATGCTTTCACTGTTCGGTTATGATCCGAAGGGCGATTATTTTAGAATTACTCAGGAGATGATTGGGCGCCGAGTGAACACGTCTGTTCCAGAACAGAGTTTACTGTTAAAAAAGGCCGTCGGTGCAGTTCCACATACTGGTGGTAAGCGTTTTGATCGGGATAGTAGTTACTACCGGACCCTGCTTCATTGGATCGAATTAGGGGCACGGGATGATTCTGGTCAAGTTCCCGATACTATCGAGATCGTGTTATCAAAGACCCGCTTTGTGTTCGAAGAGATTGGTAACATAGGAATGCTTAAGGTGGTAGCAAAAGCGGACGATGGGTCTTCAGAAGATGTCACATCATTGGCTCGGTTCCATAGCAACAACATGAATGTGGCCACAATCGATGAACATGGCCAAGTAACGGCTATTGGACCAGGTGACACGTACGTTTTCGCCCGTTTCAGTAGGTTTACGGTTGGAGCAGAAGTCATTGTGTTACCACAGGCAAATGGGTTCACTTGGCCGAACCCACCAGTATTTAACTATATTGATACATTAGTATTTGAGCGGTTACAGAAACTCCGGATCGTTCCTTCAGATTTGTGTGATGATGAAACTTTTCTGCGTCGTGTTACGCTCGATCTTGTCGGCCGACCGCCAACCAGCAACGAGTACTACGATTTTATGGAAGACACCCAATCGGGAAAACGTTCACGTAAGGTTGACGACCTGCTGCAAAATAATGCTTTCGCTGATCTCTGGACGGCATTGTGGGGTGAACAATTACGGATCATTGGGGGAAACTACGCACCAGTTGCCACCCATGTCAAGGCCGCCGAGGCATTTTATGAATGGATCCGCCAACAAATGCGTTCCGGTCGACCGCTCAATGAGTTTGTAGCGGAAATGGTAGCCTCCTCTGGCAGCAACCTCATGAATGGGCCTGTGAACCTCTATACAATGATGATACACAAGCCAAAGGTCGACCCGAAGGCTCTCGCCGCTGACTTTTCGCAGGTGTTTCTCGGTGTTCAAATTCAGTGTGCTGAATGCCATAATCACCCATTTGATCGTTGGACGATGAATGACTACTATGGTTTTGTTAGTTTCTTTACCGGTATACGGCGTAAACCTGGCGTTGAACCTCGAGAACGTCGAATTTACTACGACACCTCGGCTCCACCTGCTAACCACAAGGTTGATGGTCGACCGATGCCTGCCAAAGTGCTTGGTTCGACCGAGCCAGTTGAGAGAGATGGAGACCCTCGTAGAGAGCTTGCTGATTGGTTAACGTCTCCAAAAAATGAGTTATTTAGTCGTAACCTTGCCAATCGTATCTGGGCACAATTGCTGGGTCGTGGAATTATTGAACCAGTAGACGATGTGCGAGTAAGCAATCCACCAGTGAACGGTCCGTTACTCGAGGCATTATCGAAACGCTTAGTAGATTCAGGGTTTGATTTACGGAGTCTCGTGCGTGACATTTGTAACTCCCGTGTTTATCAACTCAGTGCCAAACCTAATTCCTCGAACAAAAGGGACACACGGCAATTCTCCCACGCGCATCTACGTCGTTTGCGAGCTGATGTTCTGATGGACTCAGTTGTGGCAGTTACTGGGGTTACACGACGGTTCCCAGGATTTCCTGAAGGAACGCGAGCCATTGATTATTACCCACGTGTGAGTGGTGACAGCACAGGTCCAAGATTTGGCGATGAGTTCTTCAAAACTTTCGGTCGTTCCAGTCGGGCGACGATTTGTGCCTGTGAAACAAAGAAAGAGCCAACTCTTTCGCAGGCACTTCATATGGCCGTTGGTGATACCCTGAAGGATCGCCTTTCCACTGGCGGTAAAGTGAAACAGTTCATGTTATCACAAAATACAACTGAAGGAATAATTGAGGAAATCTTTATTCACACGCTCAGCCGTCGACCTACTCGCGAGGAAGTAGAAAGTTTCGGAGAACTCATAGGCGATAATGTGACGGACTCCGCTGTCTATGAGGACATCTTGTGGGGACTACTGAATTCGACGGAATTTATGTTTAACCATTAGACATTAATGGATTAAACAACCACGAGTTATCCTGTTAACCATCTTTTGAACCAAGCTACGGAGTTTTTCCACATCACATCACAAGTGCTGTGGGCAACACCTTTGTGAAGAACTACTTCGATTCTGTCCGAACAATCTACGTAAATTTCGGAGAGGGCTTCAGCGAATCGTTGACCTCCATCAGGAGGAACCTGCTGGTCATCAGCACCAGATTGAAACGAGATAGCGGGGCAATGAACGTAGTTTTCCAAGTGCGTCAAAGGATTGTATTGGTTATAATAAGCTTGTGCGTTTTTGTCTGGTTTACCTGGTGATTCGAAAGATCCGGGGCGTAACCAATCTGGTGTGGCAATCATTGCCGAAACTGCAGTGATACGTTTGTCCTCCCCCGCAGCTGCCACGGCGATGTCTCCTCCCATTGAAACTCCTCCCATACCGATTTTTTCCTCAACGGACAGGTTTTTGATTGCCCAGTCGATAATTTTTGGTGTTTCTTTTGTTGTGTTTGCCAAGATTGGCCAGAAGTAGCACCGGATGTTATTACGAACTCTTTCTCGGAGTTCCTCAACTGTATTATCCATGCGATCGCCATGCTGATCGGGATCAAAACTTAGCACGAGGAATCCAGCCTTTGCAATCGTTTCTGCTTCTCTTATTCCTGTGTCCTTATCCCAACTGAAACCTGCAAGCCAAATGACGAGTTGTCGTCTCTCGAGTCCTTCAGGTTCGTACCAAACTAATGGGATTTCATCAACTGTTGCTTGTTGGATATTCATTTTTTCCCTCCCTTTCATTTATCATTTGGTACAGAAGTAGGTTGAGTATTGAAGCGAAGAAAACTTAATTTCAAATTTATCCGAAAACTAGCTTCCTGCTCAGCAACTTATTATTTTTGTTTTAGCAAAGACTAGCTTTACATAAAAAACGTCATTGCGGTTTATTAGCCACTTACTGTAAAAGGCGGGATACATGTGTCGTAGTCAGCACTGATGATTTTCACCATTTTAGATAAACCATTTTTGCTGGGTATCTTATCATAATTACAGAATCGTATCATTGTGCGTCCACACTGTTCGTCAACCCCAATTACTGTCAGCCAATCTGCCTCTTTACCTCAAAACATTAATCGTGTTAGAATATTTTATTAACTCGACTTGGTTATTCCTTCCGATATTAACAGTAATCTAGCATTGAAAATTGTAATGACCTCAAGATACAAATCAATAATTTTATGGATCAAAAAGTCCATAACGCCTATGCTCTTTTTAGCCTGTTGCGCCTTAGCAGTTTGTGCATGTGACATTAAAAAACAGTATTCTTCGGAAAAAGAGAACAAAAAAACAAAGATATCTTTCTGGAATGGATTTACTGGTCCCGATGGGCAAACTATGTGGCAAATCATCAAGAAATTCGAGCAAGATTTCCCACAGTATGAGGTCGAAATGGAAATCATCCCGTGGAGCACCTATTTTGACAAATTGATGGTTTCTCTGGGCTCAGGTAAGCCTCCAGATGTCTTTATCTTACATGAGAATGAATTACTCAACTATGTTCAGCAAGATGCCATTCGGTCACTAGACAATTTGGTAAGAGGAGAACGAGGGATACCCGTTTCTGATTGCTTGGCCCCTATTTGGGATCGGGTTACTATCAATGGCAAAATTTATGGAATCCCACTTGATTGTCACAATACTGCTGTTTTCTACAACAAAGACTACTTTCGCCTGCTTAATGTCCCCGTACCTGAAAAACTAGAACGACACAATTTCTTTTTGTTGGCTAATCAATTGACTGTTGATAGAGATGAAGATGGAAATCCTGAAAAATGGGGTTTTGTTTTCGGTGGATCGGTACTAAAGCACTTCTATACTTTGACCGAACAGTTTGGAGGCCAATTTCTAGACCGAAGGACAGGAAAATGTTTGATCGACCAAGAGGCTAGCCAGCAGGCACTCCAGATTCTCCACGATGCAATTAATAAGCATGGCTACATGCCCAATCCAATTCATGACGGATCTAATCTATGGCAAGGGTTTCTACAAGGCCGAATTGCGATGTATACCGAGGGGATCTGGATGATGAATGGGATGAAAAAACTCGCTAGCTTTGAATGGGGTGTCTTACCCTATCCACAGTTGGGTAATCGCTCGGCAGTATGGGCAAGTTCGCATGTAATGTGTTTGCCACGGTTCAGCGATACCATCGATTGGGAGGCAGCATGGACTCTTCTGACCTATCTGTCCAATCATGGTGTCACATGGTCAGATGGAGGCCAATTACCAGCTAGATACTCGCAGTTGAGTTCGCCAGATTTTACAGAGAAAGCACATTATCCTGTCTTTGCCGCACAGATACCACAGGTCATTTTCGGGCCCAACGATCCCAACATCATCGAAATCCAAACACGAATTGAGCCTTGTTTGCTTTCGGCTATGTCAGGCCAACAACCAATGTCAAAAATGGTCGATGAGATCAAAGTAGCAGTTGAAAGTATTTTACGAAGGAGTCTTGATTGAAAATCGATCACGGCCATCGTTCATTGTTGATTCAGCCTCTGATTAATTTCTCCTATGTTGTTCCTTACCTGCTCCTATTTTTTTGTTGGCTGGTAATCCCAATTGCGACGGGATTCCTGATCAGCCTGACCAAATGGACGTTCATCTCTGGCAAATACCAGTTGGTTGGACTTAGAAACTACAAGGATGCCTTTGCAGATGAGCTCTTTCTAAAAGGCATCATCAATACTTTGTATTATACTACCATGACTGTAATTGGAGGGAATCTAGTTTCCTTTTTCTTGGCCTATGGACTAACAAAAGTCAAACGCTTCAGGAATGTGTTTCGGAAAATTTTCTTCGTTCCCCTTTTGCTAAGTGTTGGCACCACAGGAATTATGTGGCAGTGGTTGTATAATACCGATTTTGGGATTATCAATTACTACTTGAATTTCTTGGGCATCAAGAATACCAACTGGCTAGGAGATGCCCGGTTCAGCATGCCAGCAATTGCGTTGATGGCAATATGGGGCAGTTGCGGATTCAATATGCTGATCTACTACGCTGGCATACGAGAAATCCCCTCAGAACTGAAGGAAGCTGCCACCATTGATGGAGCTAGTGGGGTCCAGATGCTGAGATCGATTATTTTACCCCTGCTCCGCCCCAAGATCCTTTTTTGTCTGGTTATTTCTACCATCAGTAGTATTCAGGTTTTTGATCGTCCCTATATGTTGACAGGAGTTGGCCCTTATTTTTCCAATTACACCGCAATTTTTCACATTTATTACCAAGCATTTCGTTACTTCCGTATGGGATATGCATCTGCTTGTGCGTTTGTCTTGGCTCTGTTAATTCTTATTTTTACCATTTCACTTTTCTTGATTTTGGGTAAGCATGAGGAATACTATTGATGAAAGACTCGAAAATCTCTACCATCATCTGGAATATCCTAACTAGTTATCTGCGCTATACTCATGTTGCTTCCGATCTTCTGGA
>PACG01000004.1 GCA_002699335.1 Candidatus Poribacteria bacterium
CCCATTGGCCTTTTGATGAAAACTCAGGGGATAAAACTATTGATGCTACCGGAAACGGCAATGATGGCAAAATTAATGGTGGTAAGTGGGTCGAAGGTAAATTTAAAGCTGCCTTGGAATTTAATGGTAAAGATGATCATGTGGTTATTCCAGATTCAAAAGATTTAGATTTAGCGCAGGAACCTACTCTTTCTGCTTGGGCCAAATTTCAGGAGCTGAAAGCAGGTGCTTGGAAAAACTTGGTTCGAAAAGAGGGAACATACGTTGTCGAGATCACCGGTCAAAATAGGTTGCAAATGAATGTTTGGGCTGGAGGTAACTGGCAAAATGGTCAAGCGGTCAGTGGTCCCAATTTAGAGGGGGGTATGGCACTTTATGGTAGGGGTAAAATTACCAGATGTAGGATTAGAAGCCTATCTGGACGGAGAAAAAATGCCACTGGCAATAAAAAGGTGATGTCGATTTGACAGCAAATCCGCTATATATTGGGACTGGTGTCAGGATTGGTATGATAGTCGCGAACGCACCCGGGTGTTGCCGGGCGATAGTTGGCTCAACTTTCCTGACTCCCTGCGGGTGGCTTACCGCGCCCCCCACTTCGCGTAATAGGTACGGCTGCGACGGCGGGTTTCGATGTGTGTCAGGATCGAATTAGTTGCTCCTGAACCGCACGAAGTGCGTCCCTGTTACAGGGGCGCCACCAGAATGCCTTCAACCGTTGGAACAACGAGCGAGAGCGAATCTTGGCTAATTGCTGATGTTCCGCTTGATAACGGCTTTCGGTTAGAGCTTGGAGCTGTGGCGACTGATCGAGAGTAGACTGTAAGCGTTCGATCTGCTGGTCTTTGGTGGCCAGTTGTTCGTCTTTTACGGTTAGCTGATGGTCCTGGCTGACTATGTCTTTCTTGTAGGATATTAGTAGGGGCTTTGGTGCTTTTGTCGTCATAGTATTCGAGGCAACGATGGACGTAGGCTGAGATATTTAGTTGCGCTGATTTGGCTTTAGCCTCAATGATAGTAAGGTATTCTTGACCTGCGATAATGGCGATCCGTTGGTTTTTTGTGTTGGTCCTATTAGTAGGATTACGTCTGATATAAGCTCGACGTTTCAAATTCGCAATTAGTTGCGAATTTCGCATTAATGCGAAATTTAACACCAAACCAGGCATATCAGGCCAGATGCAACGCCGAAGATAACAAAACAACAGGTGATCAGCCGAGATGTGGTTGTCGGCTAGACCTACTACAAACCAAATTCGTCATTAATGACGAATTTCTACTAGCTCAAACCACGTTGAATATAGAAGGAGGATGAAATGAGACTTGGTGGCCCTTTATTTGATCAGATTACAGATGCTGCCAGTTGGGTGGCCTCTATTAAGGCACATGGTTATAGTGCGGCCTATTGCCCCATCGGCCCTGAGGCTGATGATGCAACCGTACAGGATTACACCAACGCAGCTAGAGAAAATAATATTGTGATTGCCGAGGTAGGCGCCTGGAGTAATCCGATCAGCCCAAATGAAGAAGAGCGCAAAACCGCAATCCAGAAATGCCAGGACCTACTAGCTCATGCCGATCGTATGGGGGCGTTGTGTTGTGTCAATATTGCCGGCTCCAGAAGTAACAAATGGGACGGGCCAGCGGCTGACAACCTATCTCCTGAAACTTTCGATCTGATCGTTGAAACGACCAGAGCCATCATTGACAATGTTAATCCGGTGAACACTTTCTATACACTAGAAATGATGCCCTGGATTTTTCCCGATAGTCCAACGAGTTATCTCCGTTTGATTGAAGCCATTGACCGTCCGCAGTGTGCGGTTCATCTGGACCCGGTGAATATTGTTAACAGTCCATCCCGTTTTTTTGACACCGGCCGACTTATTAGTCGATGCTTTGAGTTGCTAGGTCCCTATATTAAAAGTTGTCATGGTAAAGATATTGTCCTGTCACAAAACCTTACCGTGCATTTGGACGAAACACGGCCGGGATTAGGTGGATTGGATTACGCAGTGTTCCTGAAAGAGCTGGATAAGTTATCGCCCGATATTCCGCTGATGCTAGAACACCTTCCAACGGAGGAGGAATACCGACTAGCGGCTGAATACATTCGATCTGTAGCTGGGGAAAACCAGATTAAGATTTATTAACATATATCTTCATATAGAACAGGCTTTTTTAGCCGCTGCAGGAACGACGGCCCTCAATCTTGGCTAATTCGGATTCGTGCCGTTGTCGGACATGGCGTGGAGTTGTTGGGCTTGATGGATAGTGGATGGTCCAGACTGAGTAAAAACTGAGGCTTGCCTTCTTTTTTCCTACTAACTTCAAATATTCTGATTTCCAGCCCGATTCGATAGAGGCTGTACTGCCAAGTATGGGTGTAGTTGAAAGTAACCCGCACGGGGGACATTGACCCTACGGGGTAATCAGGCAGGGCATCAGCTGCCCAGTTGGTACCCTTTTTCCATCTCCCACACCAACTCTTTCTAATTCTGTTTCTGTTGACCTGAAATGTCAGGCCGTTAATCGCCGGATTCGGCCTTCGGTGCGATGATGCCCAACTTGTAATGTGTTTCTATTGTTCCCTATGACTCGGCGGGGAGGTGTGAAATGACTTGTTCGAGCAGAATTACTGCCCGGTGTACCACCTCGTTCCAGCCTAGAAACCCAGTTTGTGTGAGAATCGGTGTTACCCAGCGGGTCGACGATTTCCTGCGAGTGGCCATTGCCATTAGCCAGCCGAGGCCAATTGCTACCATCGTCATATCGAACTGAAGTAACCAGGTGGCCGTTCGCATTACGATGGACCAGTTTCTCGCCATTATTGGCCAAACTGCCACCGAACCAACCTAGGACTTAAATTTGGGGTAACGCCGGACAAATGCCTCTGAGTTCGCCTTGGAAGCTAGTGCGATACGCTGTCGAGGAGCAATTGAATCCTCCATGCCAAAGGTGAAATCAATTTCCTTGAACCGAAACCATTTCAGGGTGACTTTAACATTACTGGTGTTAGGTAGTTCCACAAATTCGTATCCGTTGCCGCCAAGCGGGTTGTACATCACTTCGCTGATGCGGATGGGAATTCCTAGATCTGCCGGGAAAAAGGTGGCCTCAGTCAGAGGACTCCATCGGTCGTTGGCCCAAGTACGGGCCTTGACGGTGACCGGTCGGTTAATGAAAATTGCGTTTTGTAGGCATGGGGCAGGTCAGACTTAATATTGGTTGGCCTGGGTCAGCACCATCTAGCGTGTAATAAACTTGGCCAACGGAAGTTGTGACATCTAATCGGTAGCCAACCGGTACCTGGCCTCCGTGTGGGCTGAAGTGAGGTGCATTCTCAGATCGTTGAATTCCCACGCTGGCCATTTGACGCATTACCACTGTCCGTCGATTGGGAATCCACCGTTCCTCAATATAGGGGTTCATCTTGGGGAATACCCCCTTCATGATATCACGCAATTCCGCATGAAGACGGAAGATGTTTTGGTCGCTTAACGCACCGCCATTAAAATAGTGCTTTTGCCCCCGGTCCGCAAACCTCAGACGGAAATCCGGGTTGCGTAGTAAAGAACGGAACATCCGAGCAATATCCGAGGGGCCAGTCAAGGGTCCCTCAGTTAAGTTGTTTGAGAAAACTGTTCGTCGTTGTGGCCAGCGTTGGTTTCTTAATGTACCAAGTATTCTTTCGCGATCCGTGCCGAATGCCCGCTCACCGTCCCATACGTAGACCCTCCACTTGCCTGGTCAACACATTGGCGGACCACACGCGAGTTGTTATTGGGCTAGTCATTCAGAGCGGTATAAACATTTAACATGGTGTCATCGATGAAGTTATCTATATCGAGTTGTTGAACTGCCTCAGCGTAATTATCAGCAATGGAGAAGTCAGGGCCGACCACCGCTCGTTTCAGCCGATTCCACTCGATAGCATCGCCCTGGCGAATTTCGTCCCATTGGGCAATGTATGTCCCATTGGTTTCCACCTCCGTGCCGTGATCGTAGAAAATTGCTATCAATACGTTCAACGGGATTGTAGTAGCCTTGGCACCTCCCATTCAAATAAAGGTCGATGATGTTGCCTTGACTGGCAGCTTGTCCCATATCGTAAGGCAACGGATGAGTTCGTCCACAATAAAGAGGGTTAGTGGGACCATTCATTCCAGCCCGCAGCACCAAATGCTCAAATCCCTCCACATGGAGCCCGGGGGAAACGGATATTTCAGTCGTGGCCCCCATAATTACTCCGAAAATATAGTCGAAAAGAACACTTTCCGGTGGGTGGCCCGGAGTTGGGTTTGTAGTTGTGACGGATATAATCTCCGCCCTAGTCTATCTGAAACCCGCCTTTCTTCTGACCAGGGACTAATAATTCAGCCGAGACAGGCCGTTCCCAGTCTAGACCACGCTTGGTAGTATTAGGTGGATCCCTTTCCATAATGCCGCTGTTGCCCCAGAGATTACTGTGGTCAATGACCAAAGAGAGTACAGGCAAGGAATTGATGGCTGTTGAATCTCCAAAAATATAGTTTTGGTAACTACGTTGAAGGGCAGGCTCGCGTCCGCGAACACTGCGGCCCTCAGCACAGTAATTTGGTTAATCCGAATCGGATGTCGGTAGACCTGGCTATGGGTAGCGGTTGGTTCGGAGTAGTCAGTGGTGTATCGGATGGTAGCACCAAGTTGCGAAGAAGCAAGGCTGACTGAAAAAGGGGAGTTGAAAAACACACGCTCCTGGCTGAAAACAAGCCCTTGTAGTAAGGACTCAATACCCCCCTGCTATTTTGCCTGCCGGGAGTCGGTTGGGAAAAATAACTCCACTTGCAGGTTTCCAACAACCCATACGAATAATCATTCCGTTGTTGCGGATGGGTAGACCGAATCCCATCTATTAACTGCCGTGGCAACTCTGAATTTAATAGCCTAGAAATTCTCCCTTAGTGTTCAGCTTGAAGTTGGCGGGCAGTTGCTGTTTGGAGGCATGGCGATTCTTGGCCGAAGCAAAGACCAGCATATATTCTCCAGCGGCGATGGATACTGCTGGAAACACCTACTTACCCGGCTTTTGTTGGTCGTCGCTCAAAGACCAGCCGCTAAGATTGACCGCCTTTGAACCAATGTTCTTCAACTCAATCCAGTCGTTGCTTTCCTCATCCTCATCCAAGAGGCCATTCTGGTTGGAGGCGAGGAACTTGTTAATTACTACATCGCCGGCTTTGTGATCTAACTGGATCGTATAAAACCAGCTATTTGCAGCTAGTTGATTGGGTGGAAAGGCTTGATCGGTAATGAGATGTTCATCGATCCAAGCAATGATCACTGTTCCTATTGTGATAGCCTTGAAATCTAGCTGCCAAGGGCCATTAGCGTAACCTTTGACCGAAGTCGGCGCGTTGCCGTTAATTCGGATATCGCTGCTGTCGAAACTTGTCATAGCTTCGCTAAAGAAAATCCGGAGACGATCAAGGTGCGAACAGTGTCTCCGGGCATCAGGATTACTTCGACTACACTCGGTAGGACATCGTCTACGATCCGGTATTTTCGCCTTTCGTTTGCCGAAGTTGCCTCAAATAGATTGGGTGGATGCGCCATGTCCTGTATCTTGTAGTTGGGAGCCCAAGTTTAGGAAGACATTCCCGTCGTCAAACGGTAAAAATGAAGGTCCAAGTCTCGTTTTTCCCCGTTACACTTTGGGCGGGTTGTCCTTTGAGCCGAAGATCATCTGCGTCAACACCCGTAACCGGTTCAGTGAAGCGCACGGTGACCTGTGGTAGTTTTGCTACCGGTCCGAATGGAGGAGAAATAGATGCTTCTAGCAGCGGATCAACGTCTGTTCCAATCAATGCCAACCGGTATTGATTGGAAAGTCGCTACTAGTAGGACTGATATTGGCCCTTGGATAGCGATCAGGTTGGCTCCCTTTTTCAGGAATGAGATCAGGTTGGGAATCTCAAACGTTTCAAACTCTTCCGACTCATGTGTCTTAGAGGCCAAACTGTTGAACAGGAGGCTTGTTGGAACATTGACCGAAAGCACCTCTTGGCTGTTGATCCAAACCTTGAAACCGTCATCATAATCTATCATGAAATCGAGGACTGAGATATACTCGGGGTTGTTCAAGGTGAAGCAACGTTGCAAATATAGGGTAGAGTCACGTCTTCGCATATTACCTAGAAATGTGCCGCCTGCTCCATCGCCATAGCGAAAAGGCGCAGAGCCAGTTTTCCATCCGGTGTCGTTGAAATTAGTTTCCCACCAACAACACTTCAGCTTCGACGGATCTTGAGCCCCCTTGAAATATTTCCACTCCGAGCCACGATGGAAAATCAGCTTGGCTGAAGCGATAGCCTAATCACCGTTCTTGGCTTTTTTCCCTCTTTAGAAATTCCTTCACCAATCTGAGGCCAAACAATCAATACCAATAATAACCAAATCCTACTCACTTTAAATTCTCCATCAGTGGCGGCATAAAGGATATCATCAACCTATCCATTTGCTGTTAACCCAGTCATGAAGCGCATTTGATTCACCCACATTATTTCGTACTCTTATTGGCAAAGTAATAAATAAGATTTGTACCAGCAATCTGAACCGTTTACCCTATCTTCATTTACGAAGACTAGTTTACCCTCTAGATGCCACATGAGACGAATGCAAAATTGGGAAGACTTCAAATTAAGACTACGTAGAAAAATAGACGTTGGGTGGTCGACGGTTAGTCTGGCATGATCCGATAGCCGGTACTAATTCCCGTTGCCAGGCCAATAATGGTCCACAATCCAGCACAGACCATTTCATCACCTCTACTAATACTTAAGGCGAGCATCTCTATAAGCTTTTAATCCGCCGTATTTAACAATGGCGAACTTCATGGCCTAACCCAAGAATTTCCCGGCATAAGATCTCATGGGGGTTGAAAAGCTAATCCCTTTTGGGACCGATGATTGGGTCAGTCTGTGCCCAGGACAACGTCCAAGCTCATGCCTATGAACACATATTGGCCAATTAGTCCGTTGGCATTCTCATTAAGCCCATGCTTCTAGGCAGGATAAAGATGGGCAAAATCCACCAATGGTTCCAAAGCTTGGCTAATAGTAACAACAATAATCAATGCATATCAGGGGCATTCATAAAATCATCTTCAATCCCCCTCAAATCGCAGCTCAGTATGGCTGGCAATTTTCATGCTTAGACAACCTGAATTATTCACAACGCCGTGATTAGCGATTTTCTCTGCATTTGGATTGGCACTGGGCTTGATGATTAGCTGGCGTCTTAGATTGAAAGCCATATGCTGTTTGATAGGCAGGATATACTCATGGATAGGTTCTAAAACAAACTAGATTGGATCTCGATAGGAGACATTGCCATGGTGATCAACATAGCTTTAGGATTCAGTGACCAACTTAAACCATGCTGGCCAGAACCTCAATTAATCTCTTGATTTTGGTTAATGACGCGATTGTATTCTTTTTTCAGTTCAGATGTTGATTTTTGAATGAATTTAGATTTTCTCGCTACTTCTTAGGGCAATTGGCAGCAGTTTGCCAATTGTTGCCTGAATCAATAGTCTGAATCAGGAAGAAATACACAGGTACAGCTTGCTCTCAGTTATGGGAAAAGTGCTGAATAGCATCTTGATACATCAGTTACCAAAATTCTGGATGGCCAGAGATCAAGTAGTAAATAGGCTCAAAATGGTTGGTGATAAATTTATCAGGGGAGAGGTTGACTTTTTCACATCTATTGGCTCCTCCGATTGGCCAATAGTCGAAAAAGACCTCAAATCATTGGAAAGATTAATTGTATAGGCATCCTTAATGACCCGGCATATCGAGTTTGCGCTTCCGCTGAATTTCAGCTGGTAGAGGAGCTTTTCTTTTTCTGTATTTATACTTCCCTTTCAATTGGCAGAGGGCAATCCAACTAGTTAGCAGGCCAAGTCCTTTGATCTCACAACTGTTCAATTTTTTCTTTATTTTTTTGCGACCTTGTTAGCTTGATGAGTCTGATTGTTTAAATCTGATTCCTGGTAATCATATGGTCGATTGCGGAAGAGGTAATCTATTGGTTCATCCACGAACTCCGCATTAGCATCCAATACCGGATGCTCAAAGGCCGATTCACAACCCAGCTGAAATTTTAACTTGGCTCCAGAATTATACCAACCAGTACGGTGGATCATGGCTATCATGGGCCGGGGTTGTTCTGAATGATTGGGCACGCCACGATGCCATAACCGATTATCTCTAATTAAGACATCTCCCTTTTCTGTATTTCCCCTGACAGGTGGTGATACTTTTTCTCGCCTGCCCAAATCTGGCAATTGGACTTTAATGCTCGAGCTGTCTGGTGTAATAACCATTTCATGATGGGAACCGGGCCAAAGTTCAATACTCCCATTTTCTTCGCTTACCTTCAGTGGGGCCACGTTAATAATTAGAGCTGCAGCCGGATGAGCTGCCTGTTGATGAATCCATAGCTGCTGCCCATCGGTATGAACAGGTTGGATAACACTTCCAGGCAAATTGGTATTACCACTGAAATATGTGTTTTTCACACCAGAGCCTAGCAGGGCATGGGTAACCTGAATCACCCAGGGGTTAGCTACTAATTCAGGAAAAACATATGGGGCAAAGGGTGGCACATCTTGTTGAAGGTGTCCAGGCACAAAGTTGACCGGTAGGACGTGATCAGAGGCGTTGAGCAAGGTATTTAAATCGGTCAACATTCGTTCAAAAAGCAAGTCTAGAAGCGGAGTCGGAATGACCTGACCCAGGATGACAAATCCGATTTGGCGGACGGATTCAACTGCTTGTGCCAAGTGTTCAGCTGTAAGTTGACGACGATCAATCTCGTTGGGGGTGATTTGGATTCTCATATTCAGTCTGCTATTAATGGAGGAGAATGTTGGCCACAACTGTGAGCGTAGCCAGCCAATCCAGATTTTAAGATTGGTGCCTTATATTTGTTGATTATACTCTAGCCTTAGCTAAAAGACAGCCCAAAATTATTGTGTTTCCCACTTGGATGATATAAAATATAGTCCGATTATCTGCCTAGCCTCACGCCGATTGCTCTCACTTATTAATCAGTTGACTCAGATTCTACATGACCACCGGCTTGTTGCCAGATCACAGTCCCACCTGAGTATTTCGACCGCTGTATAACCATTTTCTACTAGAATCTTCCGTGCTTTTTCAGATCGAATTTCTGTGGCAATAGGTGTAAATTTGCTTCTGGTGCTCAATATCCGGCATTTTTCCACTTTGCGAATTTTGCAATGGGAAATGCAGCGCACCTGTGGCTCCAATTTTTCATATTCGTCTCTAGCTCTGACATCTAGCAATATAGTCTGGCCTGTATTAACATGCTCTATTATTTGACTTAATGAAAGCGGCTACTGGTAGAAAAGCAACCATATCCATACATCGATACTATAATAATTAAGAGGGGGTTTACAGTTAGATAGATTAGTGTTAAGATCTAACTTTTACCCTGATTCTGGAGCTAATTCCTCAACCAATGCTAGAATTGTCGCTACACCCAATCTGTTAAAAATGGCATTCTACCTGGAAAGCAAGGTCATAAATGCAAGATGTGAATGGTGTGAAGCCAAGTACAGAAAGGAGTAGCAGTTTCCTCTCCGCCTTGAAAGGGTGGGAGAAACAGGAAATAGTTTCTATATACTATATTCTCTATATGCTGTTTTCGCCGCAGAGATTCTATGATCGCTCGCTTTTTAGCGACTACTTCTTCTCGACCTTTTCTTGTGCTTTAAGTTCCCGGATAGAAGATAGAACTTTCAAGGCGTCGCGTAACTCGCGACGGAAGGTCCGATCGAAAACTGCAAATTTGACTTGCTGGTCAACGTCCAAGATAGTATAAATATCGTTATAGGCCACGGTCAGTTTGTTGTAAGACTGACGTAAATTCTCTCTATATGCGGCCAGAGCCCTCTTCTTGTCTTCAGTACGTCCTTCTTCTCCTACCAATTCTTTCAGGAGATTGAAGGTCTGGGTCCTCTGACTGCGGGATTTGGATTTTAGATCTTCAAGTTTCTTGAATTTGGCCAGGAGTGGGGCCGCTTGTTCAGCCGTTGGTCCAATGGCTTCGATCAGTTGCCAG
>PACG01000005.1 GCA_002699335.1 Candidatus Poribacteria bacterium
GCGGCGAACGACGTGGTGGCGGCGAACGACGTGGTGGCGGCGAACGACGTGGTGGCGGCGAACGACGTGGTGGCGGCGAACGACGTGGTGGCGGCGAAGGCTAAGAGTTAGCAACACCAAACGCAATTGACTTAATAAAAGGGCCTGAATGTGGGCTCTTTTTTACCAAAGTTTCATTGACATTTATTCTTTAAGGTTGATATACTTGCATTCGCCTTTTGCGGGAGTAGCTCAGTGGTAGAGCTCCACCTTGCCAAGGTGGAGGTCGCGAGTTCAAATCTCGTCTCCCGCCCTTTTTGGCGGCGTAGCCAAGTGGTAAGGCGGAAGTCTGCAAAACTTCTATGCGTCGGTTCAATTCCGACCGCCGCCTTTACTTTTAAGGGGTTAATTCCTTCGGGCGGTTAGCTCAGTTGGTTAGAGTACTTGCTCGACACGCAAGGGGTCACAGGTTCGAATACCGTACCGCCCATCATATTTGACCCCCCTTCCAAAAGGGCCGCTTCGGCGGCTCTTTTTTTATTGCCTTCTAAATCCAACTAAAGTTAAAGGCTAAAAATTAGGGTAAATATACTTTATGCAGGGATCACAAAATACAGCATCGCATCACGACTACCTGTACCGAATTCGCCACTCCACCGCTCACATCATGGCTCACGCAGTTCAACTGATGTTCAGTGAAGAAGACGTCAAACTAGCAATTGGACCATCAATTGAAAACGAATTCTATTACGACATGGAGCTACCTCGTCCGATCACACCCGACGATTTTTCTGAGATAGAAAAACGTATGAAACAGCTCATCAAAGATAACGAACCTTTTGAGCAAGAGAATTGGACTTTCGATCAGGCACAAGAATGGTTTACAGAACGACAGCAAAAGTTCAAGCTCGAATTGATTGATGGCCTTTCTGACCACGACGCAGAGGCTACAGATGAAGAGGTTCCCGAAGACGGAGTTTCAATCTACCGCTCAGGTGGATTCACAGATCTTTGTCAGGGACCGCATGTTGAGCGAACCCGAGAATGTCGCTATTTCAAACTGCTTCGTGTTTCAGGCGCTTATTGGCGGGCAGATCAGAGTCGCGAGCAGTTGCAAAGAATCTACGGCACTGCTTGGTCGTCCAAAGACGAACTTCAGAGTTACCTGACGATGTTGAAGAAGGCAGAAAAGCATGACCACCGGCGTTTGGGAAAAGAGTTGGAACTCTTTCAAACGCACCCGGAATCACCGGGTTCAATATTCTGGTTACCCAAAGGGACAACTGTTTATAACATTCTGTCGGACAAGGCACGCAAACTCTATTTGAGTGAGGGATATAACGAAGTTCGCACGCCGTTGATCTACGATAAATCGCTGTGGGAGACATCCGGCCACTGGGAACATTTCCGTCAAGACATGTTTACCTTTCCCGACGAGTCGGGGCAACCTGCAAGTGGGCTCAAGCCGATGAATTGCCCTGCGCATATGCTGATCTTCAAAAGTAAACGCCGTAGCTATCGAGAATTACCTTACCGTCTCCACGACCAAGGGGTCTTGCATCGCAACGAAATTACGGGGGCACTGAGCGGTTTGACACGAGTCCGCCAATTTTGCCAGGACGATTCACATAATTTTATTGCCCCAGAGCAAATTGAAGAGGAACATAACCGCATCCTCGACCTAATTAGTCGTATCTACGAAACGTTCGATCTTCCGTATAGAAGTGTACTCAGTACCCGTAATCCAGAGCACTTTATGGGCGAGATAGATGTCTGGAACCAGGCAGAGAGTGCTCTGGAGAGTGTGCTAAAAAACAACAACCTCGATTTTGAGATTAACCCGGCCGACGCTGCATTCTACGGTCCCAAACTCGATTTTTATGTCAGAGACTCACTCAATCGAGAACATCAGTGCGCAACGGTTCAACTCGACTTTCAATTGCCGGAGCGTTTTGACCTAACATATACTTCTGCCAGCGGGATACCAGAACGTCCGGTGGTCATTCACCGCGCGCTCTATGGTAGTTTCGAGCGATTTATGGGCTTGATTATCGAGCACTATGCCGGGGCATTTCCGGTGTGGTTGGCACCTACTCAGTGCACAGTAATGACCATTAGCGAACGGTTTGTCGGTTATGCGGAAGAGGTCTACCAGTTATTGAAATCACAGGAGGTGAGAACCGAACTCAATGACCAGGACAACAAAATCGGAGCCAAAATTCGCCAGGCACGACTGGAGCGAGTTCCATATATGTTAATTATTGGTGAACGTGAACAGACAAACCGAACAGTGGCTATTCGTAGTCGCGAAGAAGGTGATCTGGGATCGATGGATTTGAGTGCGGCTGTTGAGAAGTTGGTTGCTGAATCTAACCTGGATTTTTGAGTTTGTTCAGGAAGGGTTGGTTAATCCAGATTAATCACGTCACCAACTTTAGCTGCAAAACACTCCATATTCAGCCCCTGCTGCTGAATGTGTTGAAGTGTATAAGCCACTTTGGCCTCAACGCAATCGTCGGTATCTGTTGGGTCGTGGTGAGTTAAGGTCAGTGCTTTGGCGTTGGCTTGCGCTGCAATTTTGACTGCGTATTCCGGGTAGGAGTGCCCCCACCCCTTTTTACCGTTCTGGTACTGATCGTAGGTATAGGCAGTGTCGAAGATAAGGAGATCTGCACCTTGGGCAAAATCAACCAGTTTCTGATCCAGTTTTTCCGCAAACCGTTCAATATCTGTTGTTTCTGCCGATAGAATTCTACCATTAACTTCCAACTGTTTGATTGGATCGGCATGGAAAAAATGGTAAGGTTCATGGTCACCAGTGAAAACAACCACTTTGTCCTGATAATCTACACGATAACCGAGGGCAATACCCGGATGGTTAACATGAATTGAGGAGACGGTGGCTTTTCCAATCTTGATCTTCGCTTCGGACAGGCCGATGAAATCCAGGTGCGCAGACATAAAGTCTATTGGAATAGGAAAGTATTCCGTTGCCATCTGCCCCGCAAGTATCTGGTGCAGATACTTGTCGTCGTAGTGGGGCCCGTGAATGGTGAATAGATTTTCCTGGATGAAGGCAGGAGTAAAAAACGGGAAGCCTTGGATATGATCCCAATGGGTATGAGTAATAAAAATATGACCCTCAATTGGCTGACCTTCGGCACGGGACAGCAAGTCCAACCCCAGACGACGGAGACCGGAACCCGCATCCAGAATAATCAATTCGTCGCCGGCTCGCACTTCGATACAGGTGGTATCACCGCCATACCGAATCGTCTCTCGCCCAGGAGTCGGAATAGAACCACGAACCCCCCAAAATTGAACCTTTATCATTTGTGCGTTACCATCTTCAGTTTTTCATATTGATTTATTACGATCAATCGGGTATCCGGGTTACACTGTAATCATCAGCCTCGCAACTGGCCAAAACTCAGACGTTTGACCAGGCCTAGCATAATCTAAAAGGCAGAAAAAAAACGGGAATTGCTGCCAGTTGGAGAAACCTTAACTCTGGCTGGTTTTGCACACTTCGGACACCAACCGACAAAAGCAGTTCTTTTTTTATTGAGATGAATACGACTATAAACACTACAACACCTAAAGACAATACCCAGAAACGGTTTAGACTTGCGCTTGCCCTTTTGGGTGCGTTTCATTACTTCTACACTTATTAAATCTGTACAAATTCAATATCTACTGGTTGTGTGATGATTCCTGCCTCGTACCCACGCCTGAGCAGTTCGCGGACGCCAGCGCGACCTGATTCACCATAGTCAAGTGTATAATCGTTAACATACATTCCAACGAACTGATCCGCTATTTCGGTTTCCATGTCCCGGGCATAGATCATCGCATAATCGAGTGCCGGTGGCCGATTGTCGAGGGAATATCGGATGCTTTGCTGAACCAATCGGGTCACTTTTTTCATCTTTTCGATTCCCAGATCCCGACGAATAACGTTACCGCCGAGAGGCAGTGGCAAACCTGTCTCATGGTACCACCATTCACCCAAGTCTACCACTTTGTGTAGACCGCTCTCAGCGTAGGTCAATTGTCCTTCGTGAATAATCAGACCAGCCTCCGCTTTACCACTTTTGACATAATCGATAATCTGGTCGAACGGAATAACTATCGCCTCAAAATCGGGCTGAAAAAGACTGTAGGTTAGGTAAGCTGAGGTCATTTTGCCTGGAATGGCGATTTTTCTACCTTTCAGATCTTGCGCATCCAACGGGCCGTTAGCAACTACCAGCGGCCCGTAACGGTCTCCCATGCTCGACCCGCACGGCATCAGGGCATAGGTGTCTGCAATATAGGCATAAGCATGAATTGAGACTGCAGTTACTTCCAGTTCAGCCTTTAGCGCACGCTGGTTCAAACTTTCAATATCTTCAATCACGTGGACAACTTCAATCCCATCAGTTGGAATGAGATTTTTAGCCAACGCGTAGAACATAAATGCATCGTCAGAATCGGGACTGTGGCCAATGCGAATCGTTTCTGTCTGGGACATGTAATGACCTTCACTAAATCAACAGTTAGAAAACAATAAGATACATTTCGATTATATCAAAGCCTGCATGGGGTGTCAAGTATTGACAAGTTAAACTTGTTTTGTTACACTGTGGCAAGCACCAATCTGACTTTCGCGCTGCCACAGGTGAAATTTTGCACCATCCCTTACTTGAAATTTCTGGTCTGCGTACCGTCTTTGATACTGATGACGGCCCAGTTCGAGCCGTAGACGATGTCAGTTTTACTATCGAAGGCGGTCGAACCCTCGGTGTGGTTGGTGAAAGTGGATGCGGAAAAAGTGTAACCGGACTGTCCATTTTGCAATTAGTCCCTCCACCAGGACAAATCGAAGCTGGACATATCCGATACCATAAAAACGACCAATCGGTCGAGATCACTGGGCTTTCTCCTAAAAGCGACCAAATGCGAGCGATCCGCGGCAATGATATCGCCATGATCTTTCAGGAACCGATGACATCGCTAAACCCAGTTTATACCGTAGGCAATCAGGTTGGTGAAGCCATCCGCCTACACCAGCAAGTCGGCAAAAAAGAGGCCAGAAACCGGGCCATCGAAATGTTGATCAAGGTTGGAATCCCGGCACCTGAGCAACGGATAGACGAATATCCGCATCAACTTTCTGGTGGGATGCGTCAACGTGTGATGATCGCCATGGCCCTCTCCTGTAATCCTTCGCTGCTAATTGCTGACGAACCGACCACTGCTCTGGATGTCACTATTCAGGCCCAGGTACTGGATCTGATGAAATCTTTGCAAGAAGAATTGGGGATGGCCATCATGATGATTACTCATGATCTGGGCGTGATTGCCGACATTGCCGACGAAGTGGTAGTGATGTACGCTGGTAAGATAGTTGAAAGAGGGAGCTTAGACCAGATCTTTGAGCATCCATTACACCCATACACCAAAGGTCTGCTGGCTTCTATTCCCGAATTAGGAGCGGAGCGGCAGAAAAAACTGTACTCCATTCCCGGTACAGTCCCGCGCCCGCTGGCCATGCCACCCGGATGCGCTTTTGCCCCGCGTTGTCAGGAAGCCTTCTCCAGTTGTCAGGAATTACCACCGTTAGAATTGATCGAGGGCGATCACGCCACCCGGTGCTGGCTTCACTTATTAACTGAAAGGATCTAGTCTGGTCTCAAATGCAGAAGCTGCTCCAGGTCCAAAATCTGAAAAAGTATTTCCCGATTCAAAAAGGGATTTTGCAAAAAACAGTCGGTCATGTCAAAGCAGTGGATGGGGTTAGCTTCGACGTCCATCGGGGAGAAACCGTCGGATTGGTGGGGGAGAGCGGTTGC
The DNA here is from genome assembly GCA_002699335.1 of Candidatus Poribacteria bacterium. The sequence continues at coordinate 5,814 of PACG01000005.1, forward strand.
GGTAAAACTACTACCGGTCGCTGTATCATGCGCCTGGTCGAACCGACGGAGGGAAGTGTTTTGTTTGGTCAGGAAGCAGTCGACCTCTGCCAGTTGAGCAAGACTAAACTTCGCCCTTTCCGCCGACGCATCCAGATGATTTTTCAGGATCCTTTCTCCTCGCTCAACCCGCGTATGACTGTAAGCGATATTGTGGCTGAGCCACTAAGAGTTCAGTCCAAACAAGGGTTTAACAATTCAGATTATCCTTCGATAGAAGAACACGTCGTTGATTTGTTAGAATCCGTCGGTTTAAAAAGCGACGATATGCGGCGCTATCCACATGCCTTTAGCGGGGGGCAACGACAGCGGATTGGCATCGCCCGGGCACTGGCTCTGCGACCCGACCTGATTATCGCCGACGAACCTGTTTCGTCCCTGGATGTGTCGATCCAGTCACAAATTCTGAATCTACTGCAGGAACTGAAAGAGAAATTTCAGCTCTCCTATCTCTTTATTGCTCACGACCTAAGCGTGGTCGAACACATCAGCGACCGGGTGGCAGTGATGTACCTGGGCAAGATTGTCGAGTTGAGTCCAGCCGAGAATCTGTACGCTAAACCGCAGCACCCTTACACCGAAGCCCTGATTTCCGCCGTTCCAGTACCCAACCCGAAACAGCAACGTCAACGACAACGCATCCGTCTCAGCGGCGATGTACCAGACCCGTCCAATCCACCCTCCGGTTGTCGGTTTCATCCCCGCTGCCAGTATGCACAGGAGGTTTGTCACCAAGAAGAACCTGTGGCCGGTGAGACTTCCGATTCCGACGAGGTCATGGCCATCTGTCATTTCCGAACAGAACTCGACTTGCGAGGGGTGTAATGATAAGCCGACCGAATCATCCGACCCACAAGCTAGCGGTTACGATTTCTCTCTTTTCTATGCTGGCATTAGTCTGGTGGGGCTGCTCTGGTCAGCAATCGACACCTGCTATTCCATCCGACACACAACTCAGATCCAGCACATCCGCAGGTCTGGAAGCCAAAGAGGCATCGATGCTGACCCAAAAAGTGGCTGACGGAGAATTACCTCCATTAGAGGAACGGTTGCCCGAAAATCCGTTAGTAGCCAAAACCGATTACGACGGTTACGAAAAACCTGGTTCCTACGGAGGCCAATGGCACCGATTCCACGACCATCCGGAGCTAGGAACCTGGAAAATGACGGCCGGATATGCCCCCCTAATTCGTTGGCGGTTCGACTGTACCGGTCTGGAACCGGGAACAGCTGAAGCCTGGGAGTTTAGCCAAGATGGGGCAGCCTTGACCATTCACCTCAGAAAAGGGATTCGATGGTCGGATGGGCATCCGTTTACGTCTGCGTCCTTTGCCTTTTATTACGATCTGTGCCTGGATGACCGGCACAGCTACTCGCCTCCTGTCTGGTGCTTGGTGGATGGTAAGCCGATGACAGTAGAGACACCTGATGAATACACCATCGTGATGAAATTCTCAGGGCCGAATTGGCTGGTTCCACTCTGGTTGGCCACCGGATTCTGGCACTCAGAAAAGTACAATATTCCTCAGCACTATATGGTCCAGTTTCATCCGGACCACTCGGCTTACAACAATTTCAGCGAATTTGAAAAGAAGAATAAGAATCACGTCAATATCGAACGACCGACTCTTTGGCCTTGGAAATTGGTCAAGTACGAAAAAGGTGGTTTTCAAGTCGAACTGGAAAGGAACCCCTACTATTACGTGGTGGATGAACTGGGTCGGCAATTACCCTACATTGATCGCATTAAGAGTCGTTTGGTTCCAGATCCGCAAGTTCGCGTGTTAAAGATTTTAGCGGGGGAAATCGACTGCCAGTTTCGGGGTATGCAGTTACAAGATTTCGCCCTATACAAAAAAGGCGAGCAACGGGGTAACTACACGGTTCGTGAATGGGAGAGTACAGCTGGTGCACAACCGGCTATCCTGCTGAACTGGACTGATCCTGATCCTGTATTGCGCCAGCTAATGCGTCAGCAAAAATTTAGACAGGCTTTAGCATTAGGTGTTGACCGAGAAAAATGCAATGAGATTGCTTGGCGGGGATTGCTCCAACCACAAGCTGCTACTGTTAGCCAGGAGGGCTGGCACTTTGCTGACCAAGCTGGACAAGAGCTATTTGAAGAGTGGAAAAAGGCAGATGCTGACTTCGATATCAGCCGCGGCAATCAACTGTTGGACGAACTTGGCCTAACCCAACGTAACAAACGGGGTATTCGTCTACGGGAAGATGGCCAACCGTTGCAGATTGTGATGGATATGCCAAGCTCAAACCTCAATAGGCAAGAGAACGACATCGGCCTGATTATCGCCGATGGTTGGCGAGAAATGGGCCTTGAGGTGATCCTCAATACACCACCTGGAGCAGAATTAAGTCTGCGCCGAAATTTGGGCAAGTTCACTGTTAGTATGCATGGCGAAGCCGAGATGGATCTATTTACCTATCCCGACTGGGTCTTTCCAACACTGGCTAAATACTGGCATCCGCGGGTCGGTAAATGGTACGAAACAGGTGGTGAAGAGGGGGAACCACCAACCGGCCCACTGAAGGAGTTGTTGGATCTATACGATGCGATCAAGAAAGAAAAGGATTTACAAAAGCGACACCAATATGTTCGAGATGCTGTGCAAATTCATATCGATCAGGGGCCTTTCCATTTGGGCACAGCCGCTCGGTCACCTTCATTGGTAATGGTAAAAAAAGGATTTCATAACGTGCCTGATAATGGCATCTTAGGACCTTGGGCAATTGTGACTCCGGCCACTAGCTATCCTGAACAGTATTTCATCAGCGATGTAGACAGAAGCTCGGAGGTCAAATGACCACTTACATCATCCACCGGATACTGATTGCCATTCCAACCCTGATCGCCATTTCGATTGTCAGCTTTATCATCATCCAGCTACCTAAAGGCGACTACTTAGACCGTCGGATTCAAGAACTGGAGGAACAGTACGGAGATAGCAGTTCGATGGAGATGGCAGCGGAGTTGCGGCAACGATACGGTTTGGATAAATCGATGCCTCAACGTTATTTATCTTGGATTACTGGTTTTGTGCAAGGTGATTTTGGCGATTCTTTTCGTTACGAGGTCGAAGTCAACCAACTGATTTGGGACCGAATCGGTTTTACTTTGCTAATCTCGATTGGTTCACTGTTTTTCACCTATATCATCGCTGTTCCCGTTGGCATCTATTCTGCCACTCATCAATACAAATTTTCGGATAATTTGCTGACCCTGCTCAGTTTTGTTGGCATGTCAATTCCGGCTTTTTTATTAGCACTAACCCTGATGGTCTTTGCTTTTGAGTTATTCGGGTTACCTCTTTTTGGCCTCTTTTCCTCCTACTATGAAGGTGCACCATGGACCGTCGGTAAACTAGGCGATCTAATTCAACACCTCTGGATTCCGGTTATCGTCCTTGGCCTCAACGGGACGGCGGGATTGATGCGAATTATGCGCGGCAACCTGCTGGATGTTCTTGGTCAACCCTTCATCCAAACCGCAAGAGCTAAAGGGTTAAAAGAGTGGGTTGTTGTGGTCAAGCATGCCGTCCGTCTTGCCATCAACCCATTGGTTAGTATCTTAGGTATGAGTTTACCGACTATCCTCTCAGGTGCGGCTATTGTGTCTATTGTTTTGGGACTACCAACCGTTGGCCCGCTGTTGTTGCGTAGCCTTCTGGATGAAGATATCTATCTGGCGGGAACGCTGATCATGTTGCTCAGTTCCCTGCTGGTGATCGGTAATCTGCTATCCGATATTGCTCTGGCCTGGGTCGATCCGAGGATTCGATATGAGTAATTCCTCAGGCCCCTTAGCGAGAACACGCTCCTCTGACCCGGACAACAACACCGACAATACAGGTCTACCATTCGACTCAGTGGTCGAAAGCGACGAGCTGGGGTATCTCAGCTATCGGCAACTGATCTGGAAACGCCTACGCAAAAATCGGATGGGCATCACCGCCGCCATCATCTTGTTGATCAGTTACATGATTGCACTGGGGGCTAATTTCTTTGCCCCCTACCACTACAACCAGATTCAGATGCGCTATCGCCATGTTCCTCCCCAAAAGTTCCGCTTCTCTCTGCGGCATGGCCTCCACGTCTACGGGCTGAAGTCGGTCCGGACACCAGAAACCCGTGAACTAGTCTTTACCCCTGATGAGATCAAGATCTTTCCGGTTCGATTTTTATATCGGGATAATCAGAATGGCCTACATCTGCTAAGCTCGGACGGACCGATGTTTTTGCTAGGAACAGATCGAATGGGACGGGATCTGCTATCCCGCATCATATATGGGGCACGGGTATCGATGACAGTTGGTCTGGCCGGCGTCTTCATCAGCCTGATCTTTGGCTCGATCCTGGGCACCATCTCCGGCTATTTTGGCGGTTGGACCGATACGCTGATTCAGCGGGCGATAGAAATTCTGTTAGCCTTCCCCTCCATTCCGCTCTGGATGGCATTGGGGGCGGCTTTACCGGCTGAATGGTCGAGCGTGGCCATCTACTTCGGTATTACCGTTATCCTGGCACTGGTGAGTTGGGGCGGTTTAGCCCGACAGGTTCGCGGTAAGGTAATGGCCTACAGGGAACTGGACTTTGTCAAAGCAGCCGAGGCTGCCGGGGCCAGTCACTGGCATGTCATCACTCGTCACCTGATGCCGGGTTCCTACAGCCATATCATTGTCATCGCCACCCTGGCCATTCCAGGCATGATCTTGGGGGAGACCGCACTTAGCTTTCTCGGCTTAGGCATCCGGCCACCGATGACCAGTTGGGGGGTTCTGCTGGAAGAGGCCCAACGGGTTACTGTACTGTTACACTACCCTTGGCTGATTTTACCTGCTATTCCTGTTCTGGTAGTGGTTATGTCTTTCAATTTCTTGGGCGACGCCCTGCGGGATGCCACCGACCCCTACGCCGATTAGGTCCGGGTGAAGTGAGGCAAAGATAAATCGACGGCGGTTAGCAAGCCGGGCTGTGCAGCCACCACACGTTTGCCCATATTGAGTATGACGGCTGCTGTTGCACTGTCGCCAGCGGTACCGAGTTCATTTCGCCAGATAACTGGCGGATAACCCTCGATTTTGATTTCCTCATATTCTTGACTACTGACCACCGCGTTGAAATCTATCCGCACCACCTCTTGCTGGTTTCTCAACCCCCGGCCGAAACTGTTAACGCCTCGAACCCGTCCAGCTTCAATTTCGACCTCGGCTGATGAGTAGGCGCAGTCTGCAATCACTGGCCGATGTTCTTCTACCACTTGATCCAAATTCATCCCCAGCGTATCACCAATCAGATAGACCGATTCGGCCAACCCGACATGGGCTGATAGTTGACCTGTTTCTATCTGCTGGGTAAAATTTTCCGGTGATAGATTGAGTCCGACCTTCTTCTGAAAAGGCCCCCGTCTTTTGGCCGCATCGATGTTACGAACAGCCTGGATTCCCGTTACCTCCTGGCAGGCCGTCGTCAGAAAGATGGGCAGCAGATCTAGAAGGAAACCGGGATTGATGCCAGCCCCTACCAGCGTGCAACGATTGGATTTAGCCACTTGATCAAGTTGGTCTGCTAAGTTTGGATATCGACGGTAGGGGTAAGCTAAAGTTTCACAGGTAGAAACTACATTTAACCCACAACTGAGCAGATCTATAAACTGTGGTGTCGTCTGATCCAGAAAACTCTGGGTGGCGTGAAAAACCAGACCGACCTGATTCTGGCTGATAATCCCATCAATCAACGGCAACAAGTCTGGGCTGACCGGAATACCGATTTCACGGTTGTTTCCGATCAATCGACCGATATCCTGTCCCACTATACTAGGATTGACATCCACCGCTCCGACCAACTCAAAGTCTGACCTCGCCACAGCCGCCTGCAAAATCAGTAGACCAACCGGCCCCAGGCCAAACGAGATAAATTTGATTTTATCTTTACGACGTGACGGAATGTAGGGTGAACCTACTGATGTGGTGTTTGTTTTTGTCATTGTAATTACAGTATCCACTTGATAAAAAGTTCGCAAACTTCCCAATTAGGGCTACTCCGCAAATAATTAGCGTAGTCTTTTGCCCCAAACATCCAATAAACTACCCCGCCGGCAGGTGTAGGAATCATGAACGAAGATGGCCTCAAAGATTCGGTTCTACGATATTGCACAAGGCGTGATACCCCGGTTCCGATGGGGAGCGCGCTGATCAGCCTCAACTTGGGTTCGCGCACCACAAACTGGCGATAGATACTGGGCTGATAGCTCTGTTGAAGCAGTTAATGTTGCAGCTTAAATAATTCCGATTCCAGCCGCAAGTTGAACTGGGCTACCTCGACCGTGAACGTTTCCTTTTCTGTGCCTTTTTAGCCGCCAACCATAAATTGTCAAAGGAACACAGTTGGGGATATAACTTGCCCGCCGTATCGTCTCATCATGACTAAAAGAGATCCGCTCCGCTACTTCCCCAAGAAGTCCAAGTTGGTGTCAGTGTCAACCCCCACCTCACCATACTGATGCCAAGCTACGTCCTGCGTGAGAGTTACGATCTCCTTACCTGTACCGCTGGTGATAGCCTCTACTGCCCCTCCAGTTCTGTCACTGGGTACATCGAAGGACTGCTTATTGTCAGCCGAAACTTTAACGCTAACCATCATAGTTTCCCCTTCGATCCCTTCCACATCATAGCGGATCAGGACATGCTCAAAGTCCGCTTGCTTGGCTACCACATTAGTTCGGTGTCTGGTTCTTCTGCTCCCGCGCCCACAAACTCATAGTTAGCAATGGTAACAATACAGATAAATAGACCAGGTTTCTCATTCTTCGCTCCTCTTTGTGTTGGCAGGTCATCGTGATGTTAATCAAGATGAGCCAAAGAGATCACGGCATAAAGTCGTTGCATTTACCAGTTGAATCTAAGTCCTATAATATCTGCATCTCTGCTATTTTATCCGGTTCAGCCGAAATATCAGTAAAAGCAATTGATAACGTAAATGCAGTTTCATCGTAAGCATCCAGCCAGTGTGGGGCTCGACAAGGACTCCAGACCGCGTCGCCAGGTTCCAGTTCATAAACCAGAATATCTTTATCAGATAGGTTAGCTGGTTTTACCATCCCAGCGTGCTGTTGGGCTAAAACCTCCGGTGAACACCAACGGCCAGGTTCTTTCAGACTATGGAACCGTTTTCTACCATGCAACTGAACAATTAGAACACTGGATGGATCCCAATGATAATTGGTCGAGCAATTTGGACCACTTAAAAACAGGATTGGATAGACCTTCTGCCAACTAACATGGTGGGTTCTCCACAGTTGTATCAAAGGCAAGTAGACCTCCTGTATTACCTCAGCAAGGGCGCCATCTGTTTCTCGCAGTGGGCCAAGTTCAAAGAGCGATAGGTGGATTGGCATTTTAACTGCTTCTGACAGTGGCAGTTTTGGGAACTCGATTGCGGGAGGCTGAAAAGTTAGCGCGATGCAATCCCCCCGTTCGCCGCTCAAAATTCGTATTTTCGGATGCTGACGCGCTTGCTCGACTACCTGACACAGATTGGGTCTCGGAACTTCGAAGGGGAAAACTTCTCCCTCGACGGGATGCGCGACTGAGGTTGTCAGCGCACTGTATAACTGATCAAAACTGGCAATCAAACTTCCATTCACCTTCGTAGCTGGATTTTATGCTCTATCTTGATTCGATTCGGACCAGAATTCGATTGGCTTAGATCATCGCCTTCAACTTTTCAGTGATCCAATCGACCGCCGCGTCGATCATGGCTTGGCCTTTCTCCGCATTGGCCAGTTTGGCTTGTTGGTGATACTCACGGTCGCTGATCGCACGGTTGGAGTCAGAAATAGTCAATTTAGCCCTGTCGTAATCGACACCGTCCCAATCCACATTCTCTGGAAAAGCGGCTAGAGCAAAAGCCGTTTCAAACTCAGCTGCATGGCCGGGGCAGACACCGGACTCCATTTGGTCTTGAATCAGTTCTGGTGTGAAAGCCTCCCAGTAGGAGTGAAAGGCTAAATTGATGCCCAGTTTCTGCCTGAATTCGTCCATCTGTTGGTTGACGGGTCCCGCATTGCCGGCATGTCCATTGACGACGAGTATATTTTCCAGACCATGACGGCGCAAACTGTCGCAGACATCGTAGAGCACCTGGTTAAAAACCTCTGGACGAAGCGTCAAGGTTCCTTTATGATCCATCCAATGTTCAGAAATCCCGACCGACAAAGGCGGTGTCACGATCACTTGAGGAAATAGATTTTCTGCTGCTAATCTAGAGACGTGTAGTGCACTGGCCGTATCATGAACTATGGCTAGATGTTCGTTGTGTTGTTCTGTACTGCCCGTTGGGACAATCGCAGCTTTAAGTGTCTTTGCATCTAACGCTTCTCTAACGAATCGACGCTGATTTTCCGATAGCAGAACTGACTTAATCATTCGTTCACTCTCCCGGTCTTAAACTATATTTCTTAGGCAGAGGATATTTCTATATTGCCTATTTTCCACTGAAAGACGATCTGAAGGAAACTTATTCTACATTTTATAGAGATTTTGTCAAGAAATTCCTACTTCTAAACCCAACTAACTTCGAGCCACCCGGTTTTAAGGCGGAATAATCACCACCGAAAGGTGTTTCAGTTAGATCCCAATCGTGACAAAATAGGTTTGATTCAGATAGTTTTAGTTCAACCCCTCGTGATCAGACTTTATGGGAAACGCAAAGAAGATGGTCACCCATAATCCGACCCGAGATCCAGCCAACATTAGGGCCTAAATTTCGTCGGGAGTAACAACGTGAGTCACAACAACAGAGAAATGCCGGCTGCACTCGGCGGTGCGCCGGTTTTTGTTCAAACCGCTAACAACCAGGAAAAATTAGATCAATGGCAACAGATCACTGAAGCTGAAGCTGAAATGGCTTATCAAATGACTCTGCGTAATGAGTTGTCCGGCGGCACACCGACTGTTCGGCAGTTTGAGGCCTTATGGCGGGAACGATTCGGATGTAAATTTGCCATTACCGTCATCAACGGTACTTCGGCTTTGCACAGCGCGATGTTTGGACTGGGAATTGGTCCGGGGGATGAGGTGATTGTTCCATCCTATACGTGGATCTGCTCAATTTCGCCCGCTTTGATGCTGATGGCTCGACCTGTTTTCTGTGAAATAGATCCAGAGACTCTGATGATTGATCCGGAAGATGCGAGACGCCGCATCACCGACCGGACCAAAGCGATTGTTGCCGTCCATCTCTGGGGAAATGTCTGCAACATGGATACCTTGATAGAATTGAGTCGAGAGACTGGGGTTCCAATCCTGGAAGACTGTCCTCATGCACATGGAGCAACCTATAAAGATCAGTCTTGCGGTAGTATCGGTCAGGTTGGTGCGTGGAGTTTTCAGGGTAGCAAACCTGCCAGTGGAGGTGAAGGCGGTGTGGTTGCCACCAACGACGTAGCTGTTTTTGAGCGGGCTTGCCTGATTGGACAGGTTAACAGAGTTGCTGGTCTCGATCTGGTAACGGATAAATATCAACACCTTCAACCACTTGGTCTGGGTATTAAATTCAGGGCACATCCGCTAGGAATCGGTATTGCCGCGATCCAACTAGAGAAACTGGATCAACTCAACAAAAATCGTCGAACCTACATTCGATCAGTGGAAGACGGTTTGACTAATATCCCCGGTGTGAGGCCAATGAGTAAGTATGACGGCGCACAACCGGCTGGGTTTTATGGGTTTCCCATTCACTACGAGGCACAAGATCTTGGCGGCTTACCAAAAGAGAAGTTTATCGGCGCCCTGAAAAAAGGAGGCTTAGAAGCAAAATCAAATCCCTATCCACTCCTGCACCAACTTTCGCTTTTCGCCGATGGATTCGACCTATTCACCGAAGGTCGAGGACCACTCTGCACTCCAGAAATGGGAGGTAATTACCAGGGGTACCGCACGGGGGACTTCCCGGTTACAGAATCGGTCGTAACTCAGCTAATCTTCCTACCAGTATTCAGCCGACCCACAAAGGATGCGGCTGCACAGGTCGTTGCCGCAATTCGAAAAGTCTCGGCTTATGCCGATCGGCTGTGATAGAACGTAACCCGGTTGCGGATGATGCTCTAGCGAGAAAACGCTTGACCGTATTTTTGTCGAGTGTTTTTTGGCACTACTTCACAGCATTTCACAGACTTGATTTTTTTAGGTCCTTGTGTTACTTTTCTATCGGTAACCCTCTTTTATCTTCCAGGCAAAACATAGACTTTGACCCAACTGATCCACCTCCAACAACCTAAGCGAACAAGTGGAATTGACCCACAACTTCTGGTCGATCTAGCCTCATTTCAGCAAACACTGGACCTGTATTGGCCATGGCATTACGAGCCAGAACTGGCTCAATCGGCTAAGCGTCTACTAACAGCGGATTTAAAATGGGAAAAGGTTGGACCGTTTGTCAAAGCGACTGATGGCTTAACAACCCAACAGCGCATTTCTCCTCTCGGCATCGCACTTTCGCAAAACGACTGCGAATTACGATCGGCCGCCCTCCATATCTTGGATAATGTAGTTGAGATTCCAACGGGTGAAGTTTTGTTAGGTCAAGATCTCACCCCCTTACCAGTGGAGGAATTCCGGTTAGGACGCTATCCCGTCACTAACGCCCAGTACCAGCGTTTCATTGACGCAACCGGCGCTCTACCTCCAGCTAACGGGCAAAACGACGACTCAGATACTGACAACTGGTTTCCACCAAACCATGGAGACCATCCGGTGACCAGGGTCAGATGCACTGACGCAGAAGCCTATGCAACGTGGGCTGGGGGCCGATTGCCCAGTTTTGAGGAATGGGAGCGAGCCGCTCGTGGGAATGATGGCCGGATCTTTCCTTGGGGAGATGAGATTGATAAGCCTCGATGCAATACGGCCGAGGCTGGTATTGGTACTACTACCCCTGTCGGCATGTTCCCTGAAGGCATGAGTTCTTTTGGCTGTTATGACCTGTTGGGCAATGTCTGGGAATGGACCCGCACCTGGTACGACGATGACCAGCAATTCCGGGTCGTACGCGGGGGAGCCTGGTATTACAATCATGAACACGCGACCTGCACCAGCTACGATTTTTTTA
>PACG01000006.1 GCA_002699335.1 Candidatus Poribacteria bacterium
ATTGCCCCGAACCCCCATACTGTGATTCATCAGCAGGTATCGCTTAGCTATGGTATAGACCAGTTTACGATTGTCCAGCTCTTTGATTTTTCCCGTTTCAGCAGCGATGTCGAATATGCCAGACAAATGAAGACCTCCATAGGGAAAATGATTAACCTCAAAAATGTCACCGTGTTCTGCGAGTTCTCTCCATTGTCGGTCAATCCAAAGTGCCAGTTCCTTAACTCTCGGCATCTGAGGAAAAATACGAATGGCGGCGGCGATGCCACCCGTGTTTTTGTATGGGCGGTTGTTAGCCCCCCGCTCCAGGCGGTTGAAGTCAAGGAAGTTGGGGCTCAGGCTTTGTACTACGATTTTCTCAAATAGGGTCTGTTCTTGCCTGTTCAGCACCTCTTGTTTAACCAGTTACTCGTAGATCAACATGCGCGCATGTGATCCCCAACCACCATGACTACCGCCACCATGAACATCGTGTTCAAAGACCTTGTGGCCGAAGACCCAAGTTAATTCGGTTGCATCCATGGATGTGTTGAAGATGTAAAACATTTCACCTTCCCCTTTGGCCTCCAAAGCGTGATACCGATCGAAAATAGCCCCCGAAAATAAGCGGACAACATCTTCAGCGCGTTGTGGTCACGACGCCCTACGTCTATATATCGGCGCAAGAGCAACTCCCAATCGAACCAGCCTCTTGAAAAGGAGTGAGTCTTGGCTTCAGCGGTCTGTTTTCTCAACAATTCGGCAGCCGGCTCAATATCCTCAAACTGCTGGTAAGAATTGAGCATCAATTGCTGAGGCACTTCCGCCGAAGGCGGTTGACTGAAACGGCAAAGATATACCAGCAACATCAGCGGACAAATGGGGGCAGTTTGATCATACTGGTCTATCCTTTCACGTAATGAGAAAACATTTCACACCAGACAATCTTTCCGCATCTCGCATGTTGTGAACACACTCGAAAAGCCTAGCTAAATTGGTAGTTTCTGTTGTGAAATTCCACCATGAGGTTTCATTCAATTGCTAGCAGTAACCAGAATCCTTCAATCGTGTCTACATGGGCTTGGCAGAAACCACCATCATTATTATCTCGTGCCAATTCTTCGATACTGTAGTGGACGGTCTCAGGTTTATAACCCCATTTTTTCGGACCTCTATAGATGTTGTATTCGTCAGTGTATATGAGCCTTGCGGACTCTATCCTGGCTTCAATCAGAGGTTAAATCGTGCCGAGCTGAACATTTGCGAGCATCCGAATCACCACCTGTACTTCCGCCTTGAATCATCCCCCAAATAGGAGGGGTTCTTTTTCCAGATTTCCCTCTTCCGCTTTCTCCCCGTAAACGATTTCTTCTCCCTGTTCTACCTTTTGCCGCCACGACGAGAAGATGACCTTTATGTCTCGTAACAATATACATCTCCTCGCGCTTTGCTTCTTCTTTTAAGAGGGCGAGGACTTTCTTACAATCCCTCCACGTAGTTGTTCGGCCATTTATTGCACATCACCACAATTGAGGTCAAGTTCTTAAAAGATTTGACGATTGGAGAGATTGAATCCTATGAAGCAGGAGCACAGAATCCATATTTTTAAGGGTTGATGATGTGCCATCAACACCGTTCCAGTGAGATCATCAAAGTATTTTCGGTAACTCTTACATACATACCGTTGGCAGGGAGACTTACTCTGCAAATTCCCGCCAGATCAGGCGTTTTGATTTGCAGAAGGGACAAAATTCCCTTTGGCCAACGCATTTCTCTCACGGTTTGGTAGCAATATACACTATCGATCAGATCTTGAATGTTGAGGCTCACGTTGTTGGTTTGTTGACGGGGCTGATCACATCTCACCGACTAGCAAAGGGAACCGCCATAGAATCAAAAGACTAGAAGCGATCACTCATATGAGCGGGGTTGGGATTTTGAGGTGGCCCAAGCTTTTTCCTTTTTCTCGGTGTTGCAGAGATATCCTCACCGCGTCTGGACCGATGGTACCGTCTTCACCAAGACCTTAAAAACCCGACAAGAGTCTAGATGTCTTTTCGCTGGAGGACAACAACGGCAAGAAGAAAGAAAACGTCTCGTGGACGTACACACAAGGGCTATGCTGACCAGATTCCAATCACTATCTATCTGGTATAGGAAGGTTAGTACCTCGGCACGGAACTTGGCCAAGACCACCAGTTGAGTGCAGAGGGAGCTCGATTCGGTACTCGATCAGACGGGCTTTGTTCAGCCAAGACGAATAAAGTAATGGATTTAAAAGTGAATACCTGTCACAATAGGGACAAGCCATCAAATGAAAACACAATAACACAAAAGGATCAAGGATAGTTATTAAAAGTGACAAACTATCCAGCGGAGTAGATTTAGATGAATCATCAGGATAACCGACCTATTCGTCTGGGTGTCGTCGGTGCAGGTCGAGGTAGATCTTATATGAACGTCTCAGAGGCAGTTGGGTTTGAACTCGTTGCCATCTGCGATACCTGGGAAGAAAAACTAGAGCGGGTAGGGAGAGAACTCAACGTTACGACCTATAATGACTACGATCGGTTTTTGCAACACGACACCGATGCAGTTGTCCTGTGTAACTTTTTTCATCAGCACGCCCCATTTGCGGAGAAGGCTTTTTCTGCCGGGAAACACGTTATGAGTGAGTGTGCAGCCTGTCATACTTTGGCTGAAGGGGTCTCTTTGGCTCGCGCTGTTGAGCACAGCGGCAAGATCTATATGTTTGCGGAAAACTATCCCTACAGCGCCTATAATCAGGAAATGCGCCGACGCTATCAGGCAGGAGAGATTGGCAACTTTAAATACGGCGAAGGCGAATATGTGCATCCGGATCCGGCCGAGGTCAAACTAGCACGTAGTTGTGGTTGGGATCATTGGCGGAACTGGATTCCATCCACTTACTATTGCACCCACTCCATTGCCCCTGTCATGTACATTACCGATACCCGGCCAGTCAAAGTTAACGGTTTTGTCGTCCCTTACGACACTGATGACCCAACGCAAACCCGACACGCCAAACGGAGTGATACCTGTGCTATCATCATCTGTCGGATGGACAACGAAGCGGTGATGAAGTCGCTACACGGTGCCTTGCGGGGGCACGGAAACTATGTGCGTATTCACGGGAATAAAGGACTAATGGAAAATTGCCGGCACGGTGATAAAGGACGACTGCGCATCTGGCGAGAGCCGTGGGAAAAAGAGACGGATCAGCCAACGGAAGAGGTATATAAACCAGGCTTTGCTGTAGCCGCAGACCTCGCCGCCAAAACCGGACATGGTGGGGGAGACTTTTTCACCAGTTACCATTTTGCCCAAGCGATTCGGACCGGAGAACAACCTTATCTGGACGTATACCGCGGCATCGACATGAGTATCGTCGGCATCTTGGCCTGGCAGTCGGCTTTAAACGACTCGGCCCCGATTAAGGTGCCGGATTTCAGGGATGAGCAGCTCCGCAAACAGTACGAAAATGACGATTGGTCGCCGGATCCAGAGCGAAAAGGGGAGGGACAACCACCGTCCAGCGTTCTGGGTGAGATTGATCCACCAACTGAGGCCAAAGACCTAGCACGGGAAATCTGGTCCAAACAGGGGTATGCCGTTGATATCTAACCGTTACGATCAATCTCGTCAGATATATTGAGCAGGGTCAAAGCCTGGCGGGAAAATGGCTTCTTCGTCATAAAACAGTTGAAACAGGTTAGTATTGAGGATGTCGGCTCCAGTCAAATCAGCGCCGCTGAGGTTGGCCCCGGTCAGCAGTCCTCTAGTTGAATAGAGAGCAGGATTAAAAAAAGCCGTACTATTTTAGTAACCCTTTCGCTTGTTTTTCGAGGTGAGTTTTACCTGCTTTTACCCGTTGGGTTTTCTTCTTTTGCTTCTTGGGATAAGAGGTCTCCACCGGTGCAAAAAAGCCAGGCTTGCTATTAACCCCCCAACGAAGAGGAGTTCCACCGCCACGAATTGCGGATCCCCATAATGCCGTTCGACGTCAGCGAAGAAACTATCCAGTAGCAACCATTCCAACTGGTGTAGCTGGAGTGCTTCGAAGCGATGGGTATAGTGACCCATAAACCTTGCCGGAAATCCGTCCAAAACGCCATCTGTGAAGCGGAGAAGGTAGTGGTCCCAGAGATCGTAGATCAAGACCATCAGTATGCCGTAGCCATAGCGAACGTTTGTCCACAAGCTCCAGGTGATAGTAGCGGCACCACCCAGCATCCAGCCCCAAAAAACAATGCGAGAAAATAACGATCCCGATGGACTGCCATCGTGGTAGGTAAAGATAGCCAGTGTATCGACCACAGCATGAGATAGGAAAGCGAAGATCAATCCCAGCGCTAACCAGGTCCATTCTGGAAGATTAGACCACCTGGCACGCCCATCTTTGCGTTTTACCACCATCTGTCCCAGGTGAAGGCAAACCATACCTGAGAGAACATGAGCAAGAACCATCATAGCTAAGCGCTCCTACATTTTCACTTTCTCGACCAAGGACCTGTTTTACCGGCGGTATTCTCTGTAGGCTGCGATATCCGCCAAACCTCCGCAACGGTTGTCATTTTAGCTGTTTCCCTTTGTCTAGGAGGCCAAGAAACAATTCCTTGGTGAACGGGAGCGTAAATACAATCTGGATTCGGTGGGGGAGTATCCTGCGTATATACGGTTACTACTCCTTGCCAAATATGAATGATCTCTGGCCTTGGATCGCCAAGTACATCAGCAAAGGTAATTGCAGGTCGGTAGCGATAGTTCGATTCATTGCACGACTCGTTGGGTAACTCGACCATTTTATACCCTTGTCCATCGTAAAGACCACATCCACGATAAGAACCAATGAAAATTAATTCCTGCCCTTCACCTATCCAATTGACCGAACCACTGGGATGACCAATAGGATCAGGATTCATTCGGCTTAACCAGTTTTCACGACCATTAATCACGTTAATGATTCCCATACTTCCCCATCGATTGCGTCCAGCTAACTCTAGCCCCGGAAGATCCGGGTAAAAATTCCAATCTTCCCTTCTGGTGTGTGACCTCTATATGATGGGCTGTACGCAGTGCTCCTGTCAGTCCATCTGCGAGATAGACGCCCCCTGAGCAAACAAAGATAGTGAAATCTAGTTCACTATCTCCAGTGAAATTACCGATAACGGCAAAGTCAATATGACTAGCACCGGCCCAGTTCCGAATATCATCGATTGTATCTTGCATTCACCAGATTGTTTCGTCTTTGGGGGAAAGCAATTGGTAACTGGGCAGTACAGCTCATCTTTTCCATCCCGATCAACATCGAAAAACTGACAACCAAAAGTGTGTCCTAAGCCCGGCGGTTGGCTGTCAATTGACCAAATTTCATTAAACTGGTCGTCGAGGACCATCAGTCGTGTTTGATCCTCATCAAAGGTTTCTGCGTCGCAATAGCGGATCAATAGATCTCCCGCTATATCGGTGCCACGTACGTTTCCCGGGCCGGTCTGTCATCCCTGTATACTGCAGCCATAACTTATGCTGAATGGGGCGTGGAAATGGTACTGTTCGAACCGTTTTTCCAGTCGATAAATTGATCACTTCGGAATGGTTGTTTCGAACGGTAATTGACTCACGACACCCATCCGCTGCGTTTCGGTGGATCGCTACCTTCTCATTCTGCAAAGGCTCATCACGTTCCCACAAAATCTGGTCCTCAAGCGTTATGGCAATGATGCGTTGGCCGCTATTTGCAATAATGGTTGCCAACATATTGCTTGCGAGGCGCCACGCGGGTGGGCGAAAGAGACCTCTCCAATCAGATCCGACGTATTAGTCAATTGGTAGATAGACTTTCTCAAGTCGATCGATACTGCCGGGTTGAGTCTTGGCTGTTTTTCCCTGATATGTTCGACCCTTTTCTGGTAATTATGGCCTACAATGTGGTGGTATTTCTGCTGTCCGGGTGTCATTTCAACAGTGGCACTAGCAATTTTTCCTGGCGAATTTCCACGTAAGTCAACACGATCTCTGGCGTAATACCTGTCTGTAGCAGTTAAGAAGGTATCCTCGCACCAGCACCGGAATTGGTTGCCGTCCGTGGCAACCCCCAATTGATAATAACGGTTAGGATCGAATGCTTTCGCCTTCTCGGCTAGGATTTTCCACTCTTCGTCATTACGCCGATAGAGAATCAAGCACCTTAATCCCCCCATAGCTAAAAAATATAAAGTGACGATGATCCTGATAACGAAAGACAATACCAAACCGGGATTCAGTACGATTCGGAATATCGTGGTATTTGACACACTCGGCCGTAACCATGCGAAAGTGCCAGAGAGACGGTATGCACTCCAAAATGGATCCGTCGTCAGTAGTAGCGAACATGCATTAACTTCCTCAAGCATGTTGGTTTCAACCGTCTGGTCATAAGTTACTCTCAGATGCGATTTTTGATCACGATAGCCTCAGGGGGTCATATCGTTGTACCAACCAGGAAATATCGATTCTCTTGATCTCTGTCCGGGGTGCCGGAGTCAAAGTAATCATCCTTAGGTGCTGAGCCGGGATCAAAGGATAACACCTTTTGACAAGGCATTCGTCGTTCTGGCATCAATTGCCTCTTGGTGAAGCAGTCAGATAATTTTGGACAGTGCCTTGGTTGATTATCAGGTAGTCCCTAAAATAGGGATTCTCATGGGAAATTAATTTTCCGGTAAAAACCATGGGTGAATTTCCAGCGCGAAATGGATGAAGAAAGCACGAAAAAGTTGAAAGTCCGTTGGCTAAAAACGTTTGAAAAAATTAGAGATGCTTCAACATCAGTTGAAGTGCTTCGCTAAGGGATCGTGAAAAGACAGATCTTGTTTTCGCATTTGGCCTTCATAATCTAGGTTCAATAGCTGATACCATCCAAACCAGGCCAAGGCTGGTTCTGCAATCCAGCCTTTAGTTACCAACTGCAAGCCTTGACCCTTGCCGCGACAACTATTTCCAACTGGCATTGAAACTGGCGAGTTTCTAAAATCTCCCTGCTAGCCGCTGTTAGCCCACCAGCCTTCTATAGCAGTTGACGTTTTACCGCACCTTTTGCCAAAAAGCCAGTTCCGGCAGTTCAAACACGCCGGCTGTTGGCTTGCCGACACCAGAGTAGTAGCCGGCGTGAATCCAGAAGTTGGGGCGCTCCACTCCACCGGGATGGTATTGTCGATGCAAAGTGTTGAGAGGGTAGCAGACCGCACTCCCCTCTTCGATTTCATAGTTACTTACCGTCAAGTTGAGCGGATCAGCGCTAGCGATGTTACCACAAGTACATGGCTTCGACAAACTCCTGCCGTAACGACTCTACCCACTTATCCTTGCCGTGGTAATGCAGATAATTACCTTCGACTTGGCAGAGGAGAAAAGGCGTGCGCATGGTAGGGACGATCCTGATGGCATAGAAAAGCGATACCAACCAATAGCTCCGTGCCAGAGTTCTCCACCGACCGTGGCACATCCCCACAAATATAGTATTCGGTACCGGGCCGAAGGGGCACAGTGATGGGTTGGTCTCTAGGGCTATGGCTGGGCCAAGCTCTCAAAACACCTTCCCCGATAGCCAGTGGCAGGCCTCATGCCCCTTAACCTGGTCTCGAATTCGGCCTGGTAGTAGAGTTGATCTCACCAAAATGAAGTTGGTGTTCCTTGTTGTCTCCTGGCACAATAGCTTATTTAGCTAGCCCCACTGACACTGCTGTCGAATGCCCTCCCCGTTTTTGA
The DNA here is from genome assembly GCA_002699335.1 of Candidatus Poribacteria bacterium. The sequence continues at coordinate 7,747 of PACG01000006.1, forward strand.
CAATAATTTTTCCTTGCTGGTTCATCTTTCCCCTCTCCTAGTTTCGTTAAACAACTCGTTACCGTCACAATTAAATCCCGCTCGAACGCTTGGTTTCGACCGTGAGTTTGCCCGAAGCACTTCAACCACTTCAAACTCAGTCGGAGCCTGGACAAGATCTTTGACTATGGGGGCAATTTACCCTTCAGCCAAATTTTACCCATGGTTGCAGTCAGGATCACCGCCCTGATCTAAAGCCATCCGTATTGGAACTAGTCGTCTCCCAAGATGGTCGTCTACCTTTCGGTTGGGACGACAATGCGAGCGACAGCCTCGTCTTCAAGGAACGATCTAACACACTTATAGGACAGTGTTTGCAATCCCAGCCCCCGCGTCATCTGATTGCAGACTCCAAATTATACACCAAAGCTAAGGCTAAACCCCTGGCCCAACACCCTTTTATCACACAGATAGCGAAAACGATAAAGCTGGTGCTGTCTGCCATTTTTCAGGCCTGGGAGGTGACTGCGGGTGTACAATCCCAAATTGGTGATCGAACAATAAGAAAAGGTATCTATGGACACTTGTTCCGGGTTAAAATGAGGATCTATATCGAACAAAAGGTTCTTAGGCTTAATCGCCCAGAACCAAACTTTAAATAACTGGGAAAAAGGGGTGTAAAATGAAGAATAGGAAAATAGGCTTAATCGGACTCGGTTCTATGGGCAGTGAAATGGCACTCAAGTTCCTGGCTGCTGGTCATGATCTAACTGTGTACGACATTAACCCTGAACGGTTAGCACCAAGTATTAGCGCTGGCGCAAAGATCGCTGATAGTTCGGCTGAGTTAACGCAAAAAGTAGGTCTGGTTATGACCAGTCTCAGAAGCTCAGACATATGGGTGTCAGTGGCAGAATCCGAGCTACTGCCTCATGCCGAACCGGGGCAAGTCTTCATCGATCTTGGAACCACCACTGCCCATCAGATCCGCCGGTTAGCAGAAGCCTTTAGTGAAAAAAGTGCGACACTATTGGATGTACCGGTTAGTGGTGGACCTAATGGTATTAGAAACGGAAACCTGCATATGTTTGCGGGTGGATGTCGTGAGCAGTTCGACCGGTGTGTACTACTTTTCTCTGTTATTGGTGATCCGGAGCGAATCGTTTACTGCGGCCCCAGTGGGTCAGGTCAGATTGTCAAAGGGGTCAACCAGCTAACCATGGGATTAGGAGCTGCCGCCTACTTGGAGGCCGTTGCTTTCGGGGTTGGCAACGGAATAGAGGTCGAAGCTATTTGTCAGGCGGTCGGTGGAGAGGCTGGATGGCGGCAACATTTTGAGTCGGTTGCCAATCAAGTTCAGCAGGAGAAAGGCAATCACGTCTATGTCAAGTTTCCTGAACTGTGTTACTTCCTTGACGAGGCTGAGCACCAGGGATATGAGATTCCGCTGACGCGCGCTTTGTACGATTTCTGTCGGCGGGAAGAGCTAATTGTACCTGATAATATGGGAAGGGATAGCCACCCGTTTTGGCGTGCCTTGAGGTGTGCGGTTAGGCCATCAGGAGATAAAACTGAAGCTTCGGGAACCTAGATCTGCTTTATTCTCGATTCCACTTTTCTATTTTTCTATCATTTCCACCACGCCATTCCAGTCATCGGTAACACCTGTCTCCAAATAGCGAACTGCTTGTTGACGGTAGAGTTCTGCCACCTGGTCAGCAGGAAAAGTGGCTAGAATATCGGTCATGATTTTCTGAGCCTTGTCAAAATCTCGCTGGTAGTAGAAGTCAATTCCCTGCTTTAACCTGGTATGCGTGGATTCCTTTTGGTTCCTGAGATCTACAGGATCGGCGTTATAGATCTCATGAACGCTAACAACGCCTTTTCGGCCCTTGACCTGCACTCGTTCCATGAACCGTGACTGATAGTGTGATGTGTCTTGCAGGTGGTCAAGGGTATCTTGGCTAACCAACATTGAACATCCGTATCGTTTGGTCAATCCTTCCAAGCGGGCACTGGTATTTACCACGTCAGAAATAACTGTCCCTTCGATCCGTTCGCTTTCACCGATTATACCCAGCATCAGTTCTCCGGTATGAATGCCGACACCAAGTTTGATCGGTATCAATCCATCATTAATTCGCTGTTGATTCAGGGTTTGGACCTCTTCCAATATCTTAATCCCCGCTGAAACTGCATCGTCCGACAATTCTGGAAACAGTGCCATGATCGCATCACCCATGTATTTGTCGATAAAGCCGTTTTGCTGACGAACGACGGGACCAATTCGTTCGAGCAGAACGTTGATGAAATCGAAGTTCTCTTCCGGCGACATCTTCTCTGATAAGAAGGTGAAATCCCGGATATCAGCGAAAAGAACCGTCATGTTTAGCTGTTTTTGATCACCCAGTTTGACCGCGACAATATCGTTTTGACGCCCCATATAGTCCAGCATCTTTTGCGGTACGAAACGGAAAATAGCCTGATTAATTTCAGCCAACTTTTGATTTAGCTGATGTAAGCTTTGATGGTTAACCGCAATTTCGCGAGCCAGGTAAACCGAGTAGCAGGTCAAATTGAATACATATCCTGCCATCACCGCGGGTTGAGTGTAAAACTGTTTGTCGAGAAATCCAAAGTCGATCAGGACATTGTAAAGAATGGTTAGCTCGAAGGTGATGACACCGAGAATAAGAATCCCGGATCTTTCCCGTTGTTGAAAACTGAGTCGAATGACAATCCGAAACATCTCAACCAATTGAGCAATGGCCGTCACATGGTAAAGATGCTGTAGCAGCCTATAACGTTCGTAACCGATCAGGCCGAGCTCAGCGGGGATTTTGGTGATGAAAACCAGACTCCACATCACAACAAATAGAAAAAATCGTCTGGGCAAAACGTCGAGTGAAACAGCATAAATGAACCGGAGGCCAGCCAACCAGGAAATAGCGAAAAAACCGTAGAATACAGTTAAAGAGTGGGTGAAAAACGGGTCAGATACCGAAAACCAGAGGGCAAAGGTTAAACCGCTAAACAGTACGAAAACGGCATAATACAGATTTTCGCGTAGATCAGGATAAAAGATAAAGATAAACAGGTGCAGGATTGCCAGCGCCAGCGAAAAACCGAGGACTGAAAACTGAAAGATAGTTGTATCCCGGACTAGCTGTGTTACCTCTTGTGCCTGAATAAGGGAACTACTACCGATTTGGAAAGTGAATCCGCCATGCCCACTTTGATGTGGTAGAGCAATCAAAACCGAATTTTGACCGGCTTTCAGGTCAGCTGAATACTGACGAATCGCAAATTTCTCAGAGGGTAGTGGTGGCTGATCAAGCAGTAATTCACCGTTTAGCCACAGACGAGCGTCGTCGGTACAACCGAGTGAGATCAGGACAGTTTCGGCTTTTAAGCTATCAAATTTCCTGTAGGCATAGACAGTTAAGATCCGAGATTTGTATTTAGACCTCTTCTCACCCACACCTCCAAATAGTGCTACTACCGAATGGGGAGCAGCATACGGTTTCCATGTTTTTTCGCTAATCGTATGATCGGTTTGACCCCTCACTAGAAGAGGGCAGTCATCCAGAATGTATTTCGGTCTCTGATCAGAGGGCGCCTCAAGGTCTTGAAGAATAAACCAATTTGTCACAAATGCGCCATTCAATTCTACCGGTTTTAGTTCTGCCGGTGCGCAAGACTGAAAGAATAGGAAGGCAATTGAGACAACGCCAACTATTTCTAGTAGTGTGAAATAGTTCTTCAACTTTGACATCTAATAGAACCATCCGTCCGTGTTTCTATTTTCGGTTTATATTTTATACCGAATTGGACTTTTCTAACAAGAGCTACTTAAGCCCTAACCTGAAGATATGGTACAATCACGGTCAATTCTGGATATTTAAAATTAGAAGCAGATACATTCACGACACCCCACTTTCGTCAGAGAATGACATATATTTATGGAAATCACAATTAAACGAATTGATAAAGATCTACCATTGCCAAAGTACGAAACCGATGGAGCTGTCGGCTTCGATCTATTTTGTCGTCAGCCAACGACGATCGCACCGAAAACCGTCGCCTTAATCCCCGCCAATGTAATCATCGAAACGCCGCCGGGTTATATGCTGATGGTCACTTTGAGAAGTAGTACCCCTCGCAAAAAAGGGTTACTGATTCCACACGGCGTCGGTATTATCGACCAGGACTATTGTGGCCCAGAGGATGAGATTTTAATTCAAGTTCTCAACTTTACAGACCAAGATGTTATTATCGAACGAGGTGACCGTATTGCACAGGGAATCTTCGTCAAAGTGGAGAATGCCAGGAGTGGAATCAGTTGGCGCCAGGTGGATCAAATTGAACCTGATCGCCAGACACGTGGCGGATTTGGTAGCACTGGTTCGTAAGGAAAACAGTTAATTCTAAATCATCGGCACTAGGTATCAGAATGACCATTTAAAAGTCAATGGACCTCTGATTAATTTCCTGAGTATTGGTAGGAACTGTTTTGTCGCTGAATGTGCAGCGACGTCACTTGTAAGACCGGTCAGAGAACCATGGTAAAGATTGAAATCACTGGGAGTGGTGGGTATCAAAATGGCAAAATCGCCGATCTCCCCATCCAGCAAATGATGGCGTTCCGCAACCAGCAGGAGAACCAGGGACAACTGACCACCTGATCGTGACCCGACGAAACCCGAATGAAGCAGAACTATCCAACCTGTTTAATCCTGAAACTGAATACCTTTTGGATCAGCCAGGGGCCCTAAAGTGACTGTTACTACCTATGATATGCCGGATCAACAGTTGCGACAACTTTAGCTGGGGTTGATGATAGCGTAGCTTCGGCTTTATTTCTACTAGGTTGAAGCGGGTGGTTATGCTGAGACGCGCAAGATGGTGATTCCGAAATAGGAGTTGGAGAGAGGTTCGGCATGAAACGGCTATTGACTTACTCTTATTGATCGTATTGATAACGATTCCTTTGCGGGCTGAGAAGTGGGCTCTGTTAGTTGGGCTCAACAGCTATCCCAACGATATCAGCAACCTTGAGTATTGTGTGGCTGATGTGGAAGCCTTCCGTTAGGCTTTGGTCACTGTAGCTGGGTTCAATGCGGACAAAATCTTCCTGATGACCGATCAGATGACAGGACAAATAGAACCCACCCACATCAATGTCATTGCCAGGTTAGGCGTTTTATCCCGTCAGATCAAAGCAGATGACACCTTCGTTTTCTACTTCTCCGGTCATACCTTTGGATAGGGTGAGCAGGATTCTATCTGTGGTTAAGGCTCAGCAGCTATTGACGGTGATCGATGCCTGCAGGAACAACACAGCCAAGGACAAAAGTGAAGAGGACAACTTACTGAACGACGATTTCACCAAAGGATTCAAGATCCGACGCAGTAGCAGTGGATCGGGCAAACCCAGTGTTAGTAAGATTTTATACCCCTGCAACGGTCCGGGCCACAGTAGAGGATGCGTTGCTGCATTGTGCAGAGATCCGGGAGGGCGACATGCCCGTATTGTGTAGTTACGAGTGGGCTTCCGCTGCGTTGGCCGAGACCGCTGCGTATGCTGAAGAGCTCAAGCCGGCGGCGATGATCTACCAAGACTCTGACTGGCTTGCACCCCGTTCCACCAGATGAAAATGATGAAAGGCAAACACTGTGAGGTACAAGGATGATTGATCTGATCCAACCGGTCCGGAGCGGACGTGGGCTGCTTGACGAGATTGAAGCTATGGATCCGGGTTACCCCGGCGTGGCCTGCTGGTGGCTGGGCCAAAGCGGCTTCGTTCTCAAGTCCCGCGAAGCTATCGTCTACATCGATCCGTACCTGTCCGAGCACTTGAGTCGGAAGTACGCCGACACGGAGAAGCCACACATTCGTATGACCGAGGCGCCCATCCAGGGCGAAGCCATCACCCACGCGGACATTGTGGTCAGTACCCACAAGCACTCGGATCACATGGACCCGGGCACCGTTCCGGCGATTCTGGCTTCATCGCAACAGGCTGTCTATGTCCTGCCGCGAGCCCATCGTGAGCATGTCCTGGCATGGGGCTTGCGTGAGGAACGGCTGGTACTCGCAGACGTGGACCAGCCGCTGACGGTGCACAGGATCGAGATTGTCCCGCAACCGGCAGCCCATGAGGCATTGGACTTCATCCCGGGCGTCGGCTACCCACACATGGGCTTCATCATTCGCATGGGTGGCGTGACACTGTACCATTCCGGTGACGGCATTCCCTACACGGGACTCGCCGAGCGCCTTCGGGCGCAACCCGTGGACGTAGCCTTCCTGCCAATCAACGGCCGCGACGCCGCGCGTCACGGTACGCCGGGCAACTTTACCATCGAAGAGACCATGTGTATCGCCGAGTTGGCCGGCGTCGGCATCGTCGTTCCTCACCACTACGATATGTTCACCTTCAACACCGTCGATGTGAAGAAGTTCGAGGCCTGGGCAAGAGAAGCCTACCCACACCGTCAGATCCGGGTCTGTCAAGTTGGGGGACAGCAGATCTTCAGGCCCGATGCATGAAGATAATCGTCTGGCCACGCTGAAGGAGGAACCTGCATGATAAATCGATCCGTGGTGGAATGACCCACGGGCTCACTGCGGACAAGAGGCGAAAGTGTTTTCCAGGTTTCACGATGTTCCACCTCGACGGAAACCATACGGCACTGGGACAGGGAAATACCCGGACGGCTTTGGATCACTTCTCTTTATTGGGTTGATTTTGGGTGGGGCTCTACTCGGTTGCTTCTGGCCAGCCTTGAGTCTAGTCTTACGGTCTAGGGTCTACAGCTGGATTTAGTCCCACTATCTCCCCTAAGTAATGTCACATCCTTTGTTAGCGGAACTATTTGAAATCCTGTGCTGGTGCCGGATTTCGGCAGAAAAGTTTGACCGAAGCAACGAACTGCAAACAGAATCACACTAACCGACAGCAGCAAAGCTGCCTGGGAAACAGGTTTCTACTGTTGATCCCAGGATCTCCCGAATTCATCCGTGGGGAGTATGCCAAGTCATCGGCTTTCTCAAATCCGTTATGGCTATTTGACCTTCTTTTCGATCGTTTTTCGGAGTTGTTGGGCTGTTTTTTTATACTCCGGATCTTGTTTGGCTTTGGCTGGCAGTTGATCGACCTGATCCAATTCATCCAGAGCCGACGGCCACGCTTTCATCGTCTGATAGGTAATGGCTAGCTCCAGGTGGTGGTTGATATAATCCGGAGCCAGTTCAGTCGCTTTTTTCAGATATTCGGCCGCTTCCTGGTTGGAGGCCGGAGGCAACCCACCGTAGAGAATCTTGGCAAAGGCTTTTGAAATACCATTCAGGTTGGCCACATTGCGATGCCACCGACCCAGCAGATGATAGGCCGTATCGTTTTTGGGATCTAACTCAATTGCCTTCTCAACTGATTTCTTAACCTCCGCCGACAGCCGAACTTTTTCTTTACTCCCCTCACCTAACGCCACTTTACCGACAGCTACGCCATCGTAGGTATGGCACCTAGAGTGGTTAGGATCAACTTGAATCCCTTTTTTAGCGTATGACTCTGCCGTTTTGTACAATCCCCTTTGCTTAGCTTTTTCCTTCTCTACATTACCTAGATCGACATAAGCTCGAGCTAACCGCCATAAGACCTCGGCATTATTGGGATCAATCTTATCCGCTTGCAGAAATGCGTCGAGTTCAGCTTGCGTTTGGTTGTTTTTCCTATGCTGTTCTCCTTGTTCAATGTATGTGGCCACATCTTCTGCCTGCACGGTTAAACCAATTCCTAAAATCGGGGGAACAAATACTAGCCAACAAACTATTACCATTCCATACAATAGTTTCTTTTTCATGTAGTTCACCTTTTAGCTTCTAGTAAAAAACGTTAATACAGATATCCAATGCCGATATATACAGCCATTGGTGTTTCTTTTGAATTTCCGATATCCCCTGCCACGATAAAGTTTTTATTCCAGATCAGTCTCATACCACCACCTCGCGAGATTTTGAGGGTATTGGTTGCAGTCGATTCCCTGCTATTCGTCTCAGCTTCATCGTGCCAAACCCCGCCGAAATCGAGGAATAGATTGGCCGCCAGGGTGAAATCCTGATTCAGGAAACGGAAGTCGACGATCAACCAACGCAACTCCTGATTAGAAAAAAACTTTGTTTTACCGATAAATCGGTTCAGTGGAATTCCCCGTAAGCTTTTGGACCCGCCCAGCGCTTCCTCTTTCCACTGCGCTGAATTGGCAAAGTAGGATAGTTCATAAAAGGGAGGATCTCCTACCAGGGTTTCACCCATCACTCGACCTGCGTAGATCAAGCGTTTTGAAAGCAATGGGAAATAGACCCGCAGGGTGGAGGTCAGCCGAAGATAGTTGTAGTCACTGCCGAGGATACTGTTTGAGGCCTCAGCCAACAGGTCCAGCCAATATCCCTGTGTCGGCACCGACTCATTGTCGCGGGTATCGTGAACTATCCCCAACTTGAGATAGTTGGTCCAACCCCCTTCCGCACCTACCGGGGTCATTTTTTGCAGGCTTGGACTTTGATCTAGATTGATGTCGGTATTGAAAATACCCAATCCAAGCAAGGCCTGTAACTTGTGGTGCACGTTTTTCTCACCTTCTGGTGGTTGCCAGATTGTTCGCTGCAGATCTGTCGCCAGGTTAAGCCGACGGCGTTGATAAGTTTCTGTCTCCAACGATGACCAATTGCCGATGCCAGAGAATGGGCTAGTTGAATCGTCGTTGTAGCGCAAGTCTACACTCAGGCGATAGCTGGGAATCAGATAAGGAGAATCGAAAAAGAGGTACGTTCGCATTGGCCCCTTAGTGGTATTCCAAAAATTGGCGTGAAATTTATAGAAGTATGGGGCGTAAGCGTCAGGGCGTGCATACATAGCACCTTGCAGTCCGTAACCGATCCCCATATCGTCATCGACAAAAAAGTTAGGGATGGCGGCTAACGAAAATGGTCGATCTTGTTTTTCTTCAGCCAGTAACCGAATTGGCGTGACCGTAGCCTGTATTAGAACGGCAAGACCTAACAGCCCATAAATAATCAAGTGTCTTCTGCTAAACAAAATGGATCTCCTAAAATACCGAGAATCAGACTAGATCCTATCATAGATTTATAAAACTGTATAGGTCTCTCTACTGATTTATTGACATTATTGACGTGCTCAGTTAGACTTCCATAAACTAGATATTTCCTTTGATGCCTGAGAATCCTCGTCAGTTTGATACCCATCGATCAACAGCCATCGTCAATGAAAATCGATTTGTCTTGCTCTCCTTCGCTGGACTGGCAAAAGTTTCCCTGCAGGAGCTAAAAAACCAGTCCGATTCATCGGTTGAGGTAACCCGACTCCCCAACTACGATCTGGTAGAGCTAGTTCTGACACCAGCCGAGATTGACAACCTACCTCGTCTGCGAACGGTAGAAGATGTCTTTTGGAAAATGGGTTCTTTTCCCGTCAGCAAGAAGAGTGACCTAACTAAGCTTACTTCACTAATTCAAAAAGATCTGTTATTAAAAGGGTTAGCACTTAAAAATCGGTTGTTTCATCCTAAGAAACCGAAGCAACCGAACTTCAACTGTTTTGTTAAACAGGATCGAGATAGATCCATCTATCGCAAAGAGATCGCCAACAAAATGGTGTCAACGATTGCCACCATTTTTCCCAAATGGAAAATTCGCGATCCGGCTTCGGTTGAGCTGTGGGGTTTTTACATACAGCATCGACTTCATCTGGCGTTCCGCCTGTCGGACAACCGGATGCGTTATCGGGCACAAAGGCCATTTTCTCGACCCGGTGCTCTACGACCCACTATTGCCGCGGCCCTGATACAGACGGCCAACCCGTTGCCGAGCGAAACCGTTGTCGATCCAATGTGTGGCACAGGTGCAATCCTGGCTGAAGGGATAACCTTTCAAAAGAGGGCAACCTTCATTGGTGGAGATTCCGACCCAGAGGCACTTGTGTCCGCTAAGCAACGACTATGGAAACACGATCTTTGTCTACGAGAGTGGGATGCTACCCAACTTCCATTGGAACCATCCTCGATCGACTGTTTCGTCTGCAATCTGCCGTTCGGTCAGCAGTACTCAACAGCAGGCAATAACCGGGATCTGTATCCACGGCTGGTTAGTAACTGGCTTACCCGGTTGAAACCTAAAGGGAGAATCGTGTTATTAACAGCAGATACCAAAACCATGGAAAAAATCCTGGGTCAGCTAGATTTAAGATGGCAAGCTAGTTGGAAAGTCAAAGTCCTAGGTACCTGGGCAACAACCTATCGAATCTGGAAAGAGTAAAATAAAGCGAACATTTTCGCTTATATTCGCCACGCATGATTCGATTTGGTGAATGTAACGCATGAGTTAATATGTTGAGCATCAGGAGGAGTAAATCATAGGCAATTCAACCCCAACTTACCGTACAGCCTTAGTTGGCTGTGGCGGACGTGGAATGGCTTTGTTGCGAACTGCCGATCAAATTAATCGTATTCAGTTTGTGGCGGCCTCTGATCTAAACGGTATTAATTTCGACCAACTAACGTCAGCAGGAATTCCGGTCTATCGGGATCTTGAACAGATGCTAGAAAGGGAGTCAGTAGATCTTGTGATCGTAGCAACACCGATTACCACGCACTATCGAGTTGCTACGCAGGTGTTATCATTCCCGATAACAGGCCTCTACTTAGAGAAATCAATGGCCACTAGGCTTTGGGAAGCAGATGATTTAATCTCCAGAGCAGAAGAGGCTGGGATATTCTTTGTCGTCGGCCATCAACTGCGTTACACGCCTTCCTGGGCTGGCGTCAAGAATATGATTCAAGAGAATGTCATCGGGAAGATTAACTATATCCGAGCTCACCGTGGCGCAGCCTTACTAACACACCACACCCACCAAACTGATCTGATGCGTTACTATTTGGACGATGTGCCCGTTTCCTGGGTCTTAGGCCAACTCCATCGGGACGGTTCTCATTTGTCGGAAGGTCTGGAATCTGAGATGCAGGCCTTAGGGTTTGTGCAGTTTGAAAATGGAGTTAGCGGCATAATCGAATCAGGACAGTACAATCCATCGGCCGGTAACCATCTGATGCTAATCGGTGAAAAGGGAGAAATTCGAGTCGGTTCAAGTGCCCGCTTTCGCAATGTAGACACCGGTGGTGAGTGGCAACCGCTTCCACAGTACGATCAACCACATATCTTTGAATCGTTTTTAGAATGGATTGGGGGTGGGGAGGAACATCGCTGTTCTGCTCGAAAAGGGCGCGATACGTTAGAGGTATTGTTGTCGATTTATGAATCCTGTCGCCAACGCCGACGGATTGAACTTCCTTTACAGGAACGTGGGAATGCACTGGAAGAAATGGTAAATGGAGGAATCTTACCTTAATTTTGATCGGTAGAATCTCCGAGATGACAAGAGAGAGAGCTAAACTACATCGATATTTGTGCGGGTTGTTGATCAGGTTACGATCGTGGCCATATAGGGGTTATTTTCTAGTACTTTACTATGGAATTTTTTTTTGGGTTGCCATCGGGAGGTCAGTGTTCAGCAGAACATCGTTTATCGTCAGGTAGGTGATACCCAACTGGAACTAGATCTCTATTTCCCGCCATCTAAACCGAAGAATCCTCGACCGGCAGTGATTGTCCTTCACGGTGGTGCTTGGCGCCACGGCGACAAAGGAGATATGATGGAAGTGGCGATCAAGTTAGCCAAACGAGGCTATGTCGTCGCATCGGTAGGATACCGTTTCGCCCCAGCTTGGCCGTTTCCGGCCCAGCTGGAAGATGTACAAGCAGCGGTTCGCTGGTTACGCCAACACGCCAAAGAATATCAAATTGAACCAGAAAAAATCGGCGGATTGGGTGCTTCGGCTGGGGCGCATTTGGTTGCCTTGCTCGGCTTAGTAGATGATGAATCTCAGTCAGTGAGTAGCAAGGTCGCTTGTGTGGTAAGCCTGGCAGTCCCGGCCGACCTACGATTGCCGACTTGCCGGGCGGAATTGGCTGATTCACCTGAACTGGAGGTGGTAGAACAATGGTTGCTTGACTTTATCGGTCATCCTTATAACGCCGAGACCGACCAACTGTGGCGGGCGGCCTCTCCACTGTTTCACGTAAGAACCGGAGCTGCCCCCTTTTTTATGATTCACGGCGCTGTTGACCAGGTCGTTTCGATCAAGCAGTCGGAAGCGTTGCTCAAAGCCTTAAAAGCCAATCGGGTGAAGGTTGAGCTCCGCCCAATTCCGGATCTAGGCCATAGTCTGGATGTCAAACCCAAAGTACTATATCGGTTTTGGCAAGCAATCAGGGCTTCGTTTCGGTTCTTGGACCAACACCTCAAAAAGTAAAATCTAAGAGCGAACGATATCTTTTTGATAGATAAAATAAAAAAAGACCGATGTATCGAATGATACATCGGTCAAAATTAAATACGGAATTAGTTGTGGCTTAGTACCGGGAATCGTAATCGTCGCGGTCACCACCGTAGCCGCCACCACCGCCACCACCGCCGCCGCGAGGACGGTCTTCGCGTGGACGTGCTTGGTTGACCTTGAGCGGCCGACCCAAAAGATCTTTTCCGTCTAGTTCTTCAATTGCTTTCTGCCCTTCTTCATCATTCGGCATTTCTACAAATCCGAATCCTTTAGATCTCCCACTATACCTATCAAAAATAATGGTGGCAGAATCTACTGTACCAAGGGTTTCAAAGACTTCTAGCAGATCTTCATCTGATGCTTGATACGAAATGTTTCCGACGTAAATGTTCATTAGTTTCCCTTTACCGGCTTTTTAACTGGCAACGTTTCTTCCAAAGAGAAAGAGTAAAATCTGAAAGTTTAAGCGGTTAGCCTATGACCTACTTACACTTCTGATAGATTATAAACAAGAGTCTATAGGAGTGTCAAACAAAAAATGGGGTTTTCCGGCTGTTTATGAGGCTATTCCCTAATTTTATGAACATAGGCTATCTATAGTTCTGATCATTTAAATTGGAATCTTAGGACAAAATGTGAAGGTA
>PACG01000007.1 GCA_002699335.1 Candidatus Poribacteria bacterium
AAAAGCCAGCGCATAGTGTTCTCGGTGAAGGGGACACAAAACGGACGGATCGAAGTGCCTCGACCTCGGCGGTAGTCTACCAACGACGCCTGTGTTGGGGAGCAAATCGCTAAGCTCAAGGAAAAAGACTCAGACAAAGCGATTTGCAAGCAGAATGCTGTTGAAGAATACCAACAATTTGAGTAGTTCCTTGATAGATTGGAAACGTTGAAATCGACGGTTGACAATTGACAGGATTTCGCTCTTGCCCCCGTGATGAATCATTATGCCTCACCTAATATGACTATGCGCATTGCAAAATCACCCGGCTTGTTAGCGCAGCAACCTCTACCCTCTACTTCAATCAAGAGTGGATGTATTCGCTCATATATCGCGGGGTCAAGTCGGGGTTGTGACATCTATCATTTTTCTTTTCTGCCCAATCTTTGGTTGGTTCTATCATTCTCTTCTGAGCAGATCTAGAAATCTACACACTTCCATCTAAATTACTGCGCTGGTGTTCAAATTCAGGCTAGTCGCACGTACGCCTTGGTGTCAGGGCTAACTGCAAAAAGAAAAGGTCTAAAACGAAACCTGATCAGCACCTTTGAGAGCTAGCTGCTGGCGGGCTTCGTCTGGCGTGGCAATTTTGAGTGAAAGCTGTTCCAGAATTCCCCGGATAATCGACACCTGTTCGGAATTTGAAGTTGCTAATCGTCCCTTGCCTGCGTATAAGCTATCTTCGAGTCCGACCCGTACATTACCGCCCATCACAGAACCCATAGTTACCAGTGGTAGTTGGTGGCGTCCTCCAGCTAGTACACTCCACAGATAGTCATCGCCAAACAGCTTATCGGCGATTCGATGCATGTGCGTGAGGTTGTCCGGGTCAGCTCCGATTCCACCGAGAATTCCGAAGATGAACTGAATGAACAACGGCGGCTTTAACAGCCCTCGATCTAAAAAATGGGCTAGGTTATACAGATGTCCAACGTCATAACACTCGAACTCGAAACGGGTACCGCATCCTTCACCCAAGACTTTCAGAATGTGCTCGATATCTTTGAACGTATTTCGGAAAATGAAATCGCGGCTGTTCTCCAGGTGATCGCGTTCCCAGTCATATCGAAATTCATCGTACCGAGTGAGCATGGGGTATAGGCCGAAGTTCATTGAACCCATGTTGAGTGAACTCATCTCTGGCTTGAGGCGTAACGATCCCCTTAGCCGCTCGTCGACAGTCATGCCATGCCCTCCACCTGTGGTGATGTTAATTACAGCCTCACAACCTTCCTTGATTCGAGGTAAAAACTGCAGAAACACATCCGGATCGGGTGTCGGTCTACCATCTTTAGGATCTCGCGCATGGAGATGAAGGATTGCCGCTCCGGCCTCGGCTGCACCAATAGCCTGCTCAGCAATTTGCTCTGGGGTCACAGGTAGATGGGGTGACATGGTCGGCGTATGGATTGAGCCGGTAATAGCACAGGTGATGATGACGTTACGGGTAGCAGCCATAAATTCTCCTCGGTTTATCAGGTGTGAATTGGAACAATTATGCTTCTGGCGATCAGATGTTGAACAGCAAGTAGATTAAATCGTCTTGATGATTGCCGTTTGCTCAGGCAATTAATTTGAGATTATGACAAAAATTTCAAGGTCTGTCAAGGTGTTCGAATAGGTGTATATTTGCCGCTAACCGCCCGGACAAGTCAGGCGAGTACAATGTTATCCATACGGATAGTTAGTTGTCACCTAGCAAGCAACAATAATCCTGATTCCCTTGCTATACGCAATACTGAATCGCTAAAGCCGTTTGTGTTGATGCAAGAGAAAAATCTTGACTTGCTACGAAGTCATAAGCGAACAGTGCCTCTTAACGATAGATTTCTCCACCTTAATTGTAAAGAATAGATCTATCTTTTATATTCGCTGCGGTCGGTATTACCACCGTATTTCATGGTATAAACCAGTAAATTGGTCATGAAGCGGTGTACGTCTGGTGACCGTCGATCTTGGAGTTGTGCACGGCTATCCACTTCCGATGTTTCCATACAACACAAGTAATCCTTCCGGTTCACGACCACAGTCAGCCTTTTTCCAATGAAGATCCCTTTTTGGAACTTGAATTGCGTCGGTTTGGGTTGATAACCTCCACCCCAAAACACATCTCCGCCAGTTGGTGGTTCAGATAGCTTGTAGTAAGTCCGGTACAATTCATGGTCGTGCGGAATATTCTCTAGTTGAAATTCCGGCAGAACGGATTGCAGTTCCCGCCGAAACAGAGAGGTAAAGTTCCCATTAAAGCCACAATCATCGAAGAAGAGCAGTCCGCCCCTATTGATGAGATACCTGCGTAAGGCAATGCGCTCTTCTCTTGAAAATCCTTCCACTAATGGTCCATCTTTGGCCAAACTGCGGCTGAGCACAATATCTTTGTCGTGGCCGGTCATAAAGATGAGAGGAGCATCTAAAATTCGCTCGTCAGTCATTGGTAGTGTACCTCCCTCGAAGCTGACATCAGCCGTGATCTTGGTTTGCTCTTGTAACCAGCTGATGAAACTAGGCACAGCAGTTGGATCTTGCCACCAATCGGAAAGAGAATGTTTCAACCTAACCAGTTTGATATGGGCCACAAACTCGTTACCACTACCGACGATCTTTGCCCCTAGCTTATCGTCCGGAATTGTAACAATGTCTCGAAATTGAAAATTTGAAGTGGCACCCGATTTCTCAGCCCCGGTAGAATAGAGCATGGAGGCAATCCCCTTAGAGTCAAGGCGACCTTGACTCTGTGCACGCACTCGATTCGACAGAGTGCCAGCTCCTGCTAATGGTATACTGCTCGTTGCCCCACTCGGAGCCTGAATCCGATGTTGATCCAGAGTCATTGGAAGCCGGGTTTGGGTGGTAATATCGGTGGGTTGTTGGTCAAACAACTTGGGGTTGAGATCGACGTTTTGCTTGATGTCAACCGCTCTCCGCTGAATAGTTTCAGCTACGTTGGTCGGTGACGTGATGTGAATCTTGGGCTGATTGGTGAGACGGAGCGAAGGGTCGGGCGTTACTCTTCTTTGAATTCGGTCCACGACCGGTTTCTTGATCATTCGGCGAGCAGAAGTATTTGGCATGGTCACGAACTCGGCGGAGATCTTATCCTCCTCAATGATCTGATTTCGCAGATTGAGGGCGATATAAACGGCTAAAATCAGGTGCAACAGGAGCGAGATCAACACGGCAGGAGAAGTACGGAAGAGCCGATGTAGAAACGAGTGATGGGAGAACGATGAACTTACAATTGCCTCTAGCGCCACCACTTGTTGTCCGTCTGTAATACTGACCACGCCGGACTGAGAACGACTAAAGCGGAGTTGATTTGTAGAACCCAGAAACTCAGTCAGTTGACCCAGTGAGACTGTAACGATTCCCGGTTTTGTGATCTCAGCCGTTACCAGGTAGTGATAATCCCATAGAAAATTAGCTCCCCCTACCGACAACTGAACCGTTTGCTCATCGAGGGATTCAATTTTCAGGTGGGTCAGGTTGTTCAGCATTTTTCGCGATGCCGCCTCGGATTGAAGTGCTTGAATCCCTTTTAAGAAGTCTAATTGATTGACTTGAACTTCCATTTCATTTATGATGGTGTGAATTGATCGTCAACGATGTTGAAGAGATCAGGATCTCTTTGATTTCATCCCGAAATTTAGGAGATGTTGTGATTCGCAACCGAGTCGAATACTCCTTTCTTAGACGCCATGTTATCTGAACGGTTGACCCCGAAAGTAACTCTGGTGCTGGCCTTACTGATTTTACACTTGGCGCCCATTCGGATCTTCACCTATTTTCCGATACAGGAGGGCTCTAGCCAATATCTACAATGCCTACGTTCTTCTGAAAGAGTATTATAACCACCAAAACTACCGCTTGCGTGAAGTTTATCAGCTGAATTTACTACTGTTTCCCAACTGGACCTCTCACACCATTATGACAGCGTTTATGTACATTGTACCACCAATCGTCTGCGAAAAGATTGTCATCAGCCTGAGTATTACCTTATTGCCGTTAGCCGTTTTCTACTTTTTGCACGGTATAGATCGGGAGAGAGTGCACTTTGGCCTGGGCCTGATTGGTTTCATTTATACTTATTATCACTACCTGCTCCATATGCGATTTTATAACTTTTCGCCCTCAGTATGCCGATGTTCTTCGTCATACTGAGGGCGACACAAAATGGATCTAACACTGCCCAGACTCGCCCTCTTATACCTGCTGCTAATCCTCACTTTTTTCTGTCATTTTCATTTTTTGCAATGGTGGTAGTAATTTCCTGTTTTGCCGCCTACAGCCACCTCTATCGAGCGGCAATTGACACCTATGGTCAGGATTCATCCAGCACTTTAGACAATTTCTCCGTCGCCTGCCTCCGTTGGTGCAATTTATCGACCTTATGCTCCCGATCTATTTCATCATGTTTCCTTATTATTTCTCCAGTACGGGCGGATACGAACGAGATTACTGGTCGTTTGAGAAACTAGCTCAGTATTTTATCGACATGAAATCACTGGTGTATTATAGCGATAAGCATATTTTGATTGGGCAACTAATGCTAGCGGTGTTTGTGGTCGCCTTTGTTTTGACGATCTGGGATCGCATCCAACGCCTGGTTTAGTCAGATCCAGAACTTCCACTTTGGCGAATACTGAGACGGTAAGGAACAGTTTTTACTGATGGCCGCCGGGTTAACCTAGCTCTTTTTTCAGGTGCCGTGGCATGTCAAATTGGGTGGGGTCTGGATCAACGATCGCGTGCACATCTACATTTTTCTGATCCTCTTGCCTTTTTACAGCACCAATATCCATCGTTACTTTCGATACGCCTTCACCGTTACCATTACCATTTTGTCGCTCTGGCACTTCGGTCTGACCGCACACGCCTACTATTACTTGGATCGGGAAATGGCTAAAATGACCGATGCTATCGAGAAAATTGAGCCCCATTCGACTTTAACAGTTCGATCCTCGGTCTAGGATGGGCCGGAACATCGAAGTTCGCCCTACATCGGGCTGGTTAAATACACTTCTCCTTTCCTGCATGTTCCAGCTTTTTACTGCGTCGATAATGGATCAGCTTTTCTGAGCAACTATGAAGCAGAGCTGACCTACTTCCCGGTCAATTACAAAGAGAAGAGCGATCACCTGGTGGACCAAGCCGGTTACGTCCTGGCGTGGAGGATGAAAGAACATCAGGATTTACCGGATCTAATGGAAGACTACGACCGGATTCACAGTGGTAAAACCTACTCACTCTATCGGCGAAAGCGAGATAACTCAGCGGACGAATTGTGGTAGGATGGCGAACAAGTACACTTTGACTTTCAACCGCATAACGTCCCCTGTGCGTCTGAGAGCCTGGTCGTCAGCTAGGAGAGTTGGTATAATGAGCAGGACGGATGGGTAACCCATTCGGAGCGTGGTGACGGCTGGAACGATACCATTGCTGAAGCCCCAGATCGGGATTTTGTTTCTGGTCAGTTTGATGGCACCTTTAAGGCCGATCTGCCCAATGGTCAGTATCCGGTGGCGGTTCGGGTTAACCTGATTGCCAATGATAAAAACGTGATCTCTAACCTGGCGGTCCCTGTGGGGGCGAAACTGATACAACTGACCTATCAGGTTGATGCCACTAATGGTCAACACAAATCATCTATACCAAAAAGAAGAAGAGATACCCACTACAGTAGCAATGGTCCAGTTGTCAGATTCGCAGAATCAGTAGTAGTCATGAATAGAAAATAGCAACGAATAGAACAAGGAGAAATTACGCAGGAATACGGTACACGGCTAGCAGGTAAAGTAGCAATCGTGACCGGTGCAGGCACACATGGTGAGGTCGTTGGCACCGGCTAGGCCACCTTCATTCTTTACGCCCGACAGGGAGCCAGGGTTTTGCTGGTTGATCTCAACCAGGAGAACGTGGGCAAAAAACCTTAGCCACCATCGAAAAGGAGGGGGAACAGCTTCGATTTTTATGGCTGACGTCACTCAAAGCGATCAGTGCCAGGCCATGGCAGATGAAGTGGTGTCACGGTATGGATCAATCGATATTTTGTCCAATAATGTTGGCATCGGATCGGCGGGAACCGTGTTGGATGCTGAGGAGTCCGAATGGGATCGAGTCTTGGACGTCAATCTGAAAAGTATGTTCTTGACCAGCAAGTTTGTGATTCCCAGAATGATCGAAACCTGTACTTTAGGCGGATTGATTATCAATATCGCTTCGATTGATGGGATGCGGGCCAACTGGTGGCCGAATATCTCCTATGCCGTTTCTAAAGCTGGTGCTATCGCGGCATGAGTCGTAACATAGCGGTGCATCATGGGCGGCGGCAATATCCGGGTCAATTGCATTGCACCAGGCTACATTTTTGCTTCCATGGTGGGTGATATGCCCGTGAACTACGTTAATTACGGCAGCAGGCGGGGCCGGGGGGAACCGAGGGAACAGCTTGGGATCTTGCCTGGGCTTGGGTCTTTTTAGACAGCGACGAAGCGCGCTGGATCTCAGGCGCTGTGCTTCCTGTCGATGCTGGGCTTTTCACCTTTACTCCTTTAGCCATGTTGCGACGTAGACAAGATGAAGCTTAAGCACGCACTATGTTAGTGAAGAAAATCTTCCATCTATCTGTAACACCAATCGAAAAGTAGTGAGAAATAAAGGTATCTGACTCCGAGTTACACCTATGAATGACCAGAATATTTACAATAGTGAAACGGAACTGCTTCAGGCCATGAGAGAACAATTCTATGCGGCAGTGATTGCCGATATTCTCGACGACTATGGCTATCGCAATCAGGTGATGTCACATATAATCCGACCGTTGAAACCGGAAACGGTTGTCGCTGGTCGAGCCAAAACTGTTCTTTGCTCTGACGTTTACGAAATTCCAGAGTCTCCGTACCAGAAAGAGATTGAAGCTGTTGACCGGTTAGCGGCTAACCAAGTGCTGGTCTGTACTACCAATGGATCGGTCCGGTACAGTTTTTGGGGCGAACTCCTTTCGACTGCTGCCGTAGCCCGAAGTGCGACCGGTGCAGTGATCGACGGTTTCACCCGCGACACAAGAGCTATCATCGAAATGGATTTCCCGGTTTTCGCTACTGGCCGGCTACCCACCGATTCGAAAGGTCGTGGCGAAGTGGTCGATTACGATGTAACTATCGATTGTGGTGGGGTAACCGTCAACACTGGGGATATTGTCTTTGGTGATGACGATGGCGTTGTCGTTATCCCTCAGGAAGTGGAACAACAGGTGATTCAGTCAGCTTTCAGGAAGGTCAACCAGGAAAACCAGATACGGCAAGAACTACTGGAGGGGGCATCTGTCCGGTCGGTCTTCGATAAATACGGTATTCTATAAGGGACCTTGGGAAAAGCCACAACGTATCATCGATTCAAGACGTGTACCACCTGGGTTCTGTTTGACCACTGGTCGCTACCATCACGATATATAAGCCGGTGGGCACAGTTCCGCCCAGGTGATCGCGCTCGTCCCAACTCAATGCCTGTTTGCCTTCACCTCGTGTCCGTTGATAAGCGATCAGGTTGACTATAGACTTTGATCGTCATACTAGCTGGCCCATAGCATCTTATTTATCTAGCTGGTATTTTTTGGGATTCCGTTCCCCAGCCTTAGCCTTGGTCTCGTCATCAACCATTACTGCCATCACATATTCCACTGCCCACAGGCTAACCGCTAGTAACAATAGAAACATTCAACTTAGCTGTCACATATATACTTCCTCCAAATAGGTTTCTGTGCGTAGGCAACTGGGAATCCTAAACCTTTTCGGCTTACACATCCTAGAAATTTTCCTCTCGGTTGATACTGGGTCTGCACCCAGTAATGGCCTCTGGTTGTTTTTGACATCATATGGCATGTCTGCTAAACTAATTTTCTCTCTGGTGGAACAATAGCTTTTTCTCTAGAGGCGGAGAGAATTCTCTCACGTCCAGTCACGATCAGTGATAGAGACCTTAATCTAACTTAGGAGCATTTAAAACCTTGATTTTTACACCATTTCTGGCCCCATATAGAAAAACGTTAGGGGAATTTTAGACTGAGCTAAAAACCAGAGATAATGTAATGGAATAGATCAATATGAATACTCATTTGTATGCAAACGGTGTCCCTATCACACTTCCGGATGGAACGGAGTTTCCGTTCTGGCAGGATGAGACAGAGTACCGCAGGAGCCAACCTGCCGGGGTGATAGGCCCGGTACCGAGCAAGCGGCTTGCGAGTGACAGGTTGCCCAAGCTCACCAGATACCCACCCATGAGTGGCGCGCCAGGCTCAAGGCAAAGCTCCAGCGAGAACCGCACTGACTCCCAGAGAACTTCGAGAGCTCAAGACGTTCGCCAGCGATGGTCCCGACCAGGAAGACGGTCCACCAAAGGACCAACTCAGGTATAGTTCTACCCGCTGCCATCGGGCCGATCGACGCAGGCAGAGCGCTTATCCCCAGGGCCATTGTGAGCGTGTGAAGTCCCGGCTGTATCTGCCAGATGCGGAGCGCAACGATGGTAAACACGGTGCTTCCAAAGATGGTTCCAGTAACGAAGAGAGTCATAGGCCAAAGCAATAGGCCCAATCCAGGCCCAGTAAAAGCAATGAAGGGTGCCCAGAAATCCCACGACCATAAACGCTCCATGGCTTACAGCGAAATCAGCCAGCGGCAGGGTAATCCCCATTCGGATAAGCCCTCCACCGAGACCTAGCATCAAGGTGACTAGGGAAATGAGGGCCACGGGGAGCCGAGGCCAGGCCACCCTATCAACACGAGTGGGGCCAGCTATCCGCACAGAATTGGGTGCCACTGATGGTTCATGCGCCGCGGGTCTGGATTCACCGAGCAGTTGTTGACGTCCCACACTGGTCAGCCGGTCATGTGACCATCGCCGAGATGGATCGATTTCTATCAACACCGTCGCGATCTCTGGGAACGCGGCTCGAATTGCATGCTCTGCATCATCTCGAATGATCCTTGCCATCGGACAGGCTAGGCTAGTGGTTCCAATGGTCAGCGTATTATCCTGATTCTCTCGTCTGCTGCTCGATTTCACCGAAAGTACGGGGTAAGTTTAAGGCAAAATATTGGTTTTTCAGGCCTATTCCCCGATTAAGAAGTGGGTTAGGCAAAAGGCTGTTTCGCTAATATGTTAGTGTTTAAGTGGATACTTCGGCAAGAGCAAATGTATCCACCGGGTCGAAGATATGATTCTACCAGTACACGAACTGTCGCGTAAAAATACTGGATATAGTTTCTTGTCCCGGATTAAGCACGTTAAGGGTGGTCAGTTAGTGTTGCCAAACGTTTGATATGACCCCACAGTGTTGCGAACCTGGGTTTAGGTTTTACCGAAACCAGCGTTTGTCGTAAGTAGATGATGTGCAAGAGATGATACTTCGTTCGCTTTGAGATATGGGGTGACGACTGATCGCTTCCAATTGATAGCGGTAGATCTGATCCTGTGCTGAGACAAGACCTTTTAACCGGTAGTGGATGATTTCCGATGCGGCGGGAATGGATTCGGCATTTATTTTAATCGGTTGGCTGTAAGTTACACCATCGCTTAGCTGGTGATTGCGATGGATATTGAAGCTAATTGTCCAGTCTTCGATCGGCTTGCTAATGTCCCACTGAAGGTAGACGTCCTGAGTACTGGCTTCTGCTGTAAAAAATGGAACTCTGAACACAAGAGGCGTGGCCACCAGGTGTACCAAGGGATTGGCTGCCAGTTTTCCAACCTGTTTGAGCATTAGCTGTAAACCATGCCTCAGGCTTAGTTCCGTCTTCAATCTCTGACCGGCGTGCCATCGACCGCTTATGTTCGTCGTTACCGGCAAATGGTCGGCCTCGACGATCATCAGCTACATCGATCAAAACTTGACCCGCGTAGAATTTTAAGTTGTAAATCTATGTCGGGAAGATGAAATGGGATTATCAGATCAGGAATAACCCCTAGGTCAGATTGTTCTATATTAGCGACTAGGGTATAGTCGATGGTTGGTTAATCCGAACAAGATCTGATCTGTATTAGACCGGATTACCCAACCTTGAATGTCAATTGCTTAGCTAGTAGTGTTGTAGAGCTCAATCCACTGATATCGGTCGCTGCTAAAATCGACCATCCACAGCAGTTCGCTAAAACGGATACTCCCTTTGAGTTGGGGCTTTAGATCTATTGAAGGTCTTTGTTGGTTGGCTTGGCTGTTCGTCGGTCCGCCAAGCTAATGGTAACTGACCATCTTCGGTGACCGGTCGTTCAGCCGACGCACCATAGCTTTTTTCTGAGCGCTATCACCGGCCATCGGCTTTCCGATCCCATCGTCGGCTGTGTCGATTAACCGGCCTGCAACGTCGTAGAGCTTAACCTGCAGTTGGGTATTAGTCAGTGTAACAGAGGCTTCGACAAGATCCGGTATCACTGCTAAGTTGCAGTCTTTAGCCCTGTTATTGGAAATTAAAAATAGGCCAATGCCGGAATACCGGTTGGGATCGTTAACATCAGAACTTCCTGTTTTGATTTTTGACGGGTTCGTCGTATTATAGAGTTCGATCCATTCGTGGCGAGGGCTAGAAAAGTCACCCATCCACATTAATTCACTGATGACGACTATTGGTGTAGCGGTCAAAAGGGAGCTAACACAGAGACTGGTCAGGCAAAGGGAGCGAAAGAATAAGCCGATAACCAAAAATTTAGGTGCTTACTTGGGGAAAAAACAGCAAATGGGTGGCTAGGTAGTGATGAAGAACCCAATTTTGGCACTGATGATACCCAATAGTACACCAGCTACAACATCAGTAGGATAGTGAACGCCTAGATAAACCCGGGAGAATCCGACCAAACAGGCCCAAACGACAAGCGTGATCTGTAAGAAAGGATAGAAGTATCCGAGTACAATGGCGGTCATTACCGCCCCTGCCATGTGACCAGAAGGGAAGCTAAACTGATCTGGTGGTGGAATTAGAAACTCGACATCCTCAAGCGATTGAAATGGCCGGTTTCGTTTCACCTTTTTCTTGATAACGGTATAAATCGATAATTTAACAACAAAACCGACGGCACCGGTGGCAAAGATTCGCTTTCCCTCATCCAAGAGCGAATGGAAAATTAACAGAAACAGAGCAATGGCCATATAAAGATGACCATCGCCGGTCTTGGAAATCCAATACATGAAATGATCTATAAACCGTCGACCATTTAGATTGAAGATCCGCATGAATAAGCGGAAATCCCAATCACTGAGTCGAAGTAAAAGCCGTTTAATCATCGGTTTAGAACAACAAGAGAATTATTAAAATTGGATTTATCCACGTCGTCTTTCCTTCAACTTAACAAATCTCTAGGATTTAACGACATAATGATAGACGCAAGTCTTGAAACCAAGTATCGTGTCGCAACAGGTTCAGGGCTACCATCTCCGAACTATCGGCACAACGCGGCAGAATCAAAGAGCAGATGGTTCAATTCGGTAAAGGATCCCATGCTGAATCCTTTAGCTTGGGGGAATCATAACAGCCAGATCTCGCAATGCTACCACCTGAAACTGATTATCCTTCAAGTGTTGCATATATTGTTCGAACTGTGCGGGTTCGGTATTGACCCACGGATGCTCTAAAGCGGGAACACCATGAAAGGTCAGAACACAGATTTCCCCTTTTCCTGCTTGATCTAGAGCCCACAAAAAATCATCCCACTGCCAGTGTGGTCCCGCCGCACCTGTTGTCGGAATCAAAAGCGGATGATGAGCTTCCGGATCGTAAGCCGGTCCACGCCCTCCTCTGCTGTCATAAGTAAATTCAGGCGCAACCCCACGCCGGGCAAACCTAAACTCGTGCCGGTTTAGCACTTCAGCAGCATCGACATTATGCTGGTAGCCGGGATAACAGAAGGTTATAGGTTGTGGGAGACCGTAATCAAGGCAGCGTTGGTCGATGTGAACAATATCGGCCAATAGCTCTTCCGCTGATTGTTGGGTCACGTTTTTGTGGCGTTGAGTGTGGTTGCCAATCTCAAAGCCTAAGTCGTGTAACTGTCTCACTTCAGGCCAGGTTAAATAATGTTGTTTGTGAGTTAGAAAGTTCAAACCTTCGGTAATGAAGAAAGTTGCGCCAAAACCATGCGATTTTAGAAGTGGTGCAACGAAATCGAGATCTGACTTATTGCCATCATCGAAGGTTAAGACAACTAGGCCATCAGGTATTTTCATCGAATTTCCAACGGGGACATATTAGTATAACACCAAAGCTGATTTCAGTGGGCGATTTTTTAGGGGCAACCATAATCAGCAGAAATCGCGACAAACCGGTTTTGATTTTAAGGCTGATTTTTGGTATTATCCTGCTACTCAGGAATTGGATTTACCAATTTTATAGGTTGGGTTGTTGATCAGACTTCCCCTTATTCACGATCGATAGACCTAGCAGTATTGATAAGTAATGGAATAAGCAAGTGCAAAGCCAAGAGAAAATAGGCATTATTAAAAATAGAAACGTTCTCGGTAAACCTTTAGTCGAGTGCGGGTGCGATCCGATAGCCGGTTGGTTTAGAAACGGAACGTGCGAAACCGAGCCCAAGGACCTGGGGAAACATGTGATCTGTGCTGAAATGACGGCAGAGTTTTTAGCCTTTTCCAAAACTGCAGGCAACGATCTCAGTACGCCAGTTCCAGAATCAGGATTCCCGGGACTAAAGCCGGGCAACCACTGGTGTATCTGTGCAAGCCGTTGGAAAGATGCCATGGATGCTGGTGTTGCACCTCCCGTCATTTTATCGGCCACCGAATTCTCGGCACTTTCCGTCGTTCCTCTAGAAGAGCTCAAAAAAAATGCTAAGTCAACCAACTAACCTCGACCGATATAGGGCATCTTAGTTGCCATCACCGTCATAAATTGAACATTGGCACTAAGAGGTAACCCAGCCATATAGACCACGGCTTGTGACACATCTTCGACGTTCATCGTCGGTTCGGCCATGGTTGTTCCGTCGGCCTGCCGGACTCCACCTTTCATTCGACTTGTCATGTCGGTATAAGCGTTGCCGATGTCAATTTGCCCACAAGCAATGTTGTATTGACGGCCATCCAGAGAGGTAGATCTAGTCAACCCGGTAATAGCATGTTTGGTAGCCGTATATGGCGCAGAATTAGGGCGTGGGACATGAGCTGAGACCGACCCGTTATTGATGATGCGTCCTCCTTGTGGCTGCTGGTGCTTCATTGCCCTGAACGCCTCTTGGGTACATAAAAATGCCCCGGTCAAGTTGGTGTCTACTACTACTCGCCACTGTTCGTAAGTCAGATCTTCAAGTGGCACGCCGGGTGCACCAATCCCAGCGTTATTAAACAATAGATCAAGGCGGCCGAAAGCCGAAACTGTTTGGGAAAATAAATGGTTGACGGAATCCGGGTTGGTAACGTCGGTTGGCACCACTAACGTCTGTGCATCGACCCCGGCTTCTGTGGCCGTGTTCTTGAGGGCTTCAACTCTTCGGCCTGCTAACGCCACAGCGTAACCTTCCTTCAATAATGCTAGTGATGTATGCTGGCCAATCCCAGATCCGGCTCCGGTGACAATGGCTACTTTTTCTGCTAAGTTCATCTTTACGTCTTACTTCCTTCTTCCAGATTTAGCGAGGTTCGGGCATAATATAGCAAAAAAAAAGATTGAGATCAACCAAACAATAAGACCGCTACCTGCACATTTTGTCCTAAGATTCCAATTTAAATGATCAGAACTATAGATAGCCTATGTTCATAAAATTAGGGAATAGCCTCATAAACAGTCGGAAAACCCCATTTTTTGTTTGACACTCCTATAGACTCTTGTTTATAATTTATCAGAAGTGTAAG
>PACG01000008.1 GCA_002699335.1 Candidatus Poribacteria bacterium
TGATTACCAAGAAGCTAGCAATCAATATTGGAATTGTTATCTTGAGAGCTGTTTCAAAATTAGGCATCTCATCTGGCTCAAAATGTTGGGTTTTAAAGACATTTATACCTCTGGCTAATCGAAGCGATTTGAGCATTCGACTAACCTTTGTCATTCGGCTGGCCCGAACAATATTTGTAAACCGTGCGCCCCTAGCTGCACGCGTACCTTCTAAACCAAAGTTGTAGATGTTAGATAAAACCTCCATCAGAGAGCTAATAATCGGCAAGCAGCTGACTAGATCAACCCAAAACCAAATGCTTTTTCGATAACTCTTTCCACCAATTGCCCATTTCAATAATAAATCAACACAAAAAATCCCATCAATGACTAAATTAGTCCAATTGAGAAAACCAGTAATGCCTGGACTTTCAGGGAACATCCCAAATAACTCTGATAGGCATAAAAGAATAGAAAAAAAGCTAATATCAGCGTAAATGAATTTATTTTGCCCAAATGAGATGACAGGTGGTGGCGTTGAATTTGGTTAGCCATGAATAATTTATTCAGAATTACCATCTTTAGTATTTCTCGTGTTTTTAATCTTGGCTCCTGCGTAAGAAGCTGAAGCTGTCATAACTACTGTATGATTCATCGGTCAAATCGTAGAGAAACGCTGCATCACAATCGGCTCTTAGTACATCTACAACAAACCGGTGTCTTTGGTGATTTTCTGATGACCGTTCAGTGAAGTCATACGTTTCAACCAGGTTTGTTACCTGTTCAGGACTGCTCTGGAGTGTTAGCTGTCCCTTGAATAACATGGCAAATATCCTATTTTGAATTTTAAAGTCAGCATCAGTAATGTATGTTTGATCCTTTCACCTGCTTAATTTCTCGATTGAACGTTTCATCTCCATCCTTTTCTTTTTATAGAGTCTCCTTTTTTCCATCAATAATTCGGTAGAAACATTAATCTTGCCATGAAATATTTTTGTCTTCTTTAATGCCATATAATTTTTATGGTTAATGGATCTAGCTTTGCATATATTGATTCGAACATAAACGTGACAGCAATAAATGAAGTCTCTTGAAATCGTTAACCACCGCTTCCATTTAATACCACAGGGAGAAGTGTTTCACACCCATCTTATAATATATATTATAAGATGGGTGTGAAAACGTTAAACTTGAAGATCAAGGGCGTCAACTGCCAAATTGAGTGTTGAATTCTGATTAAGCAAAATAAACACAAGTTCTGACAGTTGATCCATAAATATTTGAAGAACGTTTGAACACCTAACATTGGAAACCACAGTGAGATTTTTAATATATACTAGATGACCTGCCGGATAGAATAATGATTAGAGAGTTTGAACATTCAGATTACAGAGATCACAGGGGATCAATTCTTCTATATAAGACCATAGAACTTTTTATCCTCTACATCCTGGCTGTGGTTTCCTTGATCTTGATGTTCACAAGATTGGGTTTTTAAGATACTACAAGAGACTATTTTAGAATCACCATCTTTCATTTTGCCGTTGGGGAATCACGGATAACTCCTTTTTTCTTAGAATCCATTTTTAAAATTATATCGGAGTTCACTATTACTTCTCTCAACTTGAAAAACCAGAGCCCAGGACCTTTAATATTATAATCCGACAATTTTACGTTGAACTGGCTATTTAGTTTGTTCTAAAGGCTAAGTTTTTTATGTTATGGAGCTCTATCGTGACATCAGAACTTACTGTTATAGTCTCACCAATATTCAATTGTCTAACCTTTTTCTGTCCATTGACATGTGCTGGCAAAATTGAATGGATCATATTCGAATTAGCAGTCAGTTTAATATCAGGAAATTCTTCGGGTTCTAGTAACTCCCTCAGGTGTCCGTCCCTCTTTTTGTTTCCTGTTTCAATAGTATCCACCTTGAGATTGAATTCCGCATTAAAGTCGCTCAGATTATTCAAATCAACACTAATATGACCTATTAACTCCGAACTAACGCCCGAAAAGGCATGAGGTTTTGTAGCGGAAAAACTAAATGAGTTGTCATTTTTTTCAACGTGATATTGTTGAGCGATCTTTTCGCTTGCAGTCAGATAGTTATCAGCCAATAAGTTAACCACAAATATGGATAAGAGGCTAAGAGTAGATAACAGAAGTGAAATCTGTCTTTTAGGTTTGTAATTGAACATGTAACATTCTCCCGTAATTTAAATAGCTTACAAGACAGATAAAACCTAAAGTTAAAATAGAGTTGAATTATACTGACTTTAGCTTCTGCCCACCAAGTATATATTTTTTATGACATTATATTTGCTAAAAGTATACGATTAGGGGTGGAAGATGTCGATCAATCCGTATGGTCAAAATTTAAATAAAGAATGCCAATCCAATGGGGTTTATGGTGTCACTATAACAATGCATGTTCTAGGTGGAAAGTGGAAGATGCCGATTATCCACAACCTATCCAACGGCTTACAAAGATTTAGTGCTCCCAAACGTTTGGTTCCAGGTGCAACTCAGAAAATGCTGGTACAACAACTAAGAGAGTTAGAAAACCATGGTGTTGTGCATCGAAAGGTTTATGCAGTCGTGCCACCTAAAGTTGAATATTCGTTGACTGAGTATGGCAAGGCATTACTCCCATCTTACGCTAATGCATCAGTGGGGAGAGGAGCATGCTTCGAAAACAGAGGGAATTAGCCAAGGGAATTAATCCTTTATCGGTTTAGACAAGAAAGACGGGATATTGATGTGAAGTCGGATTTTCTATGGTTTTTGAGAGTTCATTGCCTTTCCATGTTGATAATGCATATGCAGAGATTACCATCATTTGGCAACTATCCCATAGAATCCCATCTCACCCCAAACAAGCAAATTAACGCTAATTTTCTACCTGTTTCTCTTCATGATACTTCAGGTACTGAAGAGATTAAAACAATTGCATTCTGAGATAAATTGCAGTTGTTTTTCAATAGTTCCTAGAAGATAAATTGCCAAATAGCTTAGAAAGCAAATGCGAACTAACGTATCTGGTAAGATTGTGAGCAACCGACAAGGCCATAGTTTTGGTTGTGCTGAAAGCCCTACGTTAAACCTCATCCCCGCCTGCTCACTAGCCACAGGCCACTGCTCACTAAAAACTGGACAGTAAAAGTTCTTGATCTCCGTCACCGCCTGTGATAAATTGAGCCCTAATCTAACAGGTGATCGAAATGACATGTTGGTTATGGGCTTCTTTGTTTTTCTATCTGCTTGTGTAGCTGATGTGGAAGCCTCCCGTGCGGCTCTGGTCAATGTAGCCGGATTCAAAGCGGACGAGATCTTCCCGATGACCGGTCGGATAACAGGCAAATGGAACCCGCACACCCTAATGTCATCCGCCAGCCAGGTATATTGTCTCGTCAGATCTAACCGGATGACACCTTCGTTTTCTACTTCTCCGGTCACAGGACTGTTTATGAACAGCAACTCCTTTCTGTTAGCGACCAACAGCAATATGATGATTATTGTGACACCTTGGAGTTGAGTGCTACTCCTCTGGCCAAGGTGAGCCAAATCCTACCCCGAGTCAAAGCTCGGCAACTTGATACTTTCGTATTTTATACCAAAGTGTGATCTACAAAACTAGGCACATTTGCCTCTTATGATACGGACAAAATGACAACTGTATGGGAAATTTCATAAATAACCTGCTCGACAATTTAATTTCCACTACATGGCGCATGATGGAATTGCCTTTTAATTTGCTTTTTATATTCATGGTCATTGCATTGATTCTGTTTAATTGGCTCGGAAGACGATGGCTCAAAGAACTTTCCAATCAAAAACGTCTCTATATCAATGCTGCATTGATACTGATGCTACTTCTTTATGTGGCGGATAAAAAGTTTGCTTTTATCCGCACGGAAATGAATGTGTTAAATGAAAACGTTCGAAATGTACGAATGAAAATAAGAGCTGTCGCCTTTCATGCTCCCGTTGACCTATCGAAATTTAACAAAGAATTCCCAAAAGCAAAACTGTTTAAACGTTCCATAAATGAGGCTGTTCAATTGTTGACGGTGATTCAACAGCAGCCCAATTCAGTTGTTTATATTGGTCGGGTCGATTTGACACATCCAAAGATTAAAATTGAAATTTCTCCGCAGAAAAGAGAAAAGTATTTGACAAGTACATTTGCCAAGAAACATGGTGCCGTATTGGCCATTAACGGTGAAGCAGGAGAGACTCCGGCCCCTAATTGTGAATTGGGTAGATGGTCCGGTAATTGGGTCAGAAATGGGAATCCTGTGATGATGGTGGATACAAAATTACGCCCCTTCATCGGGTTTAACAAACACAATGTGGCGAAGTACTACGAAGAGGAATTTGTGGATACAGAGTATAAAGATGATTATTACAATGCCATTTGGGGGCGTTTCGATATTTTGAAAAAGAATAAAATTATCTTTCCTCGACAGGACAGACGGGATTTTCCCTATGCTAGAACAGTTATGGGATTAGACCAGGATGGTTCCGAACTCTTTTTGATGGTTGTAGATGGAAAGCGTCCATGGTACAGCGTAGGTTTGACCTATGAAGATTGCGCAAAGATGTTACGCTCACTTGGGGCCTACGATGCCATGGCATGTGATCAAGGAGGGTCGTCTTGTATGTATGTCGAAGATATGGGAGGCATAATTAATCGCCCCGCTGATTGGGATGGAATTGAAAGACCTGTATATTCACATTTTGGAATTTCTTTTAGGTGACAAATTCTGATCTATGTATCAGATCAGCATTCGTATTCAAAACAGAATTCTTCACATACAATCACAACCGGCTCTCGCACTTGATTGATTCCAATTAAAATGCGATGGGCTTAGATTAAGGAATAAATGATATAAAAAGATTGATAGCAGTATTACCACTTGCTGCTTCCTAGTTATTGGTAGTACAAGATAAGGCTTCAAGTGTGTCTCTATTTTGACAGCGGCTGCGGGATAAAATAAGTGGGTATTAGTGGTGGAGATCAATAACTATCATAGATATTGATAGTCGATTCCAGCAGAGATTTAGCCAACACGTTGATATATAATTGCGCTCTCATTTTTTTGGTGATGTAGTATCAACGTTTATCGTCATAAACTATAATCTATTTAGTTTAAATGAGGAGTTTACCTAGATGCGAAGATTTACTTGGCAAATGCCGTATCTGTGATCATCAGGTCAGTAAACAAGCTTGGAATTGTCCTCATTGTGGCCAACCTTCTCCTACTGAAGAAGTTAAAGCCTATTTAGACTTAGGCAGAAGCGGTTGCCTAATCTATGCTATTGTCCTTATTGTTTTTGTTGTTATGACATGAACTGTTTTATCCCGTCTTTAATATGACGGCAACTCTCAATAATAGCAAGTACCACTGGTCAGTTGGCCTTAAAGACAACACGAAGTTGATCTAGCATTGGCTAGACGACAAGCCGCAGACAACGATACAACAGGCAGAGAGCCAAGGCGAGGCGATTCGTCTCCGCTCCCCGATCAAAATAAGAATTGAGAATTGTATTTATTCCCGCGTTATACTACGATGACTCTAGCCAAGCATGTCCCGACCTGTTCCCACGAAAGCCAAGGGCAAGTCAGGGACGCTAATCTTCAACTAGTGCTTGATCGGGGAAATGGAAAAACAGAGCCGTTCAATCCCAACCTGAAATGAAAGACCTATTTTCTGACCGATTAACCATTCGCAGTGTGTTGAT
The DNA here is from genome assembly GCA_002699335.1 of Candidatus Poribacteria bacterium. Next base: position 5,728 of record PACG01000008.1, read on the forward strand.
CGGCCTGATTCTCATTCCCGTCAACTGCTTTTGGATTATTCAATTCGAATTCAACCGCTGGTCGTTTCCCACCTACCTGGTTCCCTACTATAACGTTATCTTTTGCCTGGTACTGCTGGTGGGCGTATCAATTCTGATGAAGCGTATCTCCCCCGGCTGGGCACTTACCTCCTCTGAACTTCTGGTGCCCTACCTGATGATGTGTATGGCCTCTTCCATCTGTTCGCACAACATGATGGAAATTTTAGTGACTTCGATGGGACACGCTTTCTGGTTCTCAACCCCGGAAAACGAGTGGCAAAACCTTATCTTGCCTCATTTACCGTCCTGGCTAACCGTTTCAGATAAAATTTCGCTGCGGGGATACTATGAAGGTGAAACCACCCTGTATCACTGGACGCATGTGAAGCCATGGATTGAACCTTTCATCTGGTGGCTGCTTTTCACGATGGCACTATTGGGTATTATGCTCTGTATCAACGTCGTGTTGCGGAAGCAGTGGATTGAAAAAGAGAAACTAACCTACCCAATCATTCAACTACCGCTCTCTATCATGGATCCCAAACTCCACCTGCTGCACAATCGCTCTCTCTGGTTCGGTTTTTGCATAACAGGCGGACTGACATTCGTCAACGGATTAGCTGTTCTGTATCCAGTGTTGCCATCCATTCCACTCAAGAGGATTTTAAACCTGCACCGCTTGTTAACTGATCGCCCTTGGAATGCCATCGGATGGACACCGGTCACAATTCATCCACATCTAATTGGACTTGGCTTTCTAATGCCGATTGATCTCCTGTTTTCAGCCTGGTTTTTCTACTGGGTCCTGAAAGCTCAGCAAATTTTTAGCAGTGCTGTCGGCTTACAGGGATTACCCAATTTTCCTTATGCTAAGGAGCAATCATTCGGTGCCTATATAGCGATTATCCTGGCTGCATTGTGGGTGGGGAGACATCACTTTCAGCAAGTCAGTTTAAGTCTATTTCGTCCTGATAAAGACCAACCAGATATCGCAGATGGTATCAGTGATAGCACGGTAGTTATTGGGATTATTCTCGGTTTTGTATTTCTCTGCTTTTTCTCTGTGCGAGCCGGGATGGGGATTTGGCTATCTGTCGCTTTTTTCTTCCTCTATTACTTGCTCTCGACGGCCATCACACGGATGCGAGCGGAGTTGGGGTTTCCCATACACGATGCCCATTATCCTCTGGGGCCAGATCACATTGCTATTATTGCGCAAGGCACACGGAGATTAGGGCCGAAAAACCTGGCTGTACTAGCTTTGTACCACTGGTTCAATCGTACATACGCCAGTCATCCGATGCCCCATCAACTAGAAGGATTCAAGATGTCTGATCAGCTTAGAATCTCAACACCCCGTGTTAGTCGAAACCTGATTTTGATTTTGATACTAGCCATATTTATCAGTGTGGTTTCAACCTTTTGGCTGATTTTAGACAGTTTCTACCGGCGCGGATCGGCGTCAGGATTTTACACCTGGTGGGGATCAGGAGGATTCGGCAGAGAGACGTTTCGCTGGCTGGAATCCTGGCTTTTATACCAGACGGAACCGGATCTATTTGCCATAGGAGCTGTCAGTGTCGGATTTCTGCTCTCAATCGGGATGATGTTTCTTCGATTGCACTTTCTGTGGTGGCCTTTCCATCCGCTGGGATACGCTATTTCCAGTAGTTGGGGAATCCACGTTTGGAGTTCATTTCTGATCAGTTGGGTCGTCAAATTGATCGTTCTACGCTACGGAGGTCTGAGATCATATCGGCAGACTGTACCTTTTCCCTCGGTATTATTTTGGGCGAATATATGGTGGGTGGAGTTTGGAATTTGGTAAGCATTATATGCAATATACCGACCTACCAATTCAGTGTAGGGTAGTAATCGGTTGCCGACTCTACGCTTATGACCAGTTCATCGACTAAACCTGACATAGCTTTCCTCCACTATAGTATGACGTCTGAGCGCAACAGGAGCCACCGTGAAAGTAGGAAGTACCACTTTTGGACTGAGGTCCAAACTCATTAGCGCCAATGGCTACCAACAGCAGTTGCTAGTCCCAAACCTAGCCAAGATTCAAACCCTGTCAACCCTGGCTAGCGTATTCAGATTTTGATGATTATGAGCCGTCTTTTGGGCTGGCCTCCCCCGCTAAATTTCTGTCACCAAAGCCGCTTTTTCTTAGGAGTTTACACCCCTCTCAATTATCTGGAGCAAGTATTAACAACAGTTATTCCTCCTTAACAATTAGGAGATTGATACAGGTATGGTATCAATCAGGCAGAGGTTACACTAAAAGATCATTGAAACCGTATTCGTTCAACGAGTTATTAGCGAGAATTTTTACCCATCGACAACTGTGCCGTCTTCTGGATGCAAAGGTGCTTGTGGCCGGAAAATGGCATCATTGTCCAGTTCGACACCTAATCCCGGTCGGTCAGGGATCGGCAGGTAGCCGTCGACTGGAATGAAAAGTTCTTTGAGGTATCCTTGGCCGAGCGTCACGTGTTCCTGAAACACAAAATTTGGCACTATCGCATCAAGTGGCAAGCAAGCTGCGAGGGCAATGGCCCCAAGTGGACAGTGTGGTGCAACACCTGCATCGTGCATCTCAGCCATGGCGGCGATGAAGCGCGTTTCAAAAACACCCCCCACATGCGAAGGATCGGGATTTAAAATCTTGGCTGTACCGCGTTCCAGAAGTTCCCGAAACGCCCAACGTGTAAAAACGCGCTCACCTACCGCAATTGGAAGACTTGCTACTCTGGGCAATTCGCGCCATCTCATCATAGTTCTCACACTGACATGGATCCTCAATCCATGCAGGGTGAAATGGCTCCAGTACCTTGATGATCGGAACAGCTGCTGCGGGTAGAAATGCACCGTGTAAATCAACGGCAATATCGATGGAGGGACCCACTGCATCTCGGATTTCTCCAAAGTAGGCTACAGCCTTATCAATGAACTCTTTTGTAGTATAGATCCTCGGTTGGCCAGAAAAACCGATTTTGAAACCTTTGAACCCGCAGGCAAGATCCTCCTTAATCTGTTCGACCGAGCCACCTCCCTTGTACAGTCGAATGCGATCTTGTACTCAGCCACCCAGCAGTTGCCACACCGGCAGGCCTACACTTTTGCCTAGAATATCCAAAATTCTATCTCAATGCCGCTAATTGCACTCACCATAATAGCACCACCGTGATAACATCGCCTCCCAATGATGAATAATTCGCCTGTGGCCCTGACCAATGAGATAATCTTCAAGTTCTTTGACTGCTTCAACAGAGGTAGTGGTACTCCTTTCAAGGTACGGTTCTCCTAAGCCAACGATCCCTTCGTCAGTGTGTACCTGCAAAAACAACCAACGAGGTGCAATCAGGAATGTCTCAAGTTTGGTAATTTTCATATACATCCAACTCCTTTAAGTAGATATTCAATTATACGTCTCGTGCATTCAACTTTGAAGAGCAACATCCGAGGAGTGGCTATAGAATCCTTCAATCGACGGCTTGTAACCTAGATATTTATAAAGAAAAGAGCCGAATCGAAGATCGGGAAATCAATACTATGATCAGCAAGAAGCACCGACAGGATCTGGTTACCATCGTAGAAAATGAAAGAGTAAATTTAGCCTCAGGAAGAAAGTAGAGAGGAAAACAGTAGAAGAGGTTGCGGCAGCCCACCACCGAACTGTTGTTCTCCTACAAGGATTCATCAGTGGGTTAGCACGCACCTCGGCTAGAGCCTTGCCTGATTCTGCTGTCGGAAAACGGTTAATTTCAGCAAGCACTCCATCTGAATAGGCCCAACAACACGGCCTTCCCGTTTCAGCTCACCTGCAGTCCAGGGCTCAATCTCATCGAGTGCTTCGGACAAACCTTGAAGGGACATCTGGCCTTTGAATTGTTCCCCACACTCTATGTATTGAAGGAGGCCGTGGTAGATGAACTCCAGACCTACAGCTCTTCCATCGTTGGATTCCTCTCTCTACTACACGCTATCAATGCACGCTGATTCTCCAGAATTGGTATAAACGCGACATTCGTGTAGCAGTGCGACACATATGTCGCAACTCTGAAATTTCGGTTTGGCTTTGTTTTCAATGATCCCCTGCAATTTCAGCGACTATAATTCTTGGCATGTTAAATGCTGTTGTTTTTGTAAGAATAGGATTGTTAAAATCAGCATGAAAATTTACAGAATTAAATATCTATTGCCTCACCTTATTCGATTGTGTTTAGGTGTGTAGGATAATCATTGTGGAAGATAAACAGTCTGTGAAGTACCTCCGGTATTCTGTCACACTGACAGCTTTACTGCTGCTTTTCTGTTTTCGCGTTTTTGCCCAACTTCTTCAAAAGCTTTACCCCGTCGCTTTTCTTCCACCATTTGAAGATTGGCAAAGTGGTGCCGTGCCTTATTGGTTATTGGTTGTAGCCCAGTTTCTCATAATTCTAGTCTGCTTAGTGGCGGTTCTTAAAATTTCTGTTGGTCGGGTAATTCCTAAGGATACGACTGGTAAAATTTGCTTGTCCTTGGGCGCTATTTACTTGTTAGTGATGTTGTTTCGACTCGCTGTCGGATTAACTATAGCACCGGAACACAGTTGGTTTGGTGCCAGAATCCCAACATTTTTTCATACCGTATTGGCTGCTTTTCTAGTGACGGTTGGTGTATTTCATTATCAACACGGCAAAAAAAAATCGTAAAAAATTAAAAGGGGCAATAATGAAAACGTTCAACACTCGGATCACCACGATCGTTTCATGGACAGCGTATCCTGCAGTAATTACGCTTGGCTTGGTCTTGCACCAACTTCTTCTCAATACCCCTTATCCGTCGAAGATTATGACATACGTGCCAGTTATTCTTGGTGCCGCTATTATCACTTTTTTAGAATCCTATTTCCCTTATAGAAAAGAATGGACGCCGCAAATTTCAGACGTTGGTAACGACCTCACTTTTATGGTCTTCATTCAGATCGTCCTGCCTAAGCTTCTTTCGTTCCTGTTTGCCAGTACCTTGTTGTCTTATTTAAAAGCCAAGGGCATTATCCTTAAAGGATTCTGGGCACATCAATTTCCTGCGTTTGTTCAGGTGATTATTATGCTCCTTCTTGCTGACTTACTGAGATACTGGCTGCACCGGCTGAGTCATGAGTGGGGGCCGTTGTGGTCTTTGCATGCCGTTCATCATTCACCCCATAAACTCTACTGGGTCAATGTCGGCCGTTTTCACCCATTAGATAAAGGCCTCCAGTTCCTATTTGATGCACTCCCCTTCATCATTGTTGGTGTGTCGGAAAAAGTCTTAAGCATCTATTTTGTTTTTTATGCCCTTAACGGCTTCTTTCAACATTGCAACATCAATTTAAAACTTGGATTCCTTAACTATCTAATCAGTGGTCCCGAACTACATCGATGGCACCATTCGATCCTAATTAGAGAATCCAACAAGAATTACGGTAATAATTTGATCGTCTGGGATTTGCTATTTGGAACGTGGCTCCTACCAAAGGAAAGAGCAGTTGATGGGCTAGGACTAAAGAATCGGAAATACCCTTTAGACTTTGCTAGCCAAATTCGGACACCTTTTATCAAAGGACTAGATAAATTGGAAGGATAAGAAAATGCTGAATGCTTTACTCAATCTATTGATGTATTTTCGAATGTTGATTATCAAGCGTCGTCTATGGAATCCAAGCATTAAGCAGACGCAGAATCCACAAAACACTCAGGATAAACTGTTGAAGAAAATCCTTTCTGAAAATAAAGATACCGTTTTTGGTCAGGAACATAACTTCGAACAAATTTCTTCTTACTCAGAATTCAGCCAAGCTGTTGATATCCAATCATATGAAGAACTGAGACAATATATCGAAAAGCAGGAAGACGAAAGAGAAACGTATTTAACCCGTGAGCAACCGGTGATGTACGCCCAAACTAGTGGAACTACAGACACCCCCAAATATGTCCCTATACTCAAAGACACAATTTTAGATTATAAGAAGAGCCAGAAAATCTTTTCCTATGCCCTATATACTTCTATTCCAGGTGTGTATAGCGGCAAAATAATGGGAATCGTTAGTCCCGCAGTAGAAGGTAATTTGGAAACTGGAACCCCCTACGGTTCAATGTCTGGCCTAATTTACAAGAGCATGCCTTCTATTGTAAGGTCAAAGTACGTTGTCCCAGCAGAAGTCTTCGAAATTGAAGATTACGAGCTGAAGTATTATTTAATTACAGCCTTTGCATTGGCTGATGACAATATCACCCTCATTGGTACAGCAAACCCAACCTCAATCTTAAAAATTATAAAGCTCATCGAAACTCAGGGGAAACAGTTAATCAATGATATAAAAACAGGAACCTTAGAACGGCTGAACAATTTGAGGTTGGATATAGATGGAACATCCTCTGAAAGACAAGCTAAAGCAGATGCTATATCCCAAATCTTGAGCAGTTTCAAAAAGAAGTCAGCTAGAGCAAGACAACTAGAAGAAATATTATCAGAGAAAGGCAGTTTGATCTTTGCAGACGTATGGCCCAACCTGAAAGCTATTGCTACTTGGACCAATGGCAGTTGCCGTGTCTTGATTCCGTCAATTCAAAAACAGATCAGCCCTTCTACTCGCATTGTTGAACTGGGTTACCTCTCCAGCGAGTTTCGGGGGAATATAACGCTAGACGTTCTCAACAACCAAGGAATTCCAACTTTAGATGAAAATTTCTTCGAATTTGTGGAACAAGAGGCTTGGGAAAGTGAGAGATATAAGTTTTTAACACTAGAGCAGATTGAAGAAGGAAAACAATATTATATCTTTGCAACTACCCAAAATGGGCTTTACCGCTACTTCATCAACGATATTATCGAAGTTAATGGCCGGTTCAACAATACACCTGCGATTCGATTTGTACAGAAAGGAAAAGGTGTTACTAATATCACGGGAGAAAAACTTTATGAAAATCATCTGATTGAAGCCATCGGGGAAGTTAAACAAAAGCTGGGTTTAGACATTCAATTTTTTATCATGTTCGCTAAACCCGATAGCTTACAATACCATCTGTATGTCGAACGCAATACTGCAGAAGTACCAAATGACGATTACCAATCTGACTTTGCCGAACAAATAGAACAAAGTTTGTGTAAATTAAATATTGAGTATAAAACTAAGAGAGAGAGCCAACGCTTACAACCAGTAAAAACTACCTTCTTGGTGGAAGGAACAAGCGAAGCTTATAAAAGATACTGTATAGCCAACGGACAAAGAGAAGCCCAATTCAAAATTGTTCATCTTCAGTATGAAAAAGATTGCACCTTTGATTTTAATCAACAGACATTGGGAGATTACAGATGAAAATTACCCAACTTGAAATAAAAGAATTGGATATTCCCTTTAATATCGATTTCAAACATTCCGCCGCTGAACGCAATATGACAGAAAGTGTTTTAGTTAAAGCTAAATCAGTTGCTGGTCATCATAGTTTAGGGGAGGGTTGTCCTCGGAGTTATGTAACGGGAGAAACCGTGGGGAGCGCCATCGCCTTCTTTGAAAAATATAGATCATCTATCCAGCAGATAGGAAGTCTGTCAGATCTAAGAGTATGGATGGCAAATCATAAAGATGAGATAGATAATAATCTGGCAGCATGGTGTGCAGTTGAATTAGCTCTATTAGACCTGATGGCCAAAGAAAAAGGACAGTCTATCGAAACATTCCTTTCCTTACCACGTCTGTCAGGTGAATTCCATTACACAGCAGTTTTGGGGGTTAATGCTTTAGATGTTTTCAAGAAACAACTTCAGCAATATGCTTACCTTGGGTTTAGCGATTTCAAGATTAAGGTTTCGGGAGAATTAGGACAAGACAAGCAACAGCTAGAATTGATAACAAATATAGTTGAGAACGCTAGAATTCGGTTAGACGCTAATAATCTCTGGAATACTGAAGAAGAGGCAATTGACTACCTGAAGAGATTAGAAAAGGAACTTGTAGCGGTAGAAGAACCAATTCAAGTAAAACAATACGATTCACTCAGCCAAATAGCCCTAGCACTCAACACTATGATTTTACTTGATGAAAGCTTCCTTATTAAGGAGCAGTTTGATCATATTCAAGACAATCCGGAGAGGTGGATTGTAAATGTGCGCATCTCTAAAATGGGTGGTCTTCTACGCTCACTTGATATTGCCCAAATAGGAAAAAGTATGGGGATTCCCATCATTATAGGTGCTCAGGTAGGTGAGACTAGTATTTTGACACGCGCAGCATTGACTGTTGCTCACGCTTACCGTGATATCCTCTTGGCTCAGGAAGGTGCATTTGGCACCCGTCTGCTGAAGTATGATATTGTAGAACCATCGCTGATGATCGGGCAAGGAGCAAAACTTTCAATCGCTTCGATTACTGATAATGCCGGGTTCGGCTTAAATTATATTTCCAGTTTTTAATGATCAGTTCCTATGTCAGACTTTTAGTGGATTTGTGAAATATCTTCTTGGTCTTAACCCAAAGCGTTGTCGTATCCTTTAATAAAGAGGTTGGATTAATCTGTTTCTCAGGAAAGCGTTTGACAAGTTTAACCCAACAACTTCAAGAATTTTGCTAACTGCAATAAATGACAATTAGCCTCGACATAGTCGCCGTAAGGCTAACCTACAGCCGCTTTTATTGATGGTAGATAAAACATTTTTTTCTCAAATTGCTCCAAAGTTTTTGCTTTTTCTTTAGGCCAAAACAAGGGTAAATTCCTATGGAATCGTTTTTAAATTATTGTGAGCAGGTCCCGATCTGGCACAAGATAGTTCTTATTACCTTTTGTTTTACCATCTTTTCGCGGTTGGAAAACTTAATACCTGTAAGCGACTTCAACTACAGAAGATGGAAGCATCCTGGATTAAACTTAGTCTTTCTAGTGTTAAATTCAGCCATTAACATTTTTTTGGGTTGTTACCGTCGGAATTTTTCAATGGGTAGGACAAAATAAGATAGGGCTTCTACATTTTTTCTCATTGCCAGTTTGGATTGAGTTGTTGATCGGAGTTCTGATGCTCGATTTCTTTTCCCAGTATGTAGCTCACTATTTGGTGCATCGGATACCTTGGTTGTGGGCGTTTCATACCATTCATCATTCCGATGTTGAGGTTGATGTTACTACTGGAACGCGACACCATCCTGGTGACTTTCTCTTCAGGGAAATCTTTGCACTGGTGGCAATTATTCTGGGTGGAATTCCAATGGCCTATTACATTTTTTATCGGCTATGTACTGTCTTTTTCACCTATTTTACCCATGCTAATATTTTGATGCCAAACTGGATAGACGTACCACTTAGCTGGATCTTCATCACTCCCAACACTCACAAATTCCACCATCACCGCGCGCAACCTTGGACTGATTCTAATTTTGGCAATGTTTTTTCGTTCTGGGATCGCCTATTTGGTACATTAGTCTATGATGATCCAACGAAAGTCCGTTTTGGTTTAGATGTTTTCGATGAGAATGGAAAAGAACAATTGATGCTTCTGCTCAAATATCCATTTGCCGGCCCACGATCGGCTAATGGCAACTAATATAGAATCAGACCAACGGTCCCCAGGTTAGTTTTCCCATACCGCACCTAAATTGTAGCCATTAGATCCACCGCCTTATGTCCTTGATTGTGACCAATTCGAGGATTAGATCATATCACATTTTATGCAGTTGAGAGGTATTAAACAAGTGTTTTTATTTGCAAGTAAGTGTCCATGTATCTCAACGACCCGGCAAATCTCTACACCGCACACATCGACCCTCTATATGATGACGATAGCCATTATATGCCTGCTGTCAGGATGTAATTCTATGTACGATTTTGCTGCAAGACCGCTTCTGCCTAATGAAGGTATTAGAGCCGCATCTTATGAGGTCCGGACAAAACGGCGTGTTGGATTCACGACCAGCGATGGGATAAAGCTTCTAGCAAATATCCACTATCCTAAAAAAGATGGGAAGACACCGACAGTCCTGGTTAGGATCCCACTAACCAAGAAATTTGGCAATCGCGTCCGGGCCGACGTTATTGGTCGCTACTGGGCCCGTCGTGGGTATACAGCAATCATCCAAGGAACCAGAGGTCGATATGAGTCAGGTGGACAATTTTATCCCCTCCTATATGAACGCCAAGACGGAATTGAAACATTAGAGTGGATCAAGACCCAACCCTGGTTTGATGGACATGTATTCATGTGGGGAGGGTCATCATTTGGGCATACACAATGGTGTATCTCAGATCGACCTGACCTTGGGCTTAAAGCTCTGTTTGTACAGATAGCAAGTACCAGTTTTAGGAAAATGTTTCATGCTGGTGGTGCTTTTTCCCTAGAAAGTGGCTTGTTTTGGGCTATTAGAAGTCGAGGTGACCGAGACCGAGAAGTAAAGATGGTTGATTTAGACAAAGCCGTTCAAGGGTTTCCGCTGATCGAAGCAGATGATCGATCCATTGGTGACACCCCTTTTTTCAACGATTGGGTGTTAAATCAAGATGATAATGACTATTGGAAGGAAATTGATGGTGTCAATCGGACACACTCTCTACAAGTTCCAATACTATTAATGGCGGGTTGGTTTGACCCATTCCTTCCAACACAAATCGAGGATTTTAATGAAGTAACGGCTAATGCTAAGAAAGATGTTGCTTCGGAAACGCGCCTTATTATTGGACCTTGGGGACATGCTAATGATGTGAAATTACCTAATAGTAAGAAATCATTACCTTATAGACCCACCAGTCTGGCTCCAAGTATTCCTTGGTTCGACCATAATCTTGGTATTGACGAGGGATTGTTCAATTTGCCGAAGGTCAAAATTTTTATCTTGGGTTATAACCAGTGGCGTGATGAGAATGAATGGCCACTGGCACGAACGCAATTTACCTCATTCTATCTACACAGCAATGGAAAAGCCAATACTTTATCGGGTGATGGTTGGCTGAATAACCAAATACCTAAAGGTGAGGAAACGCCAGACACATACATATATAACCCATTAGATCCCGTCCCCTCTGCTGGTGGTGCAATGCTTGGACCACGATCAGGAACCCAACTACAAAATGCGGTTGAATCAAGACATGATGTGCTGGTTTATTCTACTGATGTTTTACCTGAATTAGTTGAAGTAACGGGTCCTGTCCGTTTAATCATGTATGTACATACAGACGCTGTGTGTACCGATTTTACAGCCAAGTTGGTTGATGTACATCCTAACGGAAATGCCTATAATCTTTGCGATGGCATATTACGCCGCAATTATCAGCCAGCGGTAAATGATGACCAAGTTCCAATCAAGATTGAAATCGATTTATGGCCGACAAGTAACGTCTTTATGAAGGGGCATAAAATAAGGTTAGAGGTTTCAAGTAGCAATTTCCCGCGGTATGACCGAAATCCGAACACTGGCCAGTTCATACCAGAAGCGACCAAAACTGTTTCTGCCAAACAAACTGTATTCCACTCAAACCTGCTTCCCTCACATTTAATGTTACCAATTATTCCACGCTAGTTCTACATTAGGAAAATGGCCTGCATTGCGCGAGATTTGGACAATTCATAGTTTTCCGGGTTAGTAATTTCTGCTTAAGGTGAGAGTCACTAACCTCAACCGCAACAAATCGGCTAACAGCAGAGATTAGTGGAGTTTACAGTACTATCAATTATGCAACACTGACATAGATGTGTTTTGGAAAATCATTCGGAGTGGATGTTGCACGTCAAGATTGAATCTACGTTATATCCTTTCCCAACTGAAAGGTTGCACTTGTCAATTGAATCGACAAGGCTTTATAGCAGGATATCTGGCCAGATTTTAATGCTCTGTGTTCAAGATACAGCTATGTTTTGTGGATTTGCCCGACGACAAGGCGATGCTACAAATTCCCACCTTGAGAAAGGCGCACCCTCACAAATTAAGGCACGCGCAGGAATAGCAAACGAATCAGCGACTTCATTTTGTTATGCCCGTCGAATATCGCTCTAACCCTCATTGACCATCAGTCCACCGTAAAGGCGGGGAAACTGCTGATCTATCTTTTGCCAGTGGTATCCCAGATCGGTGGTCTGATACAGCTGGTTGTCTTCAATGACAACTAGTGCGGTGGCCTCATTGATAATGATAATCTGAAAGGTATCGATATTGCGATCGATCTGGTCAGGTAAGCCCTCCACTTGAGTCCAATTCTGACCTGAATCCTGACTTCGGTATAACCGGGCCTCTGCGGAACCGTGAGGGCCACGGGAGGTCGAAGTCAGGTAGACCTCACCTTCCGGAAAAACGGCGCAGCTTCTCTGGTAGTGAGAGGGCATCTCCTGACCCGAGCGGGTGAAGGTTTGGCCTTGATCCTGGCTGAAGTAAAAGCCGCTGGCGGTAGCGGCAAAAACAGTTGTCATCTCATGTGGATGGGCGGCCACCTGATGAACATCCATTTCTAACCCCTGCTTTAGATTTTGCCAAGTTTGTCCACTATCCTTCGACCTGGCAATCCAACCTACATGGATGTTGGCATAGATGGCGCCGTCCCTAGCTATGGCAAAGGAACGAAGGTCAGGAGGTCCTCCCCAGGGAGTTTTCCATAGTTGGCGTTCCGGTATGTTATCAAAGCTTGTTAGAAAGTTGAGTTGTCCGTTTTCGACTTCAGCCACCCGAGCCTCTGCGGTTCCAACCAGTAACCGTCCTTCTGCCGTCCAGCAGAGGCAGTGCAGTTGTATCTCCGCCGAGATCACCTGTTCCCATCGACTATCTTGATGTGTCCAGATCTGATGTCCATCGACGATTACTGATAATTGATGTTGATGCGGTGCACCGGCGGTTACCGGATTCTGAAACGGTACCCCCGGTACAGGTTGAGCCTGCTGGTCTAAGATACCGGTATCTGAAAATAACCAAACCGTTTTCACTTTTGTCCTCCTGGGTATAATGTATGGGGTTAAGTATTGACTCACTCACCCATTATAATCCTTCCACTTTTTGAACCGTTTTCCCCGAGACAGCGAGGGTTTCAACGATTATCAACACACTCCAGTCTGTGTCGTCAAGTGTGTCCTTTTTGAGTCCGAATCACCCCACTTATGAAAATTATTGTAACATATTAGAGGGTGCTATTTGGGGGTGGAAATTGACAAATTAAATCAATTGAGGGTTCCTCTAAAAATTAGTTAGATTCGTGCAATTTTCTGCCCATTTGTTAGAATTAGCTCATTGGCAATTAAATTAGGATGATTCAACTCATCACCCAAGGATAGATCCTGAAGCCCGCAGGACTTTTTGACTGGCCGACTGGTTTTGAACAACTCGACCACAGCCGCCACCCGCTGCTTAAACTTAA
>PACG01000009.1 GCA_002699335.1 Candidatus Poribacteria bacterium
CCCGCGCCCTGCTCGCCACAGTAGATTACCCGATTTCCAATCAGTTCTAGGATGGATTGGTAACGCACACAGACGGAGCGATTGCCGCCAACCATAATGCCGAGTGTCCCTGCTGCAGAGCCGGCCTTGCCGCCGGTTACAGCCTTATTGTTACGATCGAAGACGGGTTTATCGGTACCATCTGGCAGCTCTTGGAGTTATCGATCAATCAAGGCAAAACGACGGAAATGATGATAATACTGGTTGCGATCTGCACTGGTTTGCTATTCTTCACCCAATTTATACCCGACGTCTCCTGGCTGGTGCGAATTCCTTTTGCCATTACTATTGGTTATGGTGCCGGCCTTGCCATTCCGGCTACTGTCGAACAGGATATTTTCAAGCACATTTACAGCACTATTCGCTTCAACGAAACTCAATCCAGTCTTAAAGACAATATCACCGACCTGCTGAATCAGGGAGAGTCAACGGCTGATTTGCAGTTGCAGTTTAAGAATAACGGTCTGGTGCTGACACCAAAAGCTGAAATCGAAACCTTGAAAGCTAGTCGAAAATGGGAGATCCGAGATCACCTCCAACTCACTATCAACGACAGTCAAGTCAACCAAGATAAACTGAACCAGAAGGAGGTACCAGATGGCCTTAAATCAGCTTTCGCTAAGGCTGGATTTGAGTTGTCACCCACTACCAAGGTCAAGATTTGGAAGCATGACCATCGTTGGCAGATAATGGACAATCGCACTTTTGATCTGCGACGATTCAATGGTAAATTGGTCTTGGATGAACAATGGGTCTACACTGTCAAGCGGGAGATGAAGCCCAAAGAGACACAAGTTGAAGTACTCAATGTTTATGTCGATTTCTTTCACCGCGGTGGTTGGCAGGTCTTCAACATGTGTCTGATTTTCGTAGGCGTAATTTGTACCTTAACCTACTTCTTCTTTTCGGTTGAGCATCGGGGTGTGGTAGGTGGTATCTCAAAAGTCGGCGTTATTTTTATAATGGTCGGTTTCGGAGCCGCTTTTGGCAATACTGTTATGGGGCGAGTATCGCTCTTGATTGGTCGCGTTACGTTTCTCATTAAGGCTATTCCTAGTCTATTTGGTGGTTAATATTGCAACCATTGGGACCCCAAACCGTCACTGCAAAGATGATCAGCCTTGATTATTTACTGTTTCATTGATCACTGCAAATTGTTACAATATTTATCTACTATATTTTTACCCAGAAGGAGAAGATTATGTCAGATCTATTCCAACCTAAACCTTCAGATCAATTTACCTTTGGCCTGTGGACCGTCGGCAACCCTGGACGTGACCCTTTCGGAGATGCGGTTCGCCCAACCGTTGCCCCTACCTATTCCGTCAAGAAATTAAGCGAATTGGGGGCTCATGGGGTTAATTTACACGATAACGATTTGGTACCGTTTGATGCCACAGCCAGCGAACGAGATCAGATCGTCAAAGAGTTTAAGCAAGCACTGGAAGACTGCGGTATGAAAGTGCCGATGGCGACGACCAACCTCTTTTTCCACCCTGTTTTTCGGGATGGCGCCTTTACCTCCAATAATCCTAAAGTTCGGGCTTTCGCCGTCCAGAAAACGATGTCAGCTATCGATTTGGGGGTGGAACTGGGAGCCGAGATCTACGTTTTCTGGGGTGGACGAGAAGGGACTGAAGTCGATGCGTCTAAGAATGGACCAGATACCATCAAGTGGTTTCGGGACTCGATCAACTTTCTGTGCGACTACGTCAAAGATCAGGGCTATGACTTGAAGTTTGCCTTGGAAGCTAAACCAAATGAACCGCGTGGCGATATCTATATGCCGACGACAGGCCATATGCTCCATTTTATCGAAACTCTGGATGATCCACCCATGGTTGGTGTCAACCCCGAATTCGCCCATGAAACCATGGCCGGGTTAAACTTTTTGCACGGTGTTGTTCAGGCCTTGGAAGCCGGTAAATTGTTCCACATTGATCTCAACGATCAAAAGATGGGACGTTTTGATCAAGACCTTCGATTTGGATCAGAAAACATTAAGGCGGCTTTCCTGCTCGTCAAATTACTGGAAGACGCTAATTGGGGCGGCATGAAACACTTTGATGCCCACGCTTACCGAACCGAGGACGAAGAGGGAGTTTGGGATTTCGCCGCTGGTTGTATGCGCACCTACCTGATCTTAAAAGAGAAAGCCAAGCAGTTCAATGAGGACGCTGAAATCCAAGGGCTATTATCCGAAATTCAACCGAAAGACGCTGAACTAGAAGCTCTGATTTCTAGCTACAGCGCTGACAAAGCCAGTAAATTAAGAGGCAGAGACTTTGCGCCCGACCAAATTGCGGCCAAAGGCCACGCTTACGAAAAGCTAGATCAACTGACAATCGAGGTGCTGCTCGGCGTTCGGTAGGTTAGTTAAATGAGGAAAATGCGTCCAGGCAAGCCACCGTTGATTTTTCTCAGCCTGGTTTTAGTGTTCCAGTTTGGTACCCTGATCCTATCAGTAAAGGGACACGACACTTCCTTGCCGCACCATACTGATGATTTTTCGCTAGACCAGCGAGCGGAATTACGAACAACCGTGATATTGGCTACAATAATTTTCGTGATTATGATGGGCGTATTTATCTACTTGGCGGTTAGAAATCTACCGAAAGAGTCGGGCGACGTCGACGATTCCTCCCACAATAATTAGTTCTTATCTTGGACAAGGAGTAATTTTATGTCCCAACTCAAAGTTGGTTTGATCGGATGTGGTGGTATCTCCGGGGCCCACATGAGAGGCTACCAGGAGCTATGGCAAAAAGAGTTTCGGCTATTCGACATTGTGGCGGCAACAGATATTAATATTGATGCTGCTAAAACCAGGGCAGAACAGGCCCAGGAGATGCAAGGTGGTGATTTGCCAAAAACCTACGACACCCTCGACGAGATGTTGGATCAACATCCCGAAATTGATTGTGTCGATGTCTGCACCTTGCATAGTGAACACCACAGATTAGCGATTAAAGCACTAAACGCTGGTAAACACGCGATTATCGAAAAGCCGTTGGGCATAACCATGCGAGCGGGTAAGCGAATCCTCGAAGCAGCTGAGCGGAACGATCTAATCTTGTCGGTGGCTGAAAACTACCGCTTAAGTGGGCACGAGCGCGCTAGGCGTTGGGCAGTTCAGCAAGGTATGATCGGCGACCTGAGGATGTTTTTCTGGATAGATGTAGGTGAAAGTTTGGGCAAATGGGGGTGGCGGAACTTCAAGATGCAAGCTGGCGGCGGATGGGCCTTAGATGGAGGTGTTCACTTCACCGATCTAATGCGTTTCAATCTTGGTGTTGAAGCGAAAGAGGTCTACGCTATCAACAAAGCCTACGAACCTTACCGGTACGGAGATGTTGGACAACGAACAGATGGATACGAAGTAGACGTCGAGGATTGTATGATCTCGACCATAAAGTTTGACAATGGCATTTCAGCCCAGTGGACCTGGGTTGGCTCTGCCCCAGGACAAGGCTTCAACCGTAAAACTATCTACGGGTCGGAAGGAGCATTGGATTGGGGGTCTGGTCTCCATCCGCGCGATGGAGAGTCCATCAGTACGGATGAACTGCACCAGCAGTTTATGGTTAGTCTCAGCGACGACGAAAAGGAATATTTTTTCCCTCGCGGAATTGGCGACACCATTGCCATCGAGTTGAAATACTTTGCCGACGCCATCAATCAGGGAGGGCAGCCTGAGGTAGATGGTATGGAAGGTTACCGCTCCCAGGCTGTTTGTATGGCTGTTTATGAATCGGGTTACTTTGGGCGTGCCGTCACCATCGAAGAAATCGAGAACCTGTCTCTGGAAGGCTACCAAAAAGAGATCAATGACGAATTAGGAATTGAATAGTCCTACGTCTTTGTTCAATACGGCAAAAGGCGGGTTGCCATGTGGCAACCCGCCTTTTTTTATGCCTTTAGTTTGCCGGAGGTTTTGTGATTCGGAATTACTCAACAGAAAAGTTCCAGCGTTTGAAGATTAGGCGAAAGTCTCTTAGGACTCGTTTTCTGGCCAAACCAAACTTGTGAAACGAGTTGATGCTTACTCCGGTGATTTTTAGTCTTAGTCGTATGTATGTCGATCGCTTAATCGTAGACCGTTGGATAGTTGAGATCCGGCCTTCCGTAGATTCGCTGAACTTCGCCGCAGGAAGTTGTTACGGAAGTTATTTGTAATTTAAGATTATGGTTGCTCTCAGTTGTTGTCCAATTTTTTAGGGCCAGTATACTTAAGATTTAATCCTTCACAGTTTTGCTAAGGGGAGTTCATACTCAAGGTTTTTATCTAGACATAATCGTTGGTCGTAACCTTAAAGGGTCTAAGTTCTCCCCAGATCCACATCAAGCCGAAGTAAAAACCTGCAGCCGCTAAAACTCGGATCCAGATTGAGATAGAAGGGGTAAAGAATAAGCCGACCCCCATGACGGTTGTCACAATCAAGGCCTTCCAGATAAAACCGATGTATTCGAGTCTCGAGATTGAGCGGCGAATATAAATCAGGCAAAGAAGCAATAAGAGAGCCTCACTAGCGATCATAGCTATCGCTGCTCCAACGTGCTGATAGTGAGGAATCAGCATTAAATTTAGACCGAGGTTGGCTCCCACTGTTATTAGCATTAAGGTTGAAAAGGCCACACGTTTATCCGCGGCTCTTAGGACAGTGACCATCACTGTAGTTAGGAACGCCAATCCTCCTGCTATACTCAATAAGCCTAAAGCGGGGGCAATCTGTGCCCATTCTAGTTTGGGGAAAAACTGCTCGGCCACAGGCTCCGAGATTAGACCTAACCCGACGGCAAAAGGAATCCCCAGAATTACCATCCATCGAACGGCATCGGTATAAATATAGCGGAATTGAACTGTCTTTCGCTCAAAGGCCCTGGACATGACGGGGAAGGCAGCGCTCATATAGGCACCTGGCAAAATGGTGAAGGCGTTAACGATGGTGAAAGCCAGGCCATACCAGGCATTGGTAGACTGTGCTTCGCGTACATCTGGAATCAGCTTCGACAGTAATATCATATCCAATCGAAAGTAGATCAAATTAAAGATGTTACCAAGTGCGAAGGGGAGAGCTTGCACCATCAGGGATCTCCAGATCTGCAGATCGAAGCGGAAAGAAAAAGGGACGAATCGAAGACGAACAATCGCCAAATTTAGAATCAGATTTAGAATACTGCCGATCAAAACGACGATGCTGAATCCAATCAGATCTGTTATCTCAAACCAGATTAGTCCACCACCAACCAGTACTACTGTCAATCTTTCGGCAATTACAGTGAACGATTCGTACTTCATCTTTTCAAAAGCCCGAAATAGGCAACGATAGAGTTGTGCCAACCCGTTAATCAGTTCGGCCACTCCTAGTAGTATAATCAGTTGAAAGGTTAGCTTCGTATACTTGAGCCAGATGCCGACTCCAACCATTAGGCAAAAAGCAATAACCGAGAGTAGAAGTCGAATCACCATCGCATTACCAACGTAGTCCCGTGCTAAATGGCGATGAAGCGTCATCTCTCGAATCAGCGGGGCTTGCATTCCAAGCTCGGTCACGCTGGCAACTAGACTGGTAACGAAAACAGCTAGAAAATAACAGCCGATGTCTGTTTCGGTAATGATGTTCGGTTTTTGTGGAAGAATAAAAACGGTCAGGATTAGCGATAGAAAGCGGGCAACTAAATGGGCCGAGAAAAGGGCTGATGCATTGCGTAGTATCTCACTATTCCTAGTGTTGTTCATGAAGGCTCTTTTGGATGGGATACGCCTTGACGAATGTAGTTGGGGACAATTGTGAAGCAGTCGTCCGTGTCTGACGAGACTAGACGCTCCAGGCCGAGCCAGGCCACATTAATGCCGCGCGGAATCCTAAAAGGTAGATCTGCAAAGCTAATAGAGTTAGATTGATCAGAACTGAGTAGATCTCCTATCCGGTCAGCGTAACGGTCCAGGCCACTACCGGAAAAGATAGCAGGGGGCGTCACACGGGTAAGTAGATCTTGGATTGGTAGACAGAGATCGTCGCTCTGTCGTTCCCATTTACCACCGCCTCTAAAGGTTGCCCCATAGACTTCGTCTCGCCGGGCATCCAACACAACACAGATCTGAGACTCGACATGGCGCAGGTTATAAGCTATTGCGGCTAGGGTCGACACCCCTACGATCGGTTTTTGGATAGCGTAACAAATCGTCTTTGCTGTCCCGACGCCAATTCGAACTCCTGTAAAGGAGCCTGGGCCAACAGATACCGCTACGGCATCGATCTCTTGGATGCTGAGGTTTCCCCATTTCAGCGTCTGGTCAATGACTGGCATCAGTCTAGCGGAGTGGTGGCGGGGGATGTCTAATGCCTGTTCAGCGATTAGCTTATCTCCGTCGATTAAGCCCACGCTACCGATCGGTGTCGAAGTTTCAATCCCGAGTATTTTCATTCCATTCCAATTTTTTCTTGCATCTAAAATTATATTTGGATAAAATATTTACTCCTCGCTAAGGAAGTATTCCTTTTGACGAGGGCCAAGGTGGGGGATTAGCTCAGTTGGGAGAGCGCTTGCATGGCATGCAAGAGGTCACCGGTTCAAGTCCGGTATTCTCCACCATTTTTCTTTGTCCCCACATTTCTTCCTCTCATCCCTAAATCAGGATTCGCACCTAACACGAAACAGACATGGAAAAAATACGTGAGCTCTCTGCACTTCTGCAAGCGGGCATTGAAGAATACGATGAGCAACTTCAAACGCTCCAACAAGAGCGTTTGAAGTATATCCGTCTCTCGGTCACAGATGGTTTTGGCGACACTGAGGGAGATTCTAAAAACTCCTGGTTGTTGCATCTACAGCAACTGGAAGAATCTTTGGGGGTTCGATTGACAAGTATACGGCAAGCGATCCAGAATGCTGCCAAAGTGCTGGGTGACTAGCCTGTAAATCGGAAAAACCGCCATTTTCTCCCGTCGAGAAGTCGATCCGCCACGATAAAGTTTTCCCTCCATTAAATTTCCAGTCGCAGCCTGATCCAGATTGAAATCGACTGAAAATCTTTCAAAGTCGATGGTTTCATATCTCCATATCTCCTGGTAAGGCGTTTGAGGTGTTGAATCCGACGACACAGAATTTAGGACATCCTCTTCATCATGGACGAACAGGCGCAGGGAGTAACCTCCTAGTTGATCAGTTCCAAGCCAACGAAAAGTCGGATGATGTTCTAATTTGGCTTGGTCTTTGGGAGCAACAGGTGCCGGCTTCCGAATCAATGTATAAGCCACTGGCTCAGAAAGAGGTCCCTGTTGTTGATCTGCATTTACAGATGCGACCCGACAAATTGACTCAACTTCCAGTGGAGCAGTCTCATCTTCCCAGCGAGTTTGGTTTTGGCCGATCTTTGCTAACAAAATCTGCTCTCGGCCAGCACTTGTTCGATAAATCCGGTAGCTATCTAATCCAAGCTTCGGTTTGATCGCCACCGAATCAGAAGGCCGTCGGTTTCGGTTAATGGCTCGATCTGTTCAATGATAGGCGGTACGAGCAGATTTACTTCAATTACTTCTTGATCACAACTGGTTAAACATATATAAAAGACGAGTAACAGAAGATTGTACCTTGGACAAAATGACATTAGCCATTATGTAGGATACGGTACACTTGGGATATGAACACTCATCAATAACATCTCCTAGGACGACAGAAACGATCAAGGAGCTAAGCCGATTGTAGCCGAAGTGATTGTACCTTTGCAATAGTTTCAGCGGAACCATTACAATAGCTTTAAAGATTGAAAAATATAATCAACTGAGTTCGGATTGTCCGCTTGTTTTTTACTTTTTATGCCCCCAAAAGAAGCTAAAGTTTACATTGGAGAAATCAGGGGAATTTCGATTGTAGTTTGCAAATTATTCGCTGCGCTCTTGAGTTAGAGGTAGCAAATTGAAAATTGGGAGGTAGCTCATGGGTTCGTCAGAATTTATCGGTGCGGTTGAAGAACACGTAGAGCAGGTGGTTGAGCGTTGCTCCTATGGGGAGGGGCTGTTGTTGGCGGATGGGCTGGATTTAGAGACGGGGAAACCACTGGTGTGGGAAGGAAATATGCTTTCTAATTTGGCCTGCCAGCAGAATTTTTTGCGGGCACTAGAGGCGTTGGGGATATTGACTGGAGAGGATCAGTATCATCGACAGGCGAGTCGGTGGATCAAGTGGGCCTTGGAGAAGGTACACGACCCAGCGTCGGGGCTGTTTTACTGGGGGGGACACAACAGTTATGATTTATTGACGGATAGACCGGTGTTAGGTAATCACGAAATGAAGTGTGTGTACCCGCATTATGCCTGTCTCTACGGGGTTGATGCTGATCGCACAAGCAGATTCATAAAGGCTTTCTGGCACGCGCATATCTGGGACTGGTCCTCACTGCTTTTCAATCGTCACGGCAACTATGAAGCGTGGGAAGAAAAGTGGGATACAGATTTTGCAGGTGGACCTGTGCCGATTGTGGAGAATACAGCGCTCTCTTTTGTGAATACGGGAAGTGATTTAATTTTGAGCGGAGCAATGCTGTACGCACTCTCTGGTGATAGACTACCATTGCAATGGGCAAAGCATTTGCTGTCGAGATACGACGAGATCCGACACCCTGAGACAGGGTTGGCAGGCTATCAGTTTAACCATCGCTATCCCTGTCGCGTGCGTGCTTCATTTAAACCACCGTTTGACACACGAGAAGACCTCAATGAAGCGACGGTTGTAACCAATGGGGTAATTCGGGTTCGTTATGGACGCGCCGCGGTGACGTGGTTAAATATAGCTGAAGTCCTGGGTGACAAAGAGGGGCAGCCGTTTCGTGATGTGGTGGTTGCAGACCTGGAGGCGCTGACAGAGCATTGTTTTAACACGGATGCTCACTATTTTCATCCAGCTATTAATGACGGAACCCGGCTGTTCCCGGAAAATACCAATGAAGGGATTGGATATTGTGCCCCTTCCAAGCTGAGAAAAGTACCGGCTGAAGGATTGATGTTTCTGTCCTATACGCGGGCGTATAAGGTAACTGGTATTGATCGTTTTCTGGAGACAGCGATTCAATTGGCTGAAGGTATGGGATGGGGCGATTTGAAATCTGCGGTGGATTTTGTATCCGGTGGTTCGCCTGAGAGCATTGAGGCGTGGGCCAATGCAGGGCAGAATGATGCCTGCGCTCTGTTTGGTTTGCTGGATTTATATGCAGCTACAGGAGAGGAGGTGTTCTTGCGGTCGGCTACGTCACTGGGGCAACAGTTACTCAATCAGTATCAGGTAAATGGTCTGATTGTTTCCGGTAATAGAGAAGGGCAGACCAATATCGATTCAGCTTTGCCGCTGGCACTGTTACACCTGGAAAGCGCAAAACAGGGCAATTGCGTACCTCTTCCCGCTTTTTATCCAAATAATACCTACTTTGATCCCAAAATTGTGATTCATCGCCAAGCTAATGAAAAGAGAGCACAGGCTAAGAGAGGACAATGATAGATGGATGCCCTGCAATTTGGAACAGTTGTGTGCGAGACTACACCTCGCTATCCGATTGGGGCACGCGGGTACACGACCCATGTCGAGTAGCTTGTTTGAGCCCTTGTTATTGGGATATTTGGGCTTAAGCAAGTGGGGCGACGATTTTGATTTCTCTTTCTGGTTTCGTGAAATTCGCGTGTTATCTTTTGGAAGATTATTTAGCCCGTGCCTAGCATGATGATAGGTAGCAGTCTGTCCAGAATACCGATGCTAACGAGGTAGCCGATAATGATTAGCACTATACACGGGATCACAGCCAAAAGCACCAACGTGATAATGCCCCGTTTCCACGCCCCTTTGATTTCATCGGATTTGAGGCCAATCGAACTAAAAATCGAAACTCCCGCCCAGCCAATGACACATAAGATGATGCAACAAACCAAGGTATAAAGAATCATTTTTAATCAGCTAAATAGTAGCAGATTTGCTATTGAGATTGACCACAGGCTTTCTATGAGGAGTATACTGGTTTGCAGTTTGTACAGGTGCGATTTACTTGTTGCGAATGGCATCTATTGGTGCTATTCGAGCAGCTTGATTGGCTGGAAGGAAGCCAAATGTGATACCAACCAGCATGCCCATCATCGGCCCGCTGAATATCGATTGGGGGTTAAAAGCTGAAGGCCAGGCAGCATCAAATTGAGAGGCCATCTTTTGACTTAAGATGTCACCGAGAAAAGTAGCGGCCGTTAGACCGAAGGCTAATCCCAGCATGCTGCCGATCAGGCTAATGACGACGGCTTCCACTAAAAACTGGATTCGGATTTGAAACGGATTGGCGTCAACTGCCTGGCGTAACCCAATTTCAGGCACCCGCTCTACCACCGACACCAGCATGATGTTAAGGATGCCTATTCCGCCGATAGCCAGGGGGAAAACAGCGATCAGTAAAGTTACCAATTGCACCGCAAACAAGATATTGTTCACCAGCTTGGGAGTTCCTTCCACACTGTCGATTTCATAGAACGGTTTGTCATTGTGGCGACGCCTAATTAGAATTTCCACTTCCTTTTGGGCCTGTTGTAACAGGTCTGGGGATTTAGGCCGGATACTGATGCTACGAACCTGGTTCCTGGGCTCTACTCGATTGCCTCCAAAATAAGTTTTCCCCGTGGACATGGGAAGTAAGACCTTATTATCCTTACTCTCATACCCTTCACCTTGCCCTGTTTTCTCCATTACACCGATATGGTATAACGTTGGTTGTTAAATTTAAGCTCTTGGCCAATTACATCCTTTCCGCGAAACAGGCTCTGCCAAACATCAAAGCCAATGACAACTACTTTAGATAATAGCTCCATATCTGAGCGGTTAAAATGACGACCAAAGATAGTAGGCCAGTTTTCAAATGATGCAAACTCTTCGGTTGCTAAGGAGACCCGTGAGTGTTTTGATCTTTCGCCGGACTGCATCCTTCGCCATCCCAATTCATCCGTCGGCATGGCATTGGCTACCGAAGGGCAATTGGCTTTGATTGCTTCTACATCATCCATGGTCATGAATTCTTTATGAGGATTCGGTATATGCTTTTCAGTTCCTTTAACCTTCACATAATTTTCACGACGGATACTGAATCTACCGGCTTGTTTGTTCAGGGAAGATGTAAGTACCACTTTGGCTCCATAGCCAACTGAGCCAATGGTAATAACTGCCGATATGCCGATTGTAATGCCCAGAATGGTCAAAATAGATCGTAATTTATTGGCCACTAGAATTCGGAATGTAATCAATAAACTATCGAATATCATGGTCATTAACCCTGTTTAATCGAATCGCAAAGCTTCTACCGGGATCAGTTTAGCTGCTTTATTGGAGGGATAAAGGCCAGCCATCGTGCCCACCAGTGTCGAAATACCGAATGCGCCCACCGCTGCCCAGAGTTTTACATTCACTTCCCAAGTGGCCCCATGTGACTCCAGAAAGAGCGTAGTAATTGCCCAACCTGCTCCAGAGGAAACCAGGACAGAGAACATTGTACCAATCAATCCTCCAAATAATCAGATCACAATGGCTTCGATCAGGAATTGGAAACGAATATCATTATTCTTGGCACCGATTGCTTTACGTAATCCGATCTCCTTGGTTCGTTCTGTTACCGAGACTAGCATAATATTCATGGTACCAATCCCACCGACCAATAGAGAAATGGCCGCCGCACAACCGGCCACCAGCTGAATGGTGAGTACCATTTTGTCAATTTCTGTCATCGCATCTTTGTTGGCTCCGAAACCGTGATATTCAATCGTGCCGAATTTGCGGAAAAAGAGTGTTTTCATCTCTTTTCTAGCCTGGTCAACGTGTGCTATGTCCTTAGCCCGGGCGTTTATCCAGGCATTCCTCATAAATTTTCCTGTGTAATAGTTATCAACCGTGGTGAATGGTGCATACATGTCATTATCGATTGAGAACGGCATTAATTTGGCCATACCAAGTTGTCTTTTTTTGATTGCGCCGATCACGGTCAAACGGACATTTCCAGCTCGAATTTCTTTACCTGCCGTGTTTGATTCCCCAAATAATTCATCCTTGATCTTTGATCCGATAACGACAACACGCGCCCTTGTATCGATATCGCTCTGCCGAATCCAAAGCTCATGGCTGAGCTCAAAGTTCCACAGTTTTTTATACCAATCGTCACGCCCAACAGCTCATACGGCATTGTCTTGCCGCGATGAACCGTATCAAGTCGGCCAAAGACATTAGCCGCGGCAGCTATCGAGACTGAAGGGCAATACTCAAGAATTTCTTCCACATCCTGAAGTCCTAAGTTGGCTGTCTTCGGGCTGCGTTCGTATTTGCCGGGGCTTTTTTCATACCATTCCCTTTTGCCGATACTCAAGCCAGTAGTGTCACCCAGCCGGTTCATTTCAGCGATCAAAAAGGTTTTGACACTTCCGCTGAGCGAAACGGTGGTCACCACAATGAAAATGCCCAAAATAATGCCCAGTAGTGTCAGCAGAAATCTAAATTTGTTCCGTAATAGGGCCTCCCAACCGACTCGGAAATTAATGCCGATTTTTCGCAGTCCGATAAAATCCATTCCTTACATCTCTTGAAAAATTTAGCTTTCACCCCAGCAGCAATAAATGAAATCAAAGTCTTGCATAAAAATCATTCAAGTGCATGAATCCATATGCCGGTAATAAACCTTCCGACTGGGAAGTCTAGTTCAGCAATCCCCAATCAAAAACGGCCGACAGGTAGACGTCTTTGTCTGAGGTTAAACCTGTAAAAATCTGTTGACAATCGACCGGTGAAGCTTTGTGGGTAAGAAGAGGTTCTACGATAATACGATCCTGCACAATCCAGTTGATAATCTGCCGATAGTTGTCGACGATATTGTGGCGATAGCGGTTCACTTCATGCGGTGGCCATCGCCATTCCAGCGAACCAATTATGCGAATGGCCTCCATATGAACCTTGAGCAACATCGGCGTAGCGTCGAAAACAGCAGGTGCACGAGGGGTACCCAGTAAGATGGTTTCACCGTAAGGTCGCGTCAACATCACGGCCTCTGAAACCAATTCGCTAACCCCAATGGCCTCAATGGCGATTTGAACGCCTTGGCCGCCGGTCCAATCCATCACGTACTCTTTGAGATCAGTTTCATTGGGATTGACCACGCGCTCGATACCACAGGCTTTGGCTTTTTCGATGCGTAAAGGGTTGATTTCGGAAGCCATCACTTCAGCACCTGCCAACTGAAAGAGTTGGGCGGCGAAGTTGCCAACCAGTCCTTGGCCAATAACCAAAGCCGTGTCTCCCGGTTGAACGGTCGAGGAGCGGAGGGCACTGATGCTGACCCCAGCCATGCGAGCGAAGACCACCTTTTCACCTGCGACATCTTCAGGGACAGGCAGCGCGCAACGAACGGCATCGGCCTTGACCAGCGAAGCGTGATTGGAGAAACTCAACACGCGATCGCCCACTTGGCACATGGTAACGTCAGAGCCAACTTCCAACACCCGACCTAAATGTCCATAACCTGTTGTCTGTGGATACATGTTCTGTTTCCCACGGGACGATGGCATCTCTTGAATCAGGCCGGTAAATCCTGCCCCTTCAGTCCCTGCACTGACGATTGAGCATTCCGACTCAACCAGCGCTTGGTGAGGGGCTAAACCGGTGTCGATTTCTCGTTCCTGTAGGTCAACCTGATGGGGTTGTATAAAGACGAGTTCGTGTGTTTTCATTGTGCACTCCTAGATCTAGAGTAAGTTGGTTTTGGGATGTAAGCCTCGATTCAGACCAATGAATATTCAACCGACGAGAGCCCATTTCTGGCCCAATCCTTAGAGGGTAGTTTGCACCGGAAGTTGGACTACAAAGGCAAAAGGAGGATGAGATGAGTTTGATCAAAAAATGGGCCATACGCATTAACGATATTGACGGCAGCTATAACAAGGCCACGAGATCCTGGCTGCAAAAAAGTGTTATACCATTTTCAGTTTGTAGGTTAAGGTGGATAGAAAAGCAGCTTAAACTATCCGTGCAGGTCGAAAACCTGGAATAAAATAATTCTAATTGCCTTTAGATTGTGGCATCCTGAGACAATTCAAACGACTTTTATTTTACCTTAACATGGCGCTCTCAGGTAAGGCCACCCCCATTGTCAAGACTAGGGTTAGCGAAAATAAAACAAACATTAGCACGGTAAAAAACCTTTTAATCGAACTATCCTTTAATCAAAACCTCCCGTAGGTGGAAATGCAAATGGCTAACGAAGGGGCATGGTTTGAAAAACAACGCTAGCCGTACAGGCAGAGGATGGCCTAATCCCAGTCAGTGCCTCTCCTGGCCGACCACAGTAGCCCTAGTTTAGGTTTGCAATCCGGGGTTGGTCCATCATTGGCTATTTTCGGTCGCTCCCCCTCCCTCTGCTTTTCCGCTTGACTGCTTGCTGTTGGCCCTTATCAAAAATTACCGTCTTACTTGAGCAAATTAACTGAGTAAAGAAATGACCAAAGAAAATACCTGAAAAGCTATCACCAACTGCTTAAAGGCGATGAATAGGCAGCAGGATTCGATTCATTTAATACCGATTAACTACAAAATATACCACAGCTAGATGTGCAAAAAACCTGTCCTCTAATGCTAAAATCTTCCTGTTGATGCCGCCAGAATAATTCACCATTGAGCAAAAACCTATAATCGATGTTATCTGGCAATGTCGTAGCTACCGGTACCTCACTGAGCAACCTCTCACCTTGGAAGAGCTCTCTTTTTTGTTTTGGGCCACTCCAGGCATCCGCACTACAACCACCTTCGATGGTATCACTTATTATCTTCGAAACATTCCTTCTGGCGGCAATCGTTACCCCACGTATTGAGCAACACCGAAAATCACCTGACAATGCAACCCATTTTTAACGGTGCAAAACTCGTTGAATTTCCACTCGAAAAATATTCAGGCGTTCCAATTCATCCCGAAGCAGGCACATCTTTTGATAAAATCCCATGTCCTAATCCCTTCTACAAGATCATTTCAGAACCCGACATAGCACTCGAAACCATTAACAATCCACGACTAATCTGGATAAGTTGTAATCTGCCCTATTAGTGCGTGAAGACCCGCTTTTCTACTAACAGCGTTTCCACTTTTCCTCAGTTCCGTTTGCCGATTGTTTAAATTCTGATTCTCCGTTAGATTGACCAATTTTATCGATTGCCTTATAATGCTATATTGCTTAATAGGAACTCACTCCATGTCAGACGTCTTTATTTCCTATTCCCGTCGTGATGTCGACCAGATTCGCTGAGAGAATATTAAACTCGCCGATGCTAATCGAACTGGCTTAGCTGAATGTGGGTGTATGAATTGACGAACACGCTGGATCTGACCCAGGATCGCAGTCTTGATACTAAGCCCATTTTTGGTGTGATCAACAGCGGTTAAGTCCCCAGAAATAGAGGAATGGTTGAACAACATGGAGATCAGTTGGATTTCTTCATCAGAGACCATCTTGCGTGCCTAGTCAAGGTCCAGTGGGAATAGAGAGTATGAATTTCGGCAGAATAGCACTTCTTTTGGCGATTATATTATTATCGGATAAGAATTCTGTGTCTGAGTTTCTGAGAGAGCTTAGATACAGGAAAGGAGAATTAGGAAAATGAGGGTTGTTACAGGCGGTATTAGCCATGAAACCAGTACCTTCACACCGGTTGCTACCAACTAGCAAAGTTATGTGGAGCGATTTTACTTGCACGAGTTGGATATTTTAAACATATTTCGTGGTACCAATACCCCCATCGGTGGTTTCATTGCAGGAGCGGAAAGCCACGGGTTTGAGCTCATTCCTATCACCCTTGCCGTTGCACAGCCCAGTGGGCCACCCCTCGGGACATCTTTGGCACCATTTTGGAGGAGATGCTGAGTCGGATCGCTGAGGCCGGTTCTCTAGACGGTGTGTTGCTTGAGTTACACGGCTCGATGGTGGTCGGCAACCTTGACAGTGCGGACGGCCTCGACGACGCGGAAGGTCATATTCTTGCTTCTGTGCGTGAGTTAGTTAGTACCGGAATGCCTGTGCTGGCTCAGGTCCCAACAGATGATTGATCAGGCGGATGTGCTGATTGGACGGGAGACCTATCACGAGATCGGTATGGCGGCACGAGGGCGAGAATCTGCTGATGTGTTGGAATGGATATTGTCAAAACTGGTGTGTGTCCGACAATGGCACTACACCAACTGCCGATGGTCTGGGGAGTAAACTAGGTAACAACCCACTCCCCAATGCGAGAGGCTATCGCCGAACTTCACCGGATTGAGGCACAGGACAGGGGTGATCTGCGGGTCGATTGCAACTGGCTACCCACTGGCTGATGTCCCACATTTGGGCGCTTCGGTTTACATCGGGACAGAGGACGACCAGACTCTGGCTCAAACTTATGTTGATGAGCTAGGTAACTGACTCTTTCAACGTTGGTCGGGCTGGCATGCGCCGTCGCCCAGCGCTTCTGACACCTTGAACAGGCCGAAGCGGAAGGACAATATCCAGTGATTTTTGCAGATAGAAACGATAATACCGGCGGGGGGTCTCCAGGCGATAGTACTAGCATGTTACAGGCCTTCATTGAAGCTAGGCTCGAAGATGCCTGCATACTCTATGTTGTTGATCCAGAGGCCGTGGCACAATGCCAAATCGCTGGCGTCGGGCCCAAGTTGCCTCTGGAGGTTGGTACGAAATCTACGCCCCTACAGGGGCAGGCCGTCCACATGTTGGCTGAAGTGATTGCGCTATCTAATGGTCATTTCCGTTACGATGGTCCGATGTTTTCGGGCTTGGCCGGCAACATGGGGCTTTCCGCCTATATCAAACAAGATGGTATTCACGTCCTGCTAGTCACCCAACGAGAACAACCCTTTGACACCACTTTCTCACAAACACTTGGACTGGATCCACGTCAGATGCGCTACATCGGGGTCAAATCCACGGCCCATTTTCGCGCCGGGTTTGAATCTTGGGCCGGTGCCATCTGCGTGGTATCGGAACCCAGTGTGCACGCGACCGAAAATTTAACCTTCCACCGGCTGGGACGTAAAGTGTACCCATTTGATGATATTTAACCCCAGTTGCGACCTTATACTCTATCAACGACTAACCATTTGGATGATCTGCTTATCTGACCGCTGTCAAACGTCAAAGGCGAAACGGACAGAGGCGCATTTTTCTTTCCACCAGCAGCAAGTTTAAGGGAAACAAATGAAAATACCGATTCTTTACGGCCCCCGGGATCTGCGTATTGAAGAGCAGCATCTTGATACCAACAATTTGAAACCCGACGAGATTTGGATTAAAACGGAGATTACCGCCTTCAAAATCGGGACAGACCGTGGTAACTACGAGGGAGCTGAGCAGGTTCCCGGTGCCCCGGGCTATCCAAGATGGGTTGGGGACAGCAATTTGGGAATTGTGCAAGGCGTGGGCAGCGCAGTCAGCTGTGTTCAGGTAGGGGACCGGGTGGTGACCCGGCAGCCACACCAATCGGAATACATCACCAAAGAATCAGCCAGCATCGTCAAAGTTCCGGCTGGTTCTCACCCAGAGGATGCGGTCTATGCACACCTATATGCCCTCAGTGCTCACTGTTATCGCAAAGCTCATTTCCAAGCAGGCGAATATGTAGCGGTGGTGGGGTTAGGTGTACTCGGATTAGGTGCCGTTGCACTAGGCCCAATTTTTGGAGCCCAGACGGTGGGACTGGGCAACAGTCCAATTCGGCTAGAAATGGCGGAACGTATGGGGGCTCGCGCCGCCTACATGTCCGACGATCCGGATCTGCCGGCAAAACTGGAAACTTTCACCAACGGCGTCGGTATTGACCTGGTTATCCTGACGGCGAACCCCTGGTCCGCCTATCGGACATCCCTGCAAGTTGTTCGTCCCAACGGCCGCGTTTCGGTCGTCAGTCTTCTGGGGCGTGGAGAACCTCCGCTTGACTTCAACCCGCTGGCGATGGAATGGTTCTATAGCAAGGGGATTTCGATTATCGCGGTCTCGGGGCCAGCAGGTTATTTGTATCCTAATACCGCCCAACATTCACCTTTAGACACAATGCAAAACCGCTTTTCTGCTGATCACGCTGCGACCCATGTCCTCTCTTTGATGGCAGACGGTCGTCTGGAACCTAAACGCTTAATCACCCACCGCTTCCATTATACCGAAATGGTCAAGGCCTACGAGATGGCCTTCCATCGGGAGAAGTCAATGCTAGGTGTTATCTTTAATTGGCAGGATTAGAAAGGATAGGAAAGTGAATCATGTCTGAATTTACCCCTGATGTTACCCGTTCTTACCAACTTTACAAACGTGCTGGCGAAATTATTCCCGGCTGGACTCAACTCATCAGCCGCCGCGCCAGCCAATTTGCCAACGGAATTAGCCCCACCTATGCCCAGTACGCCAAAGGCTCCCGTTTCATTGATGTGGACGGAAATGAATATATCGATTGGGTCAACGCTGTCGGCGCGATCATCCTGGGGCATGCCGATCCGGTTGTCGATACCGCAGTCAAGGAACAGATAGATCGTGGTAGCCTATACACACTGAATGGACCTCTGGAAATTGAACTGGCGGAGGAACTCATCAACACCATTCCCAGTGCTGAAATGGTTCGGTATACTAAAGGGGGTGGCGAAGCCTGCGCCGTCGCCACTCGCATCGCCAGAGGAACAACCGGCAGGGACAAGATCTTATTCTGCGGCTACCACGGGTGGCACGACTGGTACCAGGCAGCAAACTATCTGGTCGAGCCTGAAAGTGGCGAGTACCCATTTGCAGGGATTGAGCCGATCGGTGTGCCCAGGGTATTGGCCGGCACTGCTATTCCGTTTAGCTATGGGGATTTGACTATGCTGGAGAGGTTATTGGAGGAGAATCAGGGGGAAGTCGGGGCGATTATGATGGAACCCGCCCGCTCCAAACTCCCTGAACCGGAATATCTGGAAGGGGTCAAAGCCCTGGCTCATAAGCACGGTGCACTGTTGATTTTCGATGAGGTGTCATGTGGTTGGAGGTTGGCGATTGGCGGTTTACAGAAGCGCTTGGGCGTCATCCCGGACATGACCGTTGTGGCCAAGGCGATGTCAAACGGCTATCCGATGGGGGCAGTGGTTGGCTCCCAGGCAGCAATGGAACCTGCGGCACAAATGTTTGTTTCCAGTTCGTATTGGAGCGACAATATTGGGCTAATTGCTGCGCTGACCACAATTCGAGAACTAAAACGACGCAACTCTGAAGCTCGCTTTAAGGAGTTAGGTGAGAATCTGCGTTCGGCGATAAATGGCGCAATTGCGGCCTCAGGTCTGTCCGGTGCTTGTACTGGTCTGCACACGAGCCTTGCTGTTACCCTTGACCTTCCTGATGAGACCCTGCAACCTAAAGTAAAAACCCTATTCATTCAGGAGATGTCACGGCGTGGCATTCACTGCTACATGGGGTTCAAAGGGACCCTGGCCCACACTGAAGAGGAGATCCGGCTAACCGCGGAGGTAACAACGGAGGTCTTGATCGTGATCAAATCCGGCTTAGATAATGGCGACCTGGACAGTCTGTTAAATTGCGATCTGAAGAAGGATCCCTTCCGACGGTTGGTCCGCTAATGTGAAAATCTGAGGTGCAAGATGGTTAAACAAAAGACACAAGCATTACTGATAGTGCCGTGGCGAAATACTTTGCTCAAAACCGGCGCTCGTGGGAAATGTCTGAGCAAGCAAAAGAGTCGCTGCCGGGTGGTAATACCCGTACCGGTGCGTAGATACCCTCTTCCCGGTCTACATAGATCGAGGTGAGGGTATCTACTGGATCGACCTGGATGGTCATCGCTTGTTTGATTTCGTCAACAACAACACGACGTTGATTTTGGGTCACGCTCATCCGGTCATAGTGAACAGCTTCAGGCTCTCGTGGCCCAAGGAACCGGCTTCTCCCGGTCGATATCGAACCAAATTTCACACCGCTTCAGCCTACCACGCCAGTCAATCTAGCATCTGCCCATAAGACCAGGTGGAAAATGGATTGATCCAAGGCCAGCAATTCCACTTGCCTGGCAAAAGAGAGTTGCTGAATAAGCAAACCAAGATTCAGACGATGATAGTCGATGTTAGTGAGCAACCAATTGAACGGCCTAAAAAGACATACACAGCCAGCCCAACTAGTCATCAATCAACATAGCTGACAAAAATCATCTCCGATCGAAGGTAGGCTACCGCTTTCAGTCGGGGTTGCAAACCTGATTTTCAGTTATTTAAGGAAAGCCAAACGGCAATCAGTGACCGGATTAGTTGTCTGGCTGATTCTGGCTATCAAGCCTTAACTGATTTGCATGCCGATAGCTTGGGCTAATCCTAGGCCGAGTAGAAAAAGCGATCAATCGGAACTTAGCCCGAAGTTGTATTTAGATTGAGCATGTA
Source organism: Candidatus Poribacteria bacterium (assembly GCA_002699335.1). Next base: position 20,489 of record PACG01000009.1, read on the forward strand.
ATTGCAAACTGAAGGCCTTTTCTATTCGGTGCTAGCGTGATAGCAAGCGGCGACGACGTTTTTGACTCCGCTTTAATTTGATTGTTGCCATCTACAATCTTGAACTCAAACTCAAATCCTGACTTTTGAAAGAGGTCTAATGTGTCTATTCAGAGGCCGAAGTCGAACAAGTTCGCAGCGAAGTGGAATCTCAGATTCGGGCGATAGAAGGACATCGCTTCCACCACATCAATCCCACTCAGATAGAAATGCCAATGTATACTTCAGTGATAGCTGAAAAGTCAAACAAGCCCTGAAGTAGAACTCTACTCCTATATCTGAATTATTGGGATTGGACTGGCCAACTAAGATTCCCGGTAAAATTGTGAAATAACGGTATAGATGGTAATCAGGCATAGCAGATAATTAATAGGTCACGATATCTCAGAAACGGGATTACGACAGACATCGGTCGATTATTAATCAATTGAGTGCCCAATCTTTAAGCAGTTCTATTGCCCCGTTGTATTAAATCCTGTTATCGTCTGGATTCCAGCTCGAATCTCGCTTGTGGTATGGTTGTTGCTAATCATTATGACATTGCTTAGGTTTCCCTAGTGTGATGTCCAGGTTTACAAGGCAAGTTGAACCAATTCTATCCCTCCAGACTGGTTCCCTCTAATTGGCCCTATTACACAGGTTCTAGGGTGGGTTTAGTTTTACTCTCCGCTGGCTACCGGCCGGGGTATTTAGGGCTGGCATATATCCTCACTGTCCAGCGTCTAGGAAATAAAGCAGAAATTAAGAAAAAGAGGAGTGACACACGCGAAGGGGAATGCGGCAAAAAACGACAGGGAAGACGAATTCAGAGATTTTTGTTGGCACATAAAGTGAAATTCCGGCAAAAATGGCTTTCGTCTATTTCCCCAGAGGATAGCGAAAGTTGCCGGTTTTTAATTATGGCCAAAACTGATTAAACCAAATTGTAGGTGGACCTATGAAAAAGATAGAGTGTATTATCCGTCCCTTCAAACTTGAAGAAGTCAAAGAAGCTTTGACTAACGTTGGCATTCGAGGGATGACAGTTTCTGAGGTTCGAGGTTTTGGTCGAAGCCGTGGGCACACAGAACTCTATCGAGGTAGTGAATACACGATTGAGTTCGCGCCTAAACTGAAATTAGAAATTGTGGTCGCCGAAGAGGATCTCGATCAAGCGCTCGAAGCAGTTCAGCAATCGGCCTCAACCGGGAAGATTGGTGATGGCAAGATTTTCGTTCTTCCAATTGATGAAACCGTCCGTATCCGTACGGGTGAAAAAGGTCCGGCTGCAGTTTAACCGCAACTAATTTAACAGAGAGGTATTACTATTATGAATAAGTTTTTCCGCTGCAGAACTGGGGTACAAGGCGCTGGTTCTGACCAAAAAACTGTCCAAATTTTTTGTCCTTGTTGTACTGCTAATATCTTCCACTTCTATTGTGGCTTTGGCGGCTGATGATGGAGATACAGTCTGGACGACCGATGTTGCCGTCGATCCCTTGTGGTTTTTGATTGTAGGTATATTGGTTTTCTTCATGAATGCTGGATTCGGATGTGTTGAAGCTAGTTTTTGCCGTGTCAAGAACGTTCGCCAACATTTTGGCTGAAAATTTTGTCGTCTTTGTAATTTCATCCATAGCCTTCTGGGTTATTGGATGGGTAATTATGTCTGGGATAGCAACGGCATCTGGGCCTTACGAGTTGGCTCGTTACGGGTGATGACAGATAGTTCTGTTATCGTGCTTATAAGCGGGTTTATGGTTCTATTACCAGCATTCCCGTGGGTTTTTAAGCCTAACGCTTGGCTGGTTAATTCTAAGTTTTTTAGTCTTTCCTAACTTTCTTTATCAATACAGCTCAAGAAGAAGTGCTGCATTTAACTTGGGAGTAATAAGATGAAAACAATATCGCGTGTGTTCGCACGAAAATTAGTTCAGATTTTGCCAGTGGTATTACTGGCTGTAATTCTTTTGGGCTTGCCAACTGCTTCGTTCGCCGAAGATGAATTAGATTCCGGTGATACAGCTTGGATGCTGACCTCTGTGGCCTTGGTCTTGTTTATGACCATTCCAGGATTGGCTCTTTTCTATGGTGGCCTCGTCCGAAGCAAAAATGTGCTGTCGGTTCTGATGCCGAGTGATTCGCCTTGACTGGCCTCATTACCATTCTGTGGGAATTTTTCGGCTATAGGTTGTCCTTTGACACTACCGGTATGGTGGAAAAG
>PACG01000010.1 GCA_002699335.1 Candidatus Poribacteria bacterium
GCCTAACTTGGATTGTAGGTCTTTAGGAATGCCTGAACGGAAGAAATAGGTACTTCCAGTCTTACGATGAACCAGGTAAGAGTGACTTTTTGACATGATGAGAGTGTGACCTCAGGTGTGGCTAAAAGTGTCAAACCACTCTCAAAACGTATCAAAAAGTGGGCAAACCCTTACTTGTTATGGGTTTGCGAAAAGAAATGGTGGAGGTGGCGGGAACCAATTCGGGCACACCGGAGGTGATTCGTCAGAATTGCATCATCTTCGGTTTCTACAACGGGCGGGATGTGGCCGGGCAAGTTCGCGATGCGAATCTCCTCATCCTGTGCAACACCATTGACACCTACCAGTAGTGGATGAAGGAAGGCAAGCTCGAGATCCGGTTCAGCGAAGTGCAGCAACTCATCCGGCGATGGGGGAAAGGAGCGATCGTTTTGCGATGAGTCGAGGGTGTTGATGCCAGGAAAAACTCACTCCACAACCATTCGCGTTGCCCCGGGGCAATGTCTGCCAACCGCCAGCCATTCGGCGATTAGCCGGTCCTGCTCATGTGGCTGGTCCTCCTGGAGTAAGGAGGATGTATTTTAACTGGGTCATAAAATACCGGCTAAAGTAGTATCATTAGTAAAATAATGCAAGTTTTTGGGAGGATATTGTGAATCTGGGATTAAAAGGGAAAAGGGCTATCGTGACTGGAGGAAGCCAGGGCATTGGTCGTGCTTGCGCAGTTGCTCTGGCAAAAGAAGGTGCCCGGGTCTGTATTGTTGCTCGTAATCGGAAACCTTTGGATGTAGTGGTGGGAGAGATCAGCGATGCTGGAGATGAAGGACATGCTGTAGCGGTCGACTTGAGGCGTTTGGAAAGTTGTAAACAGGTAGTAAATGAGGTAAGAGATATATTTGGAGGTGTAGATATTCTAGTAAATAATGTGGGGGCGGCACGAAATTCAGATATTTTAAGCCTAGATGTTGACCAGATTAGTGAAGCATTGCAATTGAAAAGTTATAGTTGTTTAAGGATGGCTCAGTTGGTAATTCCTGATATGAAAGAAAATGGGTGGGGGCGGATTATCAATATTGCAGGTGGGGCTGGGACTAGCCCTACGCGGGGTAATATTCCAACAGGAGCCGCGAATATCACAATTTTGAACATGACCCGGGCTTTGTCAGATGCCGTGGCTGGAGATGGAATTTTGGTTAACACGGTTTGTCCTGGTTTGACGAATACGCCTCGAGCGCGCACTCAGCAGAGGAAGCGGGCGGAGCAGGAAGGGCGAGATGTTGAGGAGGTTCTTAAGGAACTTGGTGCAGAACTGCCTGCTGGACGTATGGCGGAGCCGGAAGATATTGCAAATACTGTAACTTTCTTGGCATCTGAGGCTTGTTCTTATATATTTGGAAGCTCGATCTATATGGATGGTGGGGGACGGCGGAGCACTCCTTAGGGATACGTTCCTCTTCTACTTTTCCGGCCACGGGATCACCAAAGGAGATAAGTCGTTTCTGCTGGCAACCAACAGTGACACCACAACACCTAATACACTGGAATTGAGTGCGATTCCGCTGGGAAAGGCTAACCAAATTCTATCTGGAGTCCAGGCGCAACAACTGCTAACGGTGACTGATACCTGTCGGAACGATCCGGATTCAGGTCGGGGAGAAAAAGATGACCTACTAACCAATGACTTTAGTCGAAGCTTCAAGATCAAACGAAGCAGCGATCATTCTAGTAAGCCCAAGGTTAGCGCATACTCTGTATGCCTGCAATATTGGAGAAAGAGCCTACGAGTGGGCGGAGCAAGAGCATGGGGTTTTCAGTTACTACCTGTTGGAAGGACTAAAAAGGGCAAAATGGCCAACGGTCAGGGATAGGTAGTGGTTATGACACGGAGAGGCAAGAAATGAGCCAGAAGGCTGGATGGAGAATTCAAGGCCGGTGCATAGGATGGATGAGCGGGTCTATATGGATGTGAATGAAGTGACGATGGGGCAATTCAAGCAGTTTGTAGAACAGAGTGGGTACAGCTATAGCAATTGGAATGATGTAGCCAAGTATTTGTCTAGTGACGCTTACCCAATGGTGTATGTCAGTTAGAATGATGCCACTGCCTATGCTAAATGGGCGGGCAAACGGTTGCCGACAGAAGCGAAATGGGAGTATGAAACCCGTGGAGGATTGGCAGGTAAGGGCTATCCGTGGGGAGATTCAGTGGATAGTAACAAAGCCTATTACGATGGGTGTGTGGAGGAACCCCGCGCCGTTGGGATCTATGCGGCTAAAGGCTACGGGCTGTATGGTATGGCGGGGAATGTATATGAATGGTGGGCGGATTGGTATGACGAAAACTACTACAGCAACTTACCAGTTAAGAACCCACCAGGATCGGGCCCCGACTCATCCCGGGTGTTGCGAGGTGGGTCTTGGAATTACCCGACTAATGACCTGCGCGTGGCTACCGGCCTCAACAGCAGTCCAACTTATAAGTACAGCTACTACGGGTTTCGATGTGCGTCAGGATCGCATTAAGAAATAGAAAAACAGTATCTAGATATTGTTTCTCTATTGCTCCCCTGAACCCGTGCGAAGCACGGGCCTTTACCACAGGTAGACGTCAAGCCGAAGATAGCAATATAACAGGCAAATAGCCAAGATTAGGTTTGAAAAGAAATTTGGTAAACCCTCTAAATGCCGTTCCACGACCTGTCCCAAAGGCGACAATTCCACCTGTCGCTCAACCAAATGCCCCAATATATCGCCGTTTTCTCGTGTTCAGATGGTATGAAATAAGCCTCCGGCGAATCATAGGCATAGTTTTTTAACCGAACGGAACGGCGATGATGTTTCAACGGATCATATTTCATTGAAACATCAAACGATCTTAGCCTCCGTAGGGGCAAAGCAAATATATACTTCATACTTCCTTCACTTATATTATTGCTAAAATCACCATCTTGGTATTTTAGGATGGCTTCATTTGCTTTGCCTCTACAGCAACATACCTACGCCCCACTCCAAACTCCCGGACTTGCTGGTGGAGTTACCGTTCTCCGTCCAAAATATCACAAGTGGAGGTCAGGTTTCAACAGCTTTTTACCAAAGCTGGTCTTAGGAGTTGGGATATGCCTTTGCCCCCCGCGGAAGCATGTCTAAACTTCGATGAGGGACGAAGATCGGGAAATTCATAATTCATAATTCACGATTCTTAGTGAGGTAGGTGATTCTGGAAACTGCGTTTGTGAAGCTAAGCTTCCGCCCGCGAACACCATTGCACAAGTAAATATCCCCTATTTATCGTCGGAAATTATTCCGAGTGTGGTCGCATTCGCTTTGTTCAGAGCCTGGTCCAAGTCCATAATGATATCATTAGCATCCTCCAATCCAACAGACATTCGTACGTAAACCTTTAGGGATGACTTTGCGCGGCTCGGGATTTCGGGTAATAAACCAGCGTGCTCGCATCTCCCAGGGACACCCGGGTTTGCATAATTCGACGGGGTTTTTGAAAATATCGGATTACCTCCTGGTCTCCGGCTATCACAAAATCGACCAGGCCACCGAAACCAGCCAGTAAATCCTTTGCTGTTTTGTGGGCGTGATCACCGGACAGACCGGGATAACGGACCTCGGTAACTGCCGGATGATGTGCGAGAGCTTCGCTATCGTCTGTGCGTTGGCGCAGTGTTGTTTTACTCGCACCGGGAGGGTTTCTATGCCGCGGAGAACAAGGAAAGCGTTAAACGGACTGAGCACGCCTCCATAGATTTGGCGTGCCTTACGCAGCTTTGCTATGAACTCTGCGTTATTTGAGATCACAATTCCGCTCAGGGAGTCACCGTGGCCGCAAAGGGATTTGGTAGCGGAATGGACTACCATGTCCACCTCCAGGGTAAGTGGGCGCAGAAGCGCCGGGGAGAGAAATATATTGTCCGCCACGACCGTGGCTCCGGCTACATGCCTCATTGCGACGACTTCCCTTACATCAATCATATCGAGGCCAGGGTTGCTGAGTGGCTCGAAGTATACGACATTCGTCGGACTCGCGAGCACGTTCTGCAACACTTGGGTGTCGCGCGTGTCGACCTGAATTGTCTGTATACTGAACTTCGGCGCTTCTTCCAGAAGAAATGTATCGGTCCAGTCGTACACGGACCTGTGGCCGACGACCCGGTCTCCGCTCTGGAGCAGAGTCAGCAGAACCTGCGTAACCGCAACATACCGCATGCAGCGGCGACGGCGTAGCTCCTACCTTCCAGGTGCGACACTCGCGTCCAGTAAATCGATCGTGGGATTACAGGTGCTGGTGTAGATGCCCACGCCAGTTCGACCATATAGATCGACATGGAAGAGAAATCCGGATCCCGACTGGCATGAATTGCCCTGGTACTAATGCCCATATCATTTTTTCTGTAGCTTCATATTACTTTCTCCGTCGGTTATTTCAGGTCTTGGAGGCAAAAGACCCACCAGTTTTCCTGACTTTCCCGCCAAGTTTGATCGTCTTCTTGGAGTCGCACCTCGACAGCCGCCAAACGGACGAGGACATCCTTACCTACGTGCATGGTCATATGCCTTCGAGCCGAGATGTCACTGACACGGCAATGTGCTTTTCGTAAAAGTCTTCATAAGATGTTTCAATTCTCCCGCAAAACTCAGAGTAGTATACATCCCTCTTCATAAACTGCTTTGTGCGTTCAGAATCGAAAAAGTTGCCTTCAGGACCACTACACTGCGCAATGGAGTCAAGGGCAAGACTATCAACGTCGGTGGTAATGCCGCCGGTAATCGAGCGTCTCTGGTTGATAAGCTCATCCATATCCACCAGATGCTCATAGCTGACCATGAGTGTGGAGTCCAGTAGAGCTGTAGTGATAAGGTTGCCGTCTGCTGGAGTCCCTATGCAGAAGCCCAGAGCAGTCTCCGCCGGCGCTCGCGCACCGGGCTTTCGATCGAAGGTGTTGCCCGGCGAAATCCGCGCAGGCCATAGCGGTCAGCAATCTGCACAACCGCCGTGTTGAAGAGAGCCGTCTCGAAGCCACCCTGGGATATTTCCGCGTTGCGCAGGCCCATAGGGACGCTGACGCAACCAGAGATAAATGACGAGCCAGGCTATAAGCTAACTGAGCTAGAACCAAACCGGCCAGTACCTCTGCGTTGGGCTGGACTAGGGCTCCAGCCAGAGTAACCGGGCCAGCACTACCCATCATGATCTCCGGAGAAACTTGATTCCAGACGCCGTTCCGTGCCGCGTCGACGATCATCTTCGCTTCATTGGCTTTATACTACAAAGGGCTCTGCGGGTCACCCACGGAAAGCTAGTGTCGTCTTTGAGAATAGGCTCAGTCGCGTCGAGGCCTTCGAGAATCGCGTGCCCAAGCACTGTTAGCCTGGATTCTTCTTGGCAGTAGTTGCGTGCACTGAGTGGAAGCCTTTGCGACCGGCAAAAGCGCAGGCGCCCCCCACTGCTGAACACTTCGCAGGCCTCGCTCGAGTCGTAAGTCGAGACCACCGGTGAACCGATACCCCGACCCAAGGTCGTAAAGAGATTGCAGCAGTCGTATTCAATATTCGTTAAGCTGCTATCAAGAACAAGAAGCTTGTCAGCTATATCCGTCTCGATACAATCACGACTTCTGTTGGCTTCGAAATCGTAGATGTAATACGCATTGTCGATCAAACCGAAGTGTGTCTCACCCTGCTTGACGCCCAGTGGCTCATCATAACATAAGCCCCCGGGAAGAATGATAACAGATTGCGAGGTCCGGCTCCCTTGCCAGAGCCTCGGCAACGACCCCTGACGGAACATGTCCGCGACCGTTTTCTATCTTACATCCATCACGTTCAAATATCTCGTGTGCTTCCGGGCATTCCTTGAACCACACTCCCTTATTCTCTCCATAATCTTATAGGTCGCCTGGTGAATGCGAACAAGATCCTCTTTAGAGAAAACTCTCAACTGCAGGCTTATCCTTCATAATTGGTGCTATATCTTGGGATATAGCACCATCGGGTATTTCTGGGCAATGTTAAAAAAGGATCCTGCTTCTTGACAGTGTCAAAGTAAACACGAAATCAGAAGAATCTGAATAATTTATCACCAGGTATTATCGCTAGGAAAGCTTTTTCATCACCCCAAGGGTATATTGACATGCTCTTCCTCATCTTGTACGAATCATAATCGGCAGATTATAACCGTGAGCCAGTTAAGTAAACTAACTTGCCCTTAGAAGACGAAGCATAACTGCAAAGCGAACATTTGCCCGGAGTTGCCAACGTCCCCATCAGATTATGTGGAGCAACCGTTGCCGCTCTCAATAACTGAGTACAACACAACTAAAGGCAGATCAAGATCAACAAACGGAGATGGACAACTTTGGGTGGTAATGATATAATTTGCAGTTGTATCAATCCAATCCAGCCGGTGTGTTTGAGACAGCGGAATTGCGGACAACTGTTGAACGTTTTTTAGAAACGGCGGGTAGGAACATCCGTTTGGGGTAACGATTTCATGCCCTTATGTACACAAACAGTTCACCAACTACACTCCCAACTCAAAAATCGGGAGATTACATCCACTCAAATCGTAGCTTCTGTTTTTGACCGCATTAAACAGGTAGACGATAAAATCGGTGGGTATATCACTCTAACGGAGGAATCGGCATTCGAGGCGGCAACCGCCGTGGATCAGCGATTCGAGCGAGGCGAAGATCTAGCCAAACTAGCTGGGATTCCGATTGCCATTAAGGATGTAATCTGTACGCACGGGATACGAACCACTTGTGGTTCGAAAATCCTTGGTAATTTCATCCCACCTTACGATGCAACCGTGATGAAAAAGCTAAAGTTACAGGGAGCGATTACCATTGGTAAAACCAACATGGACGAGTTTGCCATGGGGTCTTCGACCGAAAATTCGGCCTTTCAACCCACCAGAAACCCGTGGAATCTGGAAACAATTCCTGGAGGGTCAAGTGGTGGCTCTGCAGCTGTGGTGTCAGCAGATACAGCCATTCTGTCGCTTGGCTCTGATACGGGAGGGTCGATTCGCCAACCAGCGGCCCTCTGCGGTAACGTAGGTATGAAACCGACATATGGCCGGGTTTCTCGGTTCGGATTGATCGCTTTTGCCTCTTCACTTGATCAAATTGGTCCGTTTACCAAGGATGTAGAGGACTGCGCTATCGCGCTCAATGCCCTTTGTGGCCATGATATAATGGACTCCACATCGGCTCAAGTTGATGTGCCAAACTTTGAACAGAGTTTGATCAACGATCTTCAGGGGCTGAAGATTGGCTTGCCGTCGGAATATTTTGTCGAAGGTATCGATCCAGAAGTGGAAACAGCAGTTCATCAAGCAATCGCCAAGCTAGAGGAATTGGGGGCGACGATCCATAACATTTCCATGCCGCATACTGAGTATGCAATTGCAACCTATTACATCATTGCGCCGGCGGAAGCCAGTGCTAATCTAGCGCGTTACGATGGGGTTCGTTTCGGGTATCGAGCCGAAGAAGCAGAAAATCTAACCAGTATGTATAAACAGTCACGTAGTCAAGGTTTCGGCGAGGAGGTGAAAAGGCGAATTATGCTCGGCACCTACTCCCTTAGTTCTGGTTACTATGATGCCTACTACCTAAAAGCACAACAGACTCGAACCTTGATTAAGCAAGATTTCGACCAGGCCTTTAAAACTGTTGACCTGATTGTTACACCAACCTCACCAACTCCAGCTTTCAAATTGGGCGATCGAACAGCAGACCCACTCCAAATGTACCTGTCGGATATTTTAACTGCGCCTTCTAGCCTGGCAGGAATGCCTGGTATTTCAATTCCGTGCGGCCTAACCAAAAACCGGCTACCAATTGGTCTCCAGCTTTTGGCTCCACCTTTTGAAGAAGGAAAACTTCTACAGGCAGCTTATACTTTCGAACAGAATACCGACCACCATCTGCATCGACCGGAGCTTTAATTGCCAGATCTACCGGCCAATCCAATCACCTCGTCTCGTGTACGATGGTTTCAAGCGATAATTACTGGCTTCATCGTCGCCGTCTTAGCCGGTATTAGCTGGGCATTTTTCATTTCAAAGACCAAAATTATTTATGGGTATCCCAGTATCCTGATCGGCTTTTTGGTTGGCTTTTGCGTTTTATTCGTCGGGAAATCCCGCCCGGTTCGTAAAAGTCAGCAGTTGCTGTACTACTCCATCGGGCCTGCTAGTACGCTAGTTGGGATTGCGACTGGAAAACTCCTCGATTTCAAATGGCGGATACTGCCTCAATTCGGGGAAGAGAGTCATCCGACTTCGGTTATAGACTCAGCTACACTGAACTACGATCTGTTCTTTTTCTTAGCCGCCAGCTATTTTTCTTTTCGGATCCCTTCTAGTCGCATGTGGCAAAGTCTAGTCGCCAAAAACGATTATATCTCCAATGAACCTGATTTATCTTAACCCCATGGTGTTGCAAACTGATAAGGCATAGCGATGAGATATGTTACACTTCACCTTAAGCGGGCCCGGAGTTACTTTCTCTTTGGCTTGACCTTGGCCATTCAAATCACAGTTTGCTTAGCAGCCACCGACGCAGAATCAACAGATGAATTGCTGGAAAACATTTCACTTTTTACAGAAGTTTTAGCACGAATCCAGCAAGAGCATGTTGATACACCCCAAGCCAAAAAGCTAATGTATGGCGCCATCAAAGGGATGCTACAAACGCTAGACCCATACAGCCAGTTTTTTGAACCTGAAACCTACAAAGAGTTTCAGACGCAGACACACGGAACGTATGGCGGACTTGGAATGGAGATCGGTGTTCGAAACAGTCGATTGACCGTTATTTCTCCTTTCAAAGGCACACCTGCTTATCGAGTTGGAATGCAAACGGATGACTTTATCAGTTTAATTGACAACCAGCCAACAACTAATATGACGGCCCACGATGCCGCCAAAAAAATGCGGGGTGAACCGGGAACGAGCGTTACTCTAACAGTCATTCGCGAAGGTGAGAATGAGCCGATTGAAGTGGTTATTGTCCGAGATGTGATTCGTATTCAGAGTGTGGAATCATATGTCTTAGATTCGAAAATCGGCTATCTTCGTATCAACCAGTTTAGGGACACAACCGCATTGGATGTCGATCAAGCCTTCGAGAAATTCACTCAGCAAGGGATTAAGGGGATTATCTTAGATCTACGCTCCAATCCAGGAGGGCTACTTCGTTCGGCCGTCGATATTGCGAGCGATTTTTTGCCACCTAACCAACTCGTCGTTTATACTAAAGGCAAGCAACCGAGAAAAGATCACTTGACTCCTGAAGGGACACAGCAAAAACCGTATCCGTTAGTAGTATTGGTCAATCGAGGCAGTGCCAGCGCCTCTGAAATTGTAGCCGCTGCCATCAAAGATCATCAGCGTGGGTTAATCTTGGGGGAGCGAACATTCGGCAAGGCCTCAGTTCAACAGATCTTTCCGTTAGGCAACGGTGCGGCGGTTAAACTGACTATTGCCCGCTATTTTAGCCCGAAAGGGACAGACATCCACAAGGTTGGCATTACACCTAATTTAGAGGATCCCTGGTTCAGCCGTACAGAATCCCAAATGTTGAGCCGATTGATCGACCACCAAAGCTTGAAATCCTTTATTGAAGCTAACGGCGACGATATCCTGGTTCGAATCGAGGCTGCTGAGGATGCCCCACGTGATGATTATCAAGCGGCAGGGCTGTTACGTAAATATCGTCGGCTATCAGACATGTTGTCTAAAGAACAGATCGTTTTAAGTGACGAAGCGTTGAAATATGCGCTTGCTCGTGAGACCAAGAATGAAATAGACGACTACAAATACGATCCGCAAGTCGCTTCAGCAATGCGCCAACTTGGTTTGAAGCCTCTACAAGACGTTAGTTTAAGCGTAGAGTCTAGCGGGTCGCCGACCGAAAACTAAACGCTGACCTCGTTGAGTCAGTAACTAAAAGAGGAGGAATTAATGGGAACCCCTATTATCTATTTAGGTACGGTAGGACAAAGTGTTTGGAAAAGTCTGGATGGTGGAAACACTTGGAATCGCACGGCTAATGGACTCTTCGCCGAATCTGATATTCGGGCGATTGCTGTTCGTCCCGATAATCCAGCTACTCTTTTCGCCGGCACAGAGGCTGGACTCTATCGTTCAGACGATGCAGCAGAGAGTTGGAGTAAAGTGGACTTGCCAGTGAATGATCGACAAATCTGGGCGATTGCCATCGACCCCTCAACCGCAGATATCATTTTCGTTGGCACCTGTCCGTCGGATTTATTCAAATCGGAAGATGGTGGTGAGTCCTGGCATAAGCTAGAGGTTGAATTGGCCGAAGAGTGTGCTGGTGGGGCGATTATTCCGCGTGTTACCTCAATTGAGATCGACCCTGATGATTCTAACACCATCTATGCGGGCATCGAAATAGATGGCTTTCGCCATAGTACCGATGGCGGGAAAACGTGGACAACGATCAATGATGGATTGAGCAGTTTGGATATTCACGGCATTACCGTCGTGCCGGGTCAACCCAAAACCATCGTTGTGGCAACCAATAACGATGTCTGCACTAGCCAAGATTTACAAACCTGGCAACCGCTGGAGGTAAAACAACACTATCCCTGGTCCTATGCCCGTGCCGCAGAGTATATCAAATCTTCAGCCGATGGGAATGGTCGTGTCTTTATTGGTGCAGGTAATGGGCCCCCGGGTAATCAGGGCGGTATTTTTGTCACTACCGATTGTGGGCAGTCCTGGACCCGTGCCGACCTGGGGATGACAGCTAACAGTACGATCTGGAATTTCGCCCGAAATGACACGGTCGATGGTTGGTTCATGGCCTATAGTGTGAGTGGGCAACTGTTCCGTAGCACTGATAACGGATCATCCTGGGAAAAGCTGGATCAAGAGTTTGGGGAAGTGCGTGGAATGGCCATTGTTCCCAACTGATATCGGTGAATAAACCGCTGAACATTACCGCTGCTGGGGCAGATGACTCAAGGCTGGAGATTCTCTGGCAGTCAGATCTTGAACTGGTAGACCTCCTGCTTTATGTTGGTGACAGCAATGCCTTAATTTGGGAGAAGCAGATTAGCGTTGGCTCGGTTACCCAGCAAGCAGACTTGGCCAAGATCCTAAAACCTTTGGCTGAGTTATGTTATGCCCTTTACCAAAGCAAAAATGCTCGTACAGTGATCCCGGAAATTGCTGAAACTCTGTTTGACCTGCGCGGGTTACTGCACCAGATAGAAGACTAAGACCTTTGTGAACCCGGTTCCACCGATGGTGCGACCCATCTTTTATTTCTGCAGTTTGACCAGTAAAGCTTGGCAATAGGCGGCTTTAGCCTCGTCTCTTTTACCCAGTTGAAGTAAGGAGGATCCTAGCCGCGAGTAAGATTCTGCCTGGTCAGGATCGAGTGCAATCGCATGGGTAAACGCCTGAGCCGCCTCCGAATGTTGGTTGAGAAGTTGGCAGACAATCCCCAAATTTTCGTGTATCGTGGCATCTCCTGGTTCACAGACAACTGCTTCCTGATAGGCTGATTTTGCCTTTTGGTAGTCGCTGATCATAAAATAGGCTAACCCAAGGTAAAAGTGTCCTTCGGCTGATTCGCTATTATGCTGAAGTGCAATTTTGAAGTCGCTAATGGCTTCAGGGTAACACTTGGCATTGAGGTGACCGACGGCACGCTGCAGGTAGTCCTGAGCCAGATGGTAAGAGTCGAAATGGGCTTTTTGGAGATTACGCTGAGGGCAAGCGACTGCTTTTCTTGAACGAGTAGGCCGAAGTTGATTGGTCACTTTAGTTGACGACTCTTCTTCTGACCGAGGTGGTTTGCTAACGTCGGTCGGCTTTTTCTGATCCATTTCCTGAAATACCGTTAGTTTGTATGATACTATAATCAACATACTATAGCCAAACGTTTTGCCAAGTCAACCTAAAATAACCCAACTGAAGTTGACACCTTTAGTTGGCAAAATTACACATCGATTTTTTCCCCTCCTTTTACAACTGGCAAGCTTCTGGCTACTGGTCTGTCTCGTTCCTCCTTTATGGGCAGAACTGGCTTTTCAAGATACCTTTGAGAATCTGGAGCAAGCTCAAAAAAATTGGCAGGGTAAAGATGTTCAATGGCAGCTTAGCTCGCGTTACAACAAAAGTCCAAACGGCCAAAAGAGTTTGAGGCTGTCACCAACAAAATTAGGTGCTTGGCAAGAGATCAGGCATCCAATCGAAGTTGAGCGGCCTGTTCATCTGCGGATTTGGTTTTATGAACGTGGATGGGAAAACAGAATCAAAGTCGATCAACAATACCTGTTTATCGGAGATAAAGACACCTTTGCTAACTCTGAGCGACGTTGTCAGATTGGGCAGTCAGGCCACAAAGATTACCAAGGGTTTTATGTTGTCTTTGTTAACGGCATTTCCCAGAAAAGCAAAACTAGAGCTAACCAAAAACGATGGGTCAAGTTTGAATTTGTAGTAGAATCAGAAGGCAACGCCGAAATTCGAATTGATGACCAGAATGAAGTGAAACTACCCGATCAGTGGGAAGGTATTGGTATCGTCGGATTGGGGGTATTTGGACGGGAAGATCGGGGTGGTAACACCGATGCTTATTGGGATCATCTGGAAATCTTCAAAGGAGAAGAAGCACCGGCGCTGGCGGTTGAGCCATTGTCTAAGTTCCAGTCTGAGTCTAAACAGCCGAGAGTAAGGTTAAACTCTGGCAATTGTGCCACAAACTGGGGGGCCTTGAAAAGATTCCGCTAAACCAGGAATCGACACCGCCTATCCGATGATTTCTACGTTGGCCCGAGGTAGAATAACACGTTCTTGGTTTTCCAGTACGACCCTTAAGACACGAACATTGGCCTCTGTCTCCAGCTCTTGCGGCTCAACTAATAAATCGGTTACAGTTCCAAGTTGACCAAAATAGGGTTCTCGGATTATGCGGACCGGCGTTCCGACTTCAAGCGCCGCTGAAGTTAGTGTCGATGCGGTCTCTGGATTACTGTTAGAGTCAGTGGTTTCTCGGTCCGATAAGGCGTTCTCGATACCAACTCCCGCTAATGGGATGATAATTTCCGGGCGTTGGACACCGGCCCGAATTTGCGTCGCCCCATTGATCGAAGCTTTCATTCCTTGGCGAGAAGCCAGCAGACTGAAGGTTTGTTTGGCCATCGCAATTTCACCGAAACCTTCGGTGATAATCAGGGTAATTCCAACCTGTTCAGACCCTGTAATTGCGACCCCTAACTCATATCCGAGCAACCGGTGTAGGTCGTGGTCGTTGATACCACCACAAACAATCCCCCGCACTCCGTTATTAACTGCGGTTTCTACTGTTTGGTAATCGACGTAAGATCCGCCAACCAGAATCTGGCCTACGTGTAAAGACTGAATTAGGTCAGGCGTCAACGGCATCTCAGGTGCCGAGACGATGGTCTGCAAAGTACCGATGGTTTCTCCACCAATACCGAAAATACCTTGAATTAAAGTTCCCCAGGTTTCGACTACTGCACCTTCGTTAGGGATAACTTCGACCACCTGCCCACCGATATATCCTTTGGTCTGGACCGGCGTTGGTGGTTCCCGAACGATTACCTGACCAGTAACGTCAGAAATGCTTTCGATCGTTCCCGCTATTGGAGATTTGACCTCTGACTTGAACAGTCCTAAAAAACCGTTTGATTGGGCGATGATTTCGTCGTGGGCAACGGCGTCACCGATTTGCTTCAGCATGAACTTCCCGACGCTGGACGCATTGATTCCCATCAGGTTGGCTGCATGGATCATCTGGACGTTGCCTGGCAGGTCGGTTTGGGCCACCACATCTTCAGCTTGAACACAATCACCCACTTCCACCAACACATCACCTACAAGGGGTAATCTTCGCTCACTTTGAATAGTAGTTTCGGCTACGATTTTTAGGCCTGGAGTATATGTATGTGCCATTTCAAAGAGTTGAGAGTTAAGAATTGAAAGTTAAAAATTTATCATCCACTTTTCACTTATTTGGGCTAGAAAGCCTATACAATTGACCGAATATTTACCGTTACCTTTGATTTCAGTAATTCGAAAAGACCTTGTCATCTCACTAACATCTTTGCCCACATTTTTAACGATTCGTAAATTCAATTATTAATAGCAATCGCGTTTCTTATTTTACAGGAATTCAGGTCGTTATTGCAAGCAATGGTCGGTAATGTTCCAGAATCGTTGTTGACTATGTTACTAAACCAAACTTAAATTGATTGATAAATAGTCCCACCACTATGTTATGCATTTTGATGAAATTGGTTTAGAACCGTTTGCAGAAGCAGAAACATTAACTGCAGTAGCATCTAAAATATCATTGGAAGCAGATGGAGACGCTTTAACTGATCAGAAGTTAACGATAGAAGTGGTCAATAATAATGATGGAACGTATACTGCTACTTACATTGCTAGCATAAAAACTGATGGGGTGTCCATCACTGCCAAAACGGTTCTCTATTGGACAGGTTCAAGGCGAGGAAGCCTTCGTTCAGTTCAACACCCAGCCCTGACTTTTCAGTCAGCACGACATGACTATCTTGAAACGGGTCCATCCGTCTCTAACTGTTCTTCCTAATCCGTGTCGGAGAATCGATGAAACTCCAACGCCAGGAAATTGGGAACGCTGGCATATACTACCATTAACTGTATTTAGCGTTCCGCTGTTATGGGGGACAAGCGGGATATAGCAGATCTCTGCCATGTTCACAATCTTCCGACACTCTCAAAGGCCACCATACTTTGAAACGTCAGGCATAATGATGTCCGTCGCTTGATTCCCCAGTAGGTCATGGAACCGGTGGTGTAGATAAAGATCCTCACCCACATAAATATCGGCTTGAAATCGCGTGCGTAATCTTGGCGAGTACGTCGATATTCTCCAGTGAAATAGGTTCTTCGAGCCACAAAAGGTTCCACGGTTTAGTACTGGCGCAAACTTCAACCGACTGGATCTGCTATGATGTCTATGTTACGGACACGATACGAGATAGCGTTTCCTCGGAACAGGAGATGGTTTTCTGGCTTGATCTATTTGACGGAAAATACCGGGTCAGTGTTTGGGTTGGGGATCTGCACGCCTCACTAGAATCCATGATTTTGGGTTGTAATGGAGAATACCTTCGCGTTGAGGCGAGGCGGATGAAATCCGGATTTTGAGGAACACTTTCGAGAAGTACATCAAAAAACCGGCAAGCTCATTCTTATCGGAGATAGCGTGCCGGATTATAAAGAAGCGCGAGAACTCGTCATCGAAGAGGTCACTTATCACAAATACCATAATGGCAAAACGGGCAAATTTTATTCACAATTCATTCAGGCTCTTGCATCAGACCCCTGTATCATAGGTTATCACCACTGCGGATTCATTCAAAGCTGGCAAACACCTCGGCGGAAAACCTACGCCACGCGCAGTAGCTTCATCAATCCATTCGGAGAAACCTACAAAGTCTTTACTGAACGGGTTACCCAGACAAATCTGCAGATCAATGCGTGGCACAAAAGTCGAATGAGAAATGAAGAGAAAAGGATCCACAATGTCAGACAGAGATAAATACGGTGGCTGGACCAAACTAAAATGCGAAGCAACAGGGTTCTTCCGCCTCTAAAAAACCGAGCAACGCCTCCCTTATTCACAGATTAAACCACGTTGACTCGCCCAAAATCTACCGCTGGTACAATCACAGACACTGGGAAAAGGAACTCCGATTACCCCAAGGCGCCGATCAACATTTGCGCACAGAACCTTTTGGAATGCTGAAATTAGAGTGGATCACAAATCCCTCGACTTCAACTGCCTCTAGAGCAACAACCTATCTCTTGGCCTCGACCTCTGCTCCTACATCCGACGTGCCCGCACCATTGATAATGAATACTCGCGCAGACCAGCCCCGAAAACTTCCTCGATGTATTCTCCGACGATAGGTGTCAACTTAAGCTGAGAGGGCGATTTCTAAGACGTGTGAGAAGATAATTTCGACGAAACGGATTATCATTTAAGGAGGAAGCAAGGAGAAGAAATGGCAGCCTGAGTAGTCAGCAGAAAAGGGATGGTTCAGAAAGAACAGATTTCGTTTTAACAAATTCTCTCGGACCAGCAGTTGCGCCACTGTTGGCCAAACATCTGCTTCCAGATGAAAGAAGAAGGAAGTTGCTTGGACCTAGTTTCTTCTGGTGGATGGTTTTTTCGGCCGCTGAACCCTGGCCTCCAGGTTCCTTGCTCATAGGCTTCTTGGCGGCAGCTGTATCCCATCCCCCAGCTAAAGTGAGCCGTCTATCCAGAAGGCGTTGAGCCAGCAACTGACAGAAATTAACTGGCACTTGTTTCGAGGCGTGCATTGGCCAAGGGCGCCAGCTGTCCATCGTCTTATTAACTGAAGGCAAAACGGCTCAATGCCTTTCTAAGGATATCATGAAGCTCTGGTCACAATACCTGATCCGGTTCTCACCCGGACTTCGGATCATGGAACGGAGTTTGCGGATCACAAAAATATTGCCCACCAACTCAAGGCCAGATTTTACTTTGCTCATCCAGATGCTTGATGGGAACCTGGCTGGAACGAAAATAGCAATGGACTCATTGGCCAATACTAACCAAAGAACAGGGACTTTACAACCATTAGCCAGAAGGAAATTAACCCGGTCATGATTAAACTCAACAATCGACCCAGAAAATGCCTTGGTATTAAAACA
>PACG01000011.1 GCA_002699335.1 Candidatus Poribacteria bacterium
AAAGGTACTCCGGGGATAACAGGCTTATCGCGCCCAAGCGCTCATAGCGACGGCGCGGTTTGGCACCTCGATGTCGGCTCATCACATCCTGGGGCTGTAGGCGGTCCCAAGGGTTGGGCTGTTCGCCCATTAAAGTGGTACGTGAGCTGGGTTTAGAACGTCGTGAGACAGTTCGGTCCCTATCTTCTATGGGCGTAGGAAATTTGAGGGGATCTGTTGCTAGTATGAGAAGACCGTGATGGACAAACCTCTAGTGTACCAGTTGTCACGCCAGTGGCACGGCTGGGTAGCTATGTTTGGAAGGGATAAACGCTGAAAGCATCTAAGCGTGAAGCCCACCCCGAGATAAGATTTCCCACAGAGTTAATCTGATAAGGATCCTTCGAGATAAGGAGGTTGATAGGTCAGGTGTGTAAGTGTGGTGACACATTCAGCAGACTGGCACTAATAATCCGAAGGCTTTGACTTTTTATACTATTTCGTTAATTTTCAACAAGGTGCTCGCTAGCTGTCAGGCTAGCACAATTATCACTATTTTGAAGTCTTCTCTTAAGGAAGGTTTCTTTGTACTTATACCGCTCTGATTATACCTACGTCTCTGACTAAGTCGGGGACGTATCTGTTAGAAAGGTTCAAGTTTACCCAGTGACAATAGCAGAGGTGTTCCACCCGTTCCCATTTCGAACACGGCAGTTAAGCCCTTTAGCGCTGATGATACTTCGGGGGCGACCCCGTGGGAAAGTAGGACGTTGCTGGGTTTTTTTGTGTCTGCTAGTTGCTAGCGAAGTAACTAGATCTACTTAATTATGTGAATCTATGTTTATCACCTAAACTCACCTCTGACGGTTAATGAGCTGGCAAGTGATAAATAGTCACGTCCCTCCTCTACGTGATCCTGATTGTAGCTGACCCCCAAGTTCAAGTTAGCGTTCAGTTTAGCACTCAGATTGTACCTCATTTGTAGTGTTGTTTCGTAACGCTCAGATCTCTCTTCCCGATTAGCACCAAATTTTTCCCGTCGAACCACGGTCGAGAAGGTATTACTTAGATCTAGGTCGTGTTCTAATTTAATAGCTTTTCGTCGAAACGGAATTCGAATCCCGCTCTCTAAACTAAGCTTATAGTCAACGTTAAAACTGGGAGTAACGATTAAGGAGAAGCTGTTAATTCCGGCCCGTTCCTGATCACGGAAAGTCGTCCTAACCCCCAGTGTGGTTCGAGTCCCACTCTTCCACGAGTGCCTCCAACTGACCGATGGTTCATACGATAAACTACCACCAATCCGAGCGTTGATATTACTATGATCTCGTGTCATGTAACGGTAACGCAATTGAAGTGTAGAGGTGTTTTTGGCGTTAAAAAGTTTGAGATTGCCATCATAACTCACGGTGTTGGATTTGGATGAAGTACTAGACGACTTCATAAAGCTATTGCTGTGTGAATAATTGCCACTGAGAGAAGTCCAAGACCAGGGGTCGACAGCAGTCCGGAAATTGTAACGGGTACCGGTTCTGGCGCGAGAGCGTCGTTTATCCCCCTCCTCAAACTGAATAATCTCCGCCAAAGAATCGCCTGACTCCAGTTGTCTTAAATAGTCTTGGGTATTGAAACTAACATCGCTATTTAGCGACAATGATTCTACACTTCTTTGAAGCAGTCCTTTAGGTTTTTCTTTGTCTTGGTTCTGTCTCTCTAAAAGTTTTTGATCTATTTCCTGTTTATCTCGCTGAATCCAATCCCCTTTTAGACTTTCCGCACTCTCTATACTATCTCGGTCAATACCCATCTCTTCCAGTCGATTTAATTCGTTTTCCTTCTCAATCTGGGCGTTGAAGTTGGATTCATCTTCGGTCATATCTCCGATTGCTGGATTTTGGGTGGATTCATCATTAAGAGTAATGTCACCCTTTTTCGTTTTTGGCTGTCGATTGAACAACCAGCCAAACCAAGATTTTGGTCGGACACCAAGTCCCAACCGGATATTAGCGTTGATGGACGCATCTTTTGACTCACCAAACCAATTTTCGTTAAAACTCACCTGATTAGTGATTGTGGGTCGCATCCCTAGCAAGTCTTTATTAATTCGTGGGTTGATGGAAAGTCGATGCTCGCGGGCGGCCAGAACATACTCCTCTTCATCTTTTATCTCCGATTCCGGTTTTTGCTCGGTTTGACTTACAACTGACCGATTTGAAAGAGAAGAATAAGGTGAGTAAGAAGAAGGCTTTCGATCTCCCTTTTTCTCTAGTTCACGCCGTACATCGTATCGGGTGTTAATACCAAAGCTCTCGAAGGGTTGTAGGTTCAAGGAAATTGATCCGGTGTCAACCTTTTCATCTTGATTATAGCCGTAATATCCACCATAGGAAGATCTACCCGCAGTAGTCGAGGTAGCCGTCGATGTATCTGAATCGACGTCTTCATGTCGATACTGTAGATCCAGTCCAATGCGTTGTCCCAAATTATAGCGAAAAGTTCCGGTGTAAAGATCACTCAACTGCGAACCTTGCCGCTCATTCCAAAAGTCTTGCTTATTATAGGCAACGCCTAACATCGGCCATTTGGGTAAACTAAATTGCGATGATATATCGCGATTAAGTGTTTTGCTTTTTCCGCTTTGAGAAGAGCTAATCGACCCTCGCCGGCTCTCAGTTTCTGTCTCTTGATGACTAATGGCATAGCGAATCGGCAACCAGCTAAACAAGGTTAAATCGGTATTCAGATTGTAGTCGTTGTTGGTTGTACTGTAACCGCGGTCGTACATGTTTTGTCGACTGGTTTGGCCGGCAGAACTTTCAAAGTTTTTATCTTGGCTGGCGAATCCGCTCTGAATCTTGAGAAGTTGCCCAAGTTCGACTGACAAATTGCCACGACGTGCCCAGCCCGATTTAACCAACGGATCGCTTAAATGAATGTCGTTGACCCAGATTTCACCACTCAGTTCGTCCGTTTTATCGTTACGTAACCCCAGCAAAATCCCACCAATATTTTTTATTGATAAATTAACGCTGTTACTCCCTTTAATCGTGAGGCCATCAGGATGCCCATCGGGCTGCTGTAGATCATCGGTATTCCCTTTGGTAGAGGAATCAATATCCCCGGTGAGCGTCTCAGAAACCGGGGGGGGTAACTGAGAGTTGTTAGCGAAAGGTAAGTTGGTTTGAGGGGTTGGATCAGACCGCTCATTTTTCCGTTCATCTCTCAAATCAATCTCAATAAATTTCCAGCCTTCAAAGTCAGTTGGCATGGTAAATTCGTAGTAATCAGTTAGATTTTCAAATACATTGACTTTGTCCTCAGTATCCTTCAACGGATCAGAAAAAGGGTCATTAGAAGAATAATAGTAGGAGGAACGATAACTGGATCGCAGCCCTGTCGATGCCAGCCGCATTACAAAAGTGGATTGGCTTTTGTCCCCATATAACCAGAACTTGAGCTTATTATGCTTAGAGAAATCTTGCCCCTCCCCTTGTTGGCGACCCCGCAGCCGCTTGCTGGTAATTCCAAATGACTTGGGTAGGAGATTATAGCTGAGAACCAGTGATTGCTCCTTTTGGTGCGAGGAATCAAAAGCAAAATTAACATTGGTATAGGGATGCAATTTGCGGAAAATTTTGTTATCTTTGAGTTGATCATAGGCTACCTGGTAATCGTCAAAGTTGTAATTATCTTTGGTGGCAACCACAAACTTCTCGTCAGTATTAGTTACAGGAGTACCATTTTGAGTGACAATCCCTTGCTCCCACTGGTTGCCAACTAATTCGATCGATGACCATTGAAACTGTCCATAAACTGAACCACGCCTATTTTTCTGCAACCAAAACCGAAAATGTTGGACATAACCCAAATTCGGAATTCGGTCTCCGTGTGGAACTGCTTCTGTCAGTGGAATACTAATAAACATCCATCCATTATTTCGTTTTCGCTTGATCCATTTTTCGGGGATTTTATCAAGCGGTAGTGAAATCTCTAAGTAGGCGTTGAGGTCATCCAAGACACCATCTCCGTTTAGATCTTCTGTATCCAATGCTTTGTTATCAGCCCCTAACCGAAGCGATGAGCGCAAGCCATCTTCAGGATCATAATCCCAACCGGTATCTTCTCCGGTATCTAGTGTTCCATTGGCGCGATACTTGTGTTCAATAGGCAAATTTTCCAGATCCAGATCGAGGGCATCAATTTTACCGTCTCCGTTGGCATCGTCTAAACGCTTGGGTAGATCTTCACTATCCAACCGAAAGTCTAGATCTGCATCTTCACTAACTACACCGATATCGATATACAGGGTTACATTATCGTCACCACGGGGTCGAATCCACATTTCGAGAGACTCACGTCGCGAAAAATCCGCCCCCGCGGCTGAAAGACCGTAGGAGAAACCACCCCATTCTTCAATCACATCGCTGAGATCGTAACCAATCTCCATAACCAGCAATTCTTCAGTTGAACGTGCCATTGGGTTGATAACTGAGGCCGGTAATCGCTTATTCCGCATGTAATTGCCAACCGCTTTGTCATCCTTCTCATCGCTGATGAGTTTGCGAAAGACGGCTCGATTTTCGACCGTTGGAACAGCCAAATTCGGTTCGACTTCATCATCGTTACTGTGATAAGGCACACTTGCCATTCTCCAGTTATGTTTGAATGAGGAGACATTGGTGGTTTCTCTTGCGCCCTCCATCCCATCGACCATGGATAGACCGACACTATTGGGATTGTTATGCGAAAAAGCGGCTTCCCCACTAAAATTGAAAGTTAGTGGAAAATCTTCAACATAAATGAAAGGGACAGGATTGACCAACCATGCTAAATTAAACTTTTGTCCAAAACTAGTATTGAGATTGAAAGCTTGTAATCGGCTTGGCACCTCGTTAGGATCGGGAACTTCGATTGGCTTCTGTCCCGTATTGATAATGTAACCGGTGGAGAGGTTGAGTCCCTGCTTAAAGACCGGATTAAAGTGTGTTCGTCCACCGGTCCCGTACATCCCGCGTCTTGATCGGCCTCCCATGCCAAAACTCGACGAACCAAAACCCCCGCCGAAACTAGAAGATCCATATCCTCCTCCAAAACCGGAAGATCGGCCGCCGAAACTGCTGCGACCAAATCCTCCACTTTGCCCCATTCGGCCTCTGCCAAAAGCACCGGGACTAGAAAGACTTCGATCAGAAGACACCCGATCCCGAGATCTCTCCGCCGTCCCCATCAAACGATCAAAGCGGTTGAACTTTCTTTTGACCCCTTCCTTTTCCTTTTTTTCTTTAGGGGTATAATTGTATTCCAACCACATCCCCGCTACTGTCTGTTGCAATGCTCCACCAAACGGAGCACGTTCAAACTCGACTTCAATTTCATCATACTCATCAAGTTGAATGCTCATAAAGCGGAGTGTGCCAACTTCGTAGATCATCATATAGTCAACGTCTCGTTGCAATTTACGCCCATTCAATCGAACCGTTTCACTATTGGGGATGACAAACAAACCGACATTGTAGCTGTCGGAGTGGTAGGCATAGTCGGCCTGAATGGTATAGATCTGATCTCCATAGCGCGAGTTTTCAGCATAGATGGCTTCATTATTTAATTGTTCACGGTAGGGATAGTATGGGCCATCAGGGTCTTCGATCATAAAGGGACGAAAAGCAGGGAAGGTCAAAATCCCACGATCGAAATCGATATATTCCGGTTCTATGCGCCCATCACCGTCCTGGTCTAGGCCGAAGATTTGAATGTAAGGAATATCACCCTGTGGGGTATTGAACGATTCTCCTGCACCCTGGCGCCAAATTGTCAACTGAAAATCACGAGGATTGATATTGCGGTTACCCAAACTGTAAACTCGACGCGACTCGGTACCCCGTACCGCTTTATCTTTGAGGGTGACGTAGCCAAGAACTTCACTCTTCTCGTCGATTGATCCATCGCCATTCTCATCGTTAAAGACGTTCTTGGGCGACCCGACAATTCCACCTCCATCCCCCAGATGCTCGTAGGCAACGACGATCTTATAAGCCGGCGAAACTGAGACCAAAAACTCGACTTGTCCCGTTTCGTAATCGATATTGTAGTCTTGCCCAGGATACTGCAGATTGAAATATCCTTGGACAGTTCGTTGCCCTCCTTGATTATTGTTAGCAACCCCATCGTCGATGTAGATCTCCACACTCCCTTGTTTAATGGGAAGATAGGAATCGTGAAGCAAACTGTCCTCACCCAGTTGGATAAAATAAAAACGCTCTTTAACGTAGTTATGGTCAGCAATTTGTTGTCCCCGTCCATAACCTGCTCGACGTGATTCACCGCGAAATCGCCTGCGATCAGTAATCCCTTTCGATCGAGAACCGAAAGCGGTTAACCTAGCCCCTTTGTATTCGGCGATCGCCTCTAGCCCAAACAGGTTACGGTTAATGTCCAGAAACCGGGTATTAGGGAGATTGAGCATAATATCACCAAAAGCCACTCGTTTGAGGATGCCTTCAGGTTTACCCTCATACCAAACCCGGATTTTCTGCTGTTTGGCGCCACCAACTCCACCACTGTAGCCACCATAACTACCGTAGCTACTGCCACCAAAAGAGTCACCGCCAGAGTCACTATAATCGACTTCAACATGAGTATGTTCTCCGACACGACCATGCAAACCGACTTGCAAGGACTGACGGATATTGATCCCACTGGCACGTGGCGCACCACCTCGAGACATCGAAAACCCGCTACCATAACTCCCACCACCATAGGAATCGTATCCACCGCCATAGCTACCGGAACGGCCATAACTAGAATAGGAATCGCTGTAAGAGGAACTCAAACCCAGATCTAATCCCGAATTATAGGAACTGCTATATCCGCTATTCATGCCGTAGAAGCTATAGCGGTCGGTTTGCCCAAAGTAATGTGTCTTATTGAGTTCAACCGTGACCGATTTATGACCGGTGATTTGCAGATTGGAATTGAGGGGAAGATCAAATCCCTCTTCTTTGATTTCGCCTTCGGGCTGATAAGGGTCGAACTCCCATAAGTCTCTAAAATCGAGAAACTGTGGTACTCGTTTCCACTGATTGATCGAGTAAAAATATTGGGTTATGTAGGATGGTCGTTCAGGTGCGACTGACGTAGTGGGGGCAGGTGTCTCATCTATAGGCGAGGCTTTCCATCCTCCAGAAAGATCTGATTCAGTCGAAGTTGTTGAATCTACCTGAAACTGGAAAGGTCGAGTTGCTGATGGTTTTCCATCAGATAATTGATCCGAAGAGGAATCGGAAGCTAACTCGGGGTTACGAGACTCTTGCTTGCTGGTTTCTCTTTTCTCATGACTAATCGATATTCGCTCATAGGCCTGTGTTAAAGCCGAATTTTTGGGCACAACTTTGGCCAGTGCAAGTGAAGGTAGGTAGGCCAGAAAAAAAAAGATCAGCCCTACCACATGGGAACAGTGAGAATATCTACGAATAGCAATCAAACAGAACCTCTGTTACCACAGTCAAAGATAAGCAATTCAGCATATTGAGTTTTGGTACACCGAAACGCTGACTGTCAGAGATCTTCTTTCGATGCCTGTTGCGAATCAACGGTTTATAGCGACAATGCGTTTACGCCAGTCCAATAGCTGTTCAGCTCTGCGATTGACGATCAAACTAAATCGGTATTTTCTAAAGATTGATATTATTTCTAACTTGTGATAGTATCAAATAAATAACGAAAAATTCGGATAATGAAACAAGAAACTTGGGATCGGTATGGAAATTGATGTTGTCCAACTAGCGCAAGAGATTATTGCTATCAACTCAGTCAGCCGATGGAGTAACGCTGAAGTTTCGGATTTGCTGGAGCAAAAACTGAGAATATCTGGCTTTGAGGTCGAGCGTTTGTCTTACACAGATGAAAACGGTGAGAAGAAAATAAGCCTAGTTGGGAAAAAAGGGGAAGGTGAAGATGGGCTTGGTTTTTTCTCTCATTCAGACACCGTGCCCGGCGATGAATGGGCTTGGGATCCATTTTCACCTAAAGTAGAGAATGGTCGCTTGATCGGACGTGGCAGTTGCGACATGAAAGGACCATTAGCCGCGACGCTTGTTGCTGGGGCTTCAATTGATGCCAGCCGGCTTAAAAATCCACTTTTTATCGTGATTACAGCAGATGAAGAGGTCAGTGGAAGGGGCGCTAAACAGGTGGTAGCGGAATCGGTATTGTTCCAAACCCATGGTCCAAAACACGGAATTATAGCTGAACCAACTGAAATGAAACCTGTTTACGCCCACAAAGGTGGAGCAAGTGTGGTGGTAACAGCATATGGCCAGCCGGCGCACACGAGTACTGACCAAGGGATCTCTGCTAATTTTCTGATTGCTCCCTTTTTAGCTGAAATGGCCAAATTGGTAGAGCTGTTCAAGACCGACCCATCGTTTATGAATCGAGATTTTGATCCACCGACCAACGGCTTCAATATGGTGCTAGATGACGGAGGGTGTCGTCCCAACGTTACCGCGGGTAAAACGGTGTGCACTGTCAGCTTTAGGCCGATGCCCAACGATCGTAGTCACGACGTAATCGCAATGATAACAGAAAGAGCAGAGAAATACAGTTTTGAGGTGCAATCATACATGGGAGACCCCTTTTATATTTCCCCACAAGCTGAGATTGTCCAAGCCAGCCTAACGGCTACCTGTAGGTCAAAGCCCCAAACGGTGCCTTTTGGTACCGATGCACATTATATCAAAGACCGCTTGGATTTAGTTATACTAGGGCCGGGGAACATCGCTCAGGCACATACGATCGGCGAATGGATTGACATCGCTCAATTACGGGCCTCAGTCGAGGCGTATCAACAGATAGCTCTTTCGCTCTGCACTTAACCCGGATTCCTTACCGAGGAGAAAGCAAACTGTAACAGTCGTTTTCATCAGAATGTACTCCGGCTTCAGAATGTTTAGAACTTGCACAGTTTACACAGAACTGAGTATGATCATATGACAACGGCAGAAATTTTGAATAAAGCGCTCGATCTTCTCAAACTGATAGGTATAGAATAATACTTAATCGTCTGATCTCAACTCAGAATGATAAAGTAACTGACGCCCCGAAATTTTAACCTTCGACCTAATCGTCGCCCGAACATCATTTGGATCTTTGGTGATCAACACCGAGCCCAAGCCCTCAGTTATCGTGGTGATCTGAATGTCTACACACCAAACATCGATAATTTAGCTCGAAATGGGATGCGGTTTGATAACGCTGTAGCGGGAGCACCGTGGTGTACACCATTTCGGGGGGCATTGTTATCTGGAACTTACCCCCATCAAAACGGGGCTATACGAACCCCATCGCCATTGTTGTCTGAGATTCCAACTATTGCGGTTCCCTTCAACAAAGTAGGTTACCATACAGCCTACTTCGGTAAATGGCATCTGGACGGATCGAACTCGCGTCAGCATTTCATCCCGCCCGAACGTCGTGGTGGATTCCAATACTGGATGGGTTACGAAAATAATAACAATCA
>PACG01000012.1 GCA_002699335.1 Candidatus Poribacteria bacterium
AGACCAATTTTACTGATGTCTGCTGACTGTCAACCCTACTGCCAGAACTAGCATCGTTCAGTGTTACGGTGTAAGTCGTTGGTAGCCCGATGATTTGTCCCTGTAGATCAATCCCGGTACCGCCTGCGCCATTTGAATCGGTTGGGTAAGTAACCGAACTCACCGACGGAGGCTGGGTATCGAAGATTATACTACCTGTCCAGACCTCGCTGTAATGCCCAATCATCTCGACTGCCGGCAGAATAGAAAGCGCATAGTTTCCATCCTGACTTCCATCTCTAGACAGCGACTGACGAGGCGTAAAGGTCATCTGCTGCTGACCATCGTTGGTTACAATACCATCTATTGCTTGATTGGCTGGATTCTTGACGTCGAAAGTTGTTTGGCTGAAATCGATATTCTGCTGACTCTTGAGGGTCACCAAAATTGATTCCAGGTTGTTGGTAATGCGAGGTGAAACATCGACCACCTGGGCAGGTTCGATGCCATAAGTATAATAAAAGGTTTGTGGCACACCGGTATTACCTGCAGTGTCAGCGAGTGCAAGCTGTAAAGCATAAATACCGTTAGATTCCAGTTCAGCTGAATTGTAGGAGACTTTACCCGAACCGTCATAGACAGCTTGACCTTGAACCGCAACTCCGTCTGAATTAAACAATTGAAAACTAGAAGCAGAAATATCAAAACCGCTCCCTTGATCAACGATACTAAACGTCACTGCCACCTGATTGGTCGAAAGTTTTTGGTAAAGTGTTTTAGTCTCAGTAGCGGTTGAAGAATCGATAGCCGGCGGTTGAGTATCATAACGAATCTGTTGTGAATCGGTCGCAGTCGATCCTAGCTTGTCCACCACCTTAACCGACATAGTATAAATCCCGTCGGCGGAGCCATCAGTCGGTAGAGATAAGCCACTCAGCGTCAACACCAGATCGGTGTGGGTGGTCGTGCCATCGAGGACTTTTCCATCGGCATTGGTCACTGAGATAGTAGTTTGGTCGAAGTCGATTCCTTTCCCACTTCGATCTAGGAGCGTGGTGGAAGCAGTTGTCAAGTGGTTAATGGCAATACTGGCTTCCGGTGAGATGCTAATAACTTCTGGTAACTGGGTGATATAGTAAAAAGGAATTTGTTGCATACCGCTTGTATTACCAGCCAGATCGGTTGTCGTAATTTCAATCCGATATAAACCATCTGCCGTTCCATCAGTCGGTAAGGCAGTGAATGTCAGCTGTATCTGGTCAGCGCCGTTGTCAGTTGGAGTGGCTGAAACGTTTCCAGTAGATGAAGCTAACGTAACTTGTGTTTGGCCAAAATCAATCCCACTCAAATTGTCGCTCAGGGTGATGGTAATGTCACTCAGTGTAGAGACTTTAGCATCTTTAGCCGGCGTCGTACTCGTCAGGGTTGGGCCGATGGTGTCGACAGTCAGCTTCGTCTTCTGCTTATAGGTCTGCCCCTCAAGATCGGTAAAAGTTGCAACGGTTGTGTATATACCATCTTTAGAACCATCCCCAGGTAGTGGGGCCGCAATTCGCCAAACCAGGTTCTGGTCTGTTTTTTCAAGTTCTTTAGCACTTACAGTATTACCACTCTCATCACTAACCACCAGACTTGATTTTTCCATATCCAGACCTAATCCGGCATAGTTTAGTATTTGGGCCGAGACCATAGTCAGGGAAACGATTGAGGTGTCGCTCGGATCCAGCTGTATTTCTGGCGTTCGTAGATCAACGTAAAATGGATATTCGATTGTTTGCTGCTTATTGCCTGTTAAATCTACGGCGGTGGCGGAAAAGATGTAATCTCCAGAGAGCAATCTCGACTCAAATCGCAGTTCGATGTTTTGTGGCTCGGTTGACGAAGCGCTGTCAACTTGCATGGTGGCAGGAATCACAGATCCATCACTTTTAGACACCGAAATTTTGCTGGCTTCGGCATCAATACCCGAGATTATTGCATTTCCGTTCTGGTCGGTAAAAGTGGCGGTGATGGCTGTTAACGACTGGTCGACACGGAGTTTATCCCGCGAAAAGTTAAACGGGCTGGTCGACGTCAGTTTAGGTGGCTGGGTATCATAAATAAATGTAGTCGTTTGCTGATGCACGTTACCAGCCATGTCAGCGACATTGATGGCAATCTGATATTGACCGTCATCAGTTCCATTGGTTTGTAGGGCGCTATCAAGCTGAAAGTGAATCGTATCGGCGTCGACTTGAGCTAGAATACCGTTCACAACAGTGCCAGATTTGGATAGTTGAATGGCGGAATTGACCAGGTCTAAGCCAGAAATACCGTTGTCGACCAAGTCCGCTTCGACGGAACTAACAGCGCTGTTGATGTTGCTCGGTCCAACAAAAACTATATTGTCGAGGCGAACTTGAGATACAACGGGTTGCCTAGTGTCGAAAGCGAAGCTCAACGTTGATGTATTGCTGTTACCTGCTAAGTCGAAACCTTTAATAGTGACGGTATAAGTACCATTTTCAGACACCAGGTCGAGTTGGTTATCCAGAACCTGCACCAGCGTATTTCCGTCTTGGCGAGGAGTTCCAGCCTGAAGGGTACCATTCGCATCTTTGACTGTAATGGTCGATTGGTCAAAGTCGATCTGGCTACCCGTATCAGAGCCAAAGATTGCGTTCAATTCTGAAACCGGGGCGTTGAGATTGGCATTGGCTATCGGCGACGATTGAGTGATGGTTGGCTTTTCAGTATCGACTTGAACTGTATCTACTACGGTCGTACTCTGGTTACCTGCTAAGTCGGTGCCCTGTAATTGTAGCGGATAAGAGCCATCTGGCAGAACCGTTTCGAGACCATTCTTACCATTCCAGTTTAGGGTATGACTTCCCGCAGCTAAATCTAATAATTGTACTGTTGGATGGCTAGGAATTAGTAATTGTAGCTTTGATAGCGTTTCATCCAAAGTGTAATCGAGAGTCAGGGTGTCTCGACTACCGTCGCTGTTGGGCGAAAACTCAGAACGGGTGACTTGAGGGGAAACTTGGGGTGTTTGTGTATCAACAGTTACGGAAAAGATCCTGGTATGATCCGTCCGGGTTGGGTTCAGCAGTTCATCTTGAAAAAAGTCGATTTGCAAACGCAGTTGGTAAGTTCCATCAGCCACCAACTTAGAGGAAGCATTTTTGCTATCGTGTCCATCCCATTCAATATGAATACGCTTCAGGTCATCATTAACTGTCAGGCCCGGACCAAATTTCCCCAGAACTGACCAGTCATCATCGGCATCAAATTCGTTATCGGGTTGGCCAATGCCACCCGGGCCATGAACGTCGATGACAATCTGATATTCACCCGTGGTACCGTCCATGACAAAGACGATTTCAAGCTTATCTTGGGTTCCATCGGCATTTGGACTAAAGAACGAATCCTGATCTTCTGTATCGACTACTTGCGGTGCTACCTCAAAATCATCGGCATGGACTGTAACGGCGAAGTAAGAAATATGAAATAAAAAAAGTGCCAAACCAATTTTACTAATGTATTTCCAACCGTCAACATTCACTTGGCTAACCACCCAACTTAACTGAGTCGGAAAACTCAGGTTTTTTCTACCCAAAATAATTTCCCCCATGAGTGCTACTTTGACCTAACTATTATGACAACCCGCACTAATCTCGCAGGATTTTCCAGAAGGTTCGCTAGATCGTATCTTATGAGACATTTCGACCTGTTTTAGACGTAAGATTGATCGTTTGGTTGATGTTAGCAACCTTAAACTTTCACTCCTATTCCAGACCTGCAACCTAGAAGTAGGATCTACTCATTGCATTACCGACACCAAAGGCGTTGTACGGAACACCTACCGGCAGGCTACGGAAGCCCCAAGTCTCCGTGACTGCATCGTAGCCCAATCCAACCGAAGCCGTTGGGTCAGCAATTAAGTTGATCTGAAAAGTGAAGTCCTGACGGACATTGTCGTAATTTGGTGGTCGTTTAATACCGATCCTGTGCCAGGACAGGCGTAGATCCCAATCGTGGAGATTGCGTCGAACCGTCAGGCTTTGCGAATAAAATTGTTTCTCGATCCAATCGTAGTCAGCGCTAAAGTCGATTTCAAACAGCGAACTCGGTCGAAACTGGAAACTGCTATTAATCCGCCGTGAAGCGTATTTGGTTCGTTTGCTGAACGAATTACCGAAAGTTAGATTCCATTTGTCACGTCGATAACTGAAATTAGAGCGAAACCCAACCTGTTTAAATCGTTTCCCATCGATTTCCGAGACATTTGGATCGTGTGTAGATCGCATAATAATGCTCATATTACGGCTGGGTAACGGTGTGATTGTAATGTCACTTTCGATATAATCGTAGGTTCGATTGTTCTCGGCTGCGTATTCGGTAAAGTCGCCTCGAAGTTGTGTCCGAAAGTCAAATAATCTGAGTGCCGAACGGTGTTTTCGAGTTTTGATTTCAATGCTGGTTTCTAGCTGATAAGTTATATCTTTCCGTTCGTAGAAATAGGTGCTAGGACCGAATGGATACAAGCGGCTGTTTTCGTCGCGATCAACAGCAGGCAAGTAATTGAAAAAGACACCAGAGTTAATCTGGTGTCTTAGACGGCGTGCGCCGGGGATCCAGCTAATATCGTAAATGCGAAATAGGATGTTCCGAGCATCTGCGTTAAAACCGTACACACCCCGCACAACATTTTCATTTCCGTCACGATCTCGGTCGTGCCAAACAACGTCGGAATCAAACCCAACATCCAACCGAATCTCACGGGTGGACGAGACCTTTAAGGTCGACTGTTTTTGAATATCGAAGCCGAGAACACTGGTTTTAAGATAAACGTTGCGTTCCTGTTCATATTTCTGTCGGTAGAAATTACCCAGATCCATATCCAAATCAAACGACGTATCCTCTAACGTCGGGAAAGCGAGCAGAGACAAAAGCGGGATTTCTGTTTTCGTCTTCTCGGCGATTTTGACCATTCCTTCGTTGATGGTTTTTAAAAGCGGTAAATTGCTCATTCGCATGCGAGAAAATTGGATAGATAGTTCTGGTAATTTCTGAAGGGTGTAGGAATCACTCTCGATTAAATTGTAGGCATGACTGAACTGTAATCGCCCCAGAAATTCGCCGATAGTCTTGGTCGAAAATCGTAAATTCCCATCCTCGTCTCGGTCCATATCATCTAATGCCGAAAAGGCAGAACCCCAAGTCAGCACCCCGAATGAATTGACACTCGACTCCGAAGTGCCGTATCCTTCATCATAGTAACGGGCCTGCCATTCCACTCGCCCCATAAAGTTCAACGGTTTTCGACCTTCCTTCGGGTTGTCCCAAGGAGTATAAATGCTGTGATAGTGTCCCCAGCGCATCACATACTGTTGCCCGATCTTCATCGCATCCTTACGAGAATAGGAGAACTGATCGTTGCCGTACAGATATAAATCTCCACGATAGGTTCGTTTTTTATTGACATCAATTAGGTGGTAGCCGGTCTTACTCTGAATGAGATCGCTGGTTTCACCACGATTCAGTTGACGCGCTTGACGCGACACTTCACGCTCGTTCTGCCAACTGCCTTGAAAGTTGTGTTGTTGGAAGATCTCTAAAGGTCGATCCGCTTTATCAATGGAGTCATCGTCACCGGGAGTACCGTCCCTATCCTCGAACCTATTCTTCTTCGATTTTCCTTTTTTGCGGTTTGGTTCAGTCTCTTCACTACTTTCACCCATCAAAAAACTCGGCGATTTTTTCTCTTCCTTCGGCTTACGGCGTTCATATTCCTCCCGCAACCAATCGCCGTGTTGCGCTTCAAACTCAGTTGCCAATTGGGTAAACGTTGGTGTCGGTTGCTTTTCCACTAATTGGAAAATATGAACACCTCGGTCAGTCATAACAGTGGTTGTTACTTCACCTACTTTCTCCAACCGACGAACTGAGTACTGCCAACGGTCGTCCATTTCGTTGAGTGGTAACCATTGGCCGGCGTTAACATCTCTCAGAATAGCCTCCTTATGTTCTGTTATCAGAAATGTCACTGATTCGCCCGCTGTAGCCCTCTCCTGAATCTTCTCGCCTAGTTCTCGAATTTGCTCCTTAGTTTTATCGGTCGGACTCACCGCTACATCAATCCGGCGGAGTTTAATCTCTTTTTGTCCATAAACTTCCAAGATGTGGTCCACTCTAAAAATATGATACGCAAACTCTGTTTTTAGCATCGGGCTAATTTGGCCTGCTTCCATGGCAAAGACAACATCCTCCAGCACCGGATCAAGCCTCGGCTCGCCTTCAGCATCAACTTCCCCCCGTACAATGTAGCCCATGTTACCGCCAGAATACTTGGTTTCTTGATGGTCGGAGTGGTCTTGCGCTGCTTGGCTAAAAGTTGCCTCCGTTACCGTAGAAGATGTATGATCGGATGCCTCTTCTTCTCCAGGCCTTGATTTTGACTGCAGTTCTTCATAGACCTGCGCTACCGTCTCTTTGGCACGTAAAAAGTCAGCCTCTTCTAAACGATATTCGAGGTATATCTCTTTCAATTTGTAAAGATCATAGTCACCATCTAGTTTCTCTTTAATTTCCGTTGCCAGTTCTTCCAACTTTTTTCGTTCGCTGGGAGTCACATCCTGAAAGAGCGGAATATAGATCTCATTATATTGGGTGTCGTTAATTAGATACGATCCGTCGGCCCCACCTCCTCGCCCTCGTCGCGAGGTTTGATCGAACAGCAAACGAGCGTCCAAACGACGTTTTCGGGACAACGGCAGTTCAATGCTCATAAACGGTCCTTGGTAACTGTCTGTGCCCAACCGAACAATTATCTTGGCTAACTTGTCTTGACGTAGATCACGGCGGTAGGCTGGAATATAGAACAACGGAACCCCGCCAATCTTGAGAATCACGTGCTTAGCAATAAGTTCTTTATTAACCTTAACGATAATTTCAGAACTACTGAAGTAGTAGTGAGGTCGCTTGAGGGTACAAGTAGTCAATGATCCTTTGCGAATGTATGACTCATCGTCCTCGGTTTTAAAGATCTCAGTTCCTCGATAATACCAGGGATCGCTGTAGGTAAAACCCTGACGGATGATGCCCTTTTTGGTTTCCAGATTAAAGAGAAGTTCATCGGAATAGGTGTGTTCTTCGCCAGAAATCAACCGAACATTGCCAGAGGCACGTAGCAGATTTTGATCAAAGTCTGCCCAAATGTGATCTGCATATAAAGTCATCCCTTCTGCTTTGACCAGCGCATTTCCGTGGATCTGAACTAAATTACCTTGGAGAAATAGGTCGTCCCCCTTACCGATAACTTTGTCTTCTTCCGGTTCTGACTGCTCTGGCATCAGTCGATCAGACCTTGTAACCGGTAGGTCACCTGAAAAAACAGAAGCATCTGCCGGCGCAGAATCTACTGAGTTTGGAATAGTCGCTGAATCAGAAGTTTCTGTCGATACGGTAGGGGATGTCTGTTCAGATAGCGTCTCCTGAGCAGACGAAAGGCCAAGGGTGGAAAAGTTTAGAATTAAGCTAAAGAGGATAAAACCCGCAAGTTGCTGAAAGCCTTCAGGACGCTGCAGGAGAGCCGTCTGACAGGTGGGGTGGGTCATTCGTTAACAGAGCCAACCTCGTTAACTCCTGACTGGGTGATCAACTGCGGGTCGAAATATTTGATGAAGGCGTGTTCAATCAGCAGGTCTGTATAAACTTTCCACTCTTTCTGAAACTTCTGATCCTTCAGATACAAGTTTATCTGCTCTTTCTCCTCCGTCGTTAATCCACTAGCTTGTCGATCCACAACCATAAAAATATGAATCCCTGAGGGGGTTTCAACCGGTTGACTATGAACGTCAACCTCCAGTGCTTTTACAACTTTTTGGATTTCAGGTGATAGACTGGACAAAGGTTGAAAACCTAAATCGCCTCCCCGTCGCTTGCCTTCTTTATCCGACTTATTGCCAGTAGATGAAACTTGACGATGCGTTTGAAGCACTTGATCAAAACTTGTGCCTTGATTGAGCTTTTTGGCCATTTGGTTGGCCTGTTCCTGAGCTTTTGCTGTGGCTGTTTGACCGATCTCGAACGGAACTACAAAATATTGGAAAGATATTTGTTGATCAGTCTTTTCTTCAACTCTGAAAACATAGTAGCCCTCTGGTGATTTTACTGGCGAACTAATTTGACCAGAACTAAGATTAGATAGAGTGCCTTGAAAGATCTGGGACAGGTTCTCGATCTCGTCCAATGGGAGAGTAATTAATTTTCCGAGTGCCTTCTCGTGGCGAATCCGGGAGGAAGTTACCATTCGAACAGCAACCTCTTCAAAGTCATCCCCTAGCGTTAAGTCAGCAATGGCGTCTTCGACCTTTTGTTGTGAAATTTCCAAATCCTCCAACGTTGGATGAAACGGCACAAAAATATGTTTCAGATGAACCTCATCGGTTTTATCTGGAAATTGATCTCGATTCTTTTCAAAGAAGTCTTGAATCTCCCGATCCCGAACCTGTAGCTTGGGTAAGACCCGTTTCATAATCAATTGCTCAGCCATCAGGTTTCGCTTGGTCTGTTCGCGAAAAGCCGGAAATGAGAATCCCTCTCGTTTCAATTGTTCGAGAAAGTCTGCTTCGGTTTTGATACCGGCACTTTCTTTAAATGAGTTAACCCGTTGATCGACCTCTTGTTCCGTCACCTGTATCTGATCCTTCAACGTTAGGGCCGTCTCAACCAACAGTAACTGACGAATGTATTGGTCCAGCAGTTGTGACCGGTCTTGTTCGGCTTGGTGGGTTGCCTCTTCACGGCTTACCCCATAGGCCCGCTGCAGTTCCATTGATCTCTGTTTCGCTAGCGTTGTTAGCTCCCACTCGGTGATAATCTCGTTGTTGACCTGGGCGATAATCCGATCGAAGGTTTTGGCTTCGACTGAGACTAGGCCAAGTAGCAAGCCCATCAATGAGAGGTAGAAAAGTGCGATAATACAAACGCTAGTATTGTGTCGGAAACGAAATAGGGATTTAAATTTATACTTCATCTTGATCCTAATCTTAATCTTGGAACAGATGTTGTCACCGGCAGAAATCCCCCGGTGACAACCATGTTGGTCAGGATATTATTCTTCGTCCGCCGAGTCAGGCTCGTCGGATTCGGGAGCAACGGTGGCTGAATCCTCATCGGTATCAGTTGTATCCTCCGACTCCTCCTCAGTCGATGGTAGATCTATCCGATTGGCAAAGACCTGAACAGCCGCCTTTTGTTTTAACCCCTCCAACCACGCTTTTGTCAAATCTTCACGCAACTTCTCTTCCGCTGCGTAGGAAACGTCGTCCTTGACCTCCTCGTACGGTTTTTGTCTCTCTTCTTGGTATTCTTCTTTCCGAAAGATCATGTAGTATTCATTACTTTGTACTTCGACTTCGATGATCTCCTTATTTATTTCACCAATTTGCAGATCAAAGGCTAGGTCCACAAATGGTTTTACGACTCCAGAAAAACTGTCGCGAGAGAAGAAGCCGGTGTCACCTGGTGAATTCGGGTCTGATCCGGGCCCTTCTAACTCGCCTTTTTCCGACAATTCCTTAGCGATCTCAGTAATATCTCGACCATCTTGGTGAATTTCGGTTAAGGCTTTTTCAGCTGTCTCTTTGTTAGAAACAGCGATACAGGTCACACGTACCTGCTCCGGGCTGACGTATTCACTTATATTAGCTTCATAGTATGCCTTAAAATCAGCCTCTGTCGGCTTGACTTTCTGCTCAACTTCAATACCGGTGATTTTCTCGACCATCAGCTCGTGCAAATACTCCTGCACCTTCTTTTGAATCTTTCCGTCTTGATCGAGATCTTGCTCCTTAGCCATCATTAAAATCAGCCGACTTTCTGCCATTAGCGTCATATACTCTTCTAATCCCTCTTTAGTTTCTGAGTATTGTTTCTGCTTGTATTCTGGCAATTCGCTAATCTCTTGCATCATCTCTTCTAGCGTAATCTGGTGCTTGCCTTTCCACTCAAACTCCGCGATTACGGTTCCCTCAACGGCATTGGCTTTACCACCACAACCGGATAGCGTTACCGACAGAATTAGCAATAGGTGCCAACAAAAGACTCGGTTGAGACAATTCTTCATTCTGTTTCCTCCTTAGAAGTTTCTTCTGTTTGGTCTGCGTCTTCACCATCGGTTTCCTCAGCGGCCTCTTCTTCCGTTGGTTTGTCCGGCACCGGAATCAACTCTGGATAGAGTTTTAACTTTCCTTTTTTAGTCACTTCGTCGACCCAAGACAGAATCCGTTCTCGCTTTTTCTGTTGCTCAATAATGGTGACAATACTGTCTTTCACTTCGTCAAAGGTTTCCTGTCGGGATGGTTTTTGCTCTTCTTTGCGGAAGATCAAGTAATAGACATCATCTCCGATATCGAGTTCCATCTGTTCTTCCGTTACCACACCTATTTCCATGTCGAATAGTGCATTGACGAACGGCATCCAGTTTTCACTAGCGTCTCTGGTAAAGAACCCTGTATTACCTGGATCGGAGGGGCCGTCTCCGGGCCCACGAAGATCGTTCTTAAACTTCTCTGCAATCTCGGCAATGTCGTCTCCCTCCTGGAGCATAGCATAAGCTTCTTCAGCCTTATTTTCATCCAAAAGGGAAACGCAGGTAGCACGAACCGTCTCTTCTTCTACGTATTCCTCTTTGTGGGCTTCGTAGTAGTCCACCAACTCCGGCTCGGTGTAGGCAACTTTTTCGTCCACTTCAACTTCTGTTAGCTTTTCTACCAACAGTTGATTTCGATAATCTTCTGCCTTGTGCAGTAGATCTTCATCTTCGTGGAATCCTGCTGATTCTGCTGCTAATAGTTTTAACTTCTCACTCAAGAGTTCTTGCAGGTACTCCACTTTGCCTTCTTCATTGTTGTAATTTTCCTGCCGATAACCAGGTAAATCTTGAAAGGCTGTGACAAATTCTGAGTTGGTCATCTGGTGTTTTTTCCCGTCCCACTCGTATTCGAGTACTGCCACATCAACAAATTTGGCGGCACTGAACATTACAGGGAAAGTTCCAACAGACAGCGGGATTGTTGATCCTGAGCCGATTGGTGCATTTAGACGCACTCGAAGGTTGTCACCTGGACAAATTAAATTAGGATTGGTAAAGCGATTGTCTTTCCGAAATAGTCGCCACTGTTGCCCCTGGCCATAATATTTACCAGCTAGGTTCCAAAGTGTATCACCAGATTGGATGGCCACTGTTTTAGTTTGATGAAAAGACTGGATTGGTACAATTTTAGACTCCGCTACCGGCAACGTCAGGCCAATAGTTAAGATAAAAAGAAGTGGGCTGATCCACTTTTTCTGAAATTCCCAGCTACTAAAGATATAGCTGACATTAAAAGTACGTTTCAAACAGTTTCTCCCTTTAGTTAATTTAGTTGATTCTTCAAAGTTTAAGCCCTGATGTTTGGCTAATTTAATGCGCCAAATCAGACCAGACCTTAATACTAAGCTGCTTCGATTTTTTCTAATACACTCCGAAATATAGTGATGAGGCTTTTCCCCCTGAGCCCTTTGGTATTGATCGTCAGTTGAGCGGGTGGTTCAAGACTGAGTCGTCGATCCTGCCGAATTAGTTTAATAATCCGTTGTGGGTCAACCTTCGCTTTTTGAAGATCGAACAAAACCTTTATATTTTCTCTTGCTGATGCGATTTTGTCAATGCCCATTTGCTGACATTGTTGTTTGAGGATAGCTATTTCAAGCAGCATTTCGACTGGCTCTGGCACATGTCCAAATCGATCTTTCAGTTCTGCAGTTAGTTCGGATAGATCTCCTTCGTTTTTGACCGCTGCAATTTTCTTATAGAGCGAAACTTTTTGGCGACTATCCGGTACATAATCATCAGGCAAATAGGCTTCAACCGGTAGGTCGATCTTTATCTCTACCTCTTCGACCAGTTTTTCACCTTTCAGTTTCCTAACTGCATCGTCTAACATCCGGCAGTAAAGGTCATAGCCCACTGCCGCGATATGACCGTGTTGTTCTTGCCCCAAAATGTCTCCAGCCCCACGGATCTCCAAATCCCGCAACGCAATTTTAAATCCAGAACCAAGATCTGTAAATTCTTCAATCACCCGTAAACGTTTTTGTGCACCTTCCGTAATCGCTTTCTCCGCAGGATAAAATAGGTACCCGTAGGCTTGATAGCGGTCTCGTCCAACTCGGCCTCGGAGCTGGTACAGTTGGGCTAGGCCAAGTGCATCGGCCCGATTGATGAGAATTGTATTGACGTTCGGAATATCAATGCCCGACTCAATGATGGTAGTACAAACCAAAATATCGTACTGGTGATCCATAAAATCCAGGATTACCTTTTCCAATTGGCGCTCCGGCATCTGTCCATGTCCGACAGCGCATCTGGCTTGTGGGACTAACCGCTTGATCGAACTAGCGATGCTCAAGATGGTCTGAACTCGATTGTGGACAAAGAAGACCTGCCCTCCTCGGTCTATCTCTTGCAAGATACTGTCACGGATAATATCTGTATTGTATTCCATAACATAAGTTTCAATGGGAAGCCGATTCTCTGGAGGCGTGTTGATCAAACTTAGATCACGCATCCCAACCATGGACATATTTAGCGTTCGGGGAATCGGTGTCGCCGTCAATGTCAAGACGTCGATGGTTTGTCTCATTTGTTTGATTTGTTCTTTGTGCTTGACGCCAAATCGGTGTTCCTCATCCACGATCAGCAAACCTAGATCGTGAAACTGAACCGATTTGGAGAGGAGGCTGTGCGTACCGACAACAATATCAACGGTACCTCTCTTTAACCCTTCTTTAACTCTTTTATTCTCCTTGTCGGTACGCAACCGGCTTAGCATCTCTATATTAATCGGGAATTCCTGAAACCGTTTGGTAAAAGTTGTTAGGTGTTGCAGACATAAAACAGTGGTTGGCACAAGTATCGCTACTTGTTTACCCGCTGCTGCAGACTTGAAAGCAGCCCTCATCGCAACCTCTGTTTTGCCATACCCCACGTCGCCACAGATTAAACGGTCCATCGGTTGTGGGCGTTCCATGTCGGCTTTGATGTCCTCAATAGCAGTTAGTTGATCCGGTGTTTCCCGGTAAGGGAACAAGGCCTCGAATTCCTGTTGCCAGGGAGAATCTGCCGGAAAAGTAACCCCCTGCGAACTTTCTCGGATAGCATAGAGTTCCAGTAATTCCGCAGCCATCTTCTCAATAGAAGCTCTAGCTTTAGCTTTGGTGCGACGCCAGGTCGTTCCACCGAGTCGGTCAACGCGGGGTTTATACTCTTCGTCTCGACCACCAATATATTGGTGTACCAGGTCTATCTGATAAGTCGGCACATAGAGCGTATTTTCGTCCTGATACTTAATTATTAGAAAATCCTGAAGTTTTCCATCCACTTCCAGCCTTTGGACCCCTTCATAACGACCGATACCGTGAGAGACATGAACCACGTAATCACCTACCTGCAAGTCAATCATACTCAGTATCGGTACGCCCTGTTGACGCGCTGGTTTTTGCTGGCGACCAAGTAGTGGATTATGATTTTGACTAAAGATTTCGTGGTCTGAAACTACAGCCCACTGCTGATCTCGGCTAACAAAGCCTTGACTCAGTCCACCGGCCTCCAGTTCCAAACTTGACCATAGCAACTCCCGATCTTCTAGGATCCGGGTCATCCGCTTGACGGAAGTTTCATTCTCACAATAGATGTCAATCTGAAATCCCTGTTCAGTCCACTTTTTAAGTTGCTCGATATTTTCCTGATAGTTCCCTCTTTGTAAATCGGGGGCACTGAAGTTAAAATCAAAGAACTGGGTCTGGTCCGAAAGTTCTGCTGGGGGAGGTGCGAGTGCCGTCTGAATCAAATTGAAATTCTCCAGGTTTTCCAGTACCTGTTGGTAGTCAGCAAATACCTCCGATGGATTAACCATAAACTGATCTAAATCCTGTTTTTTTTGGAATACTGTTTCCAGTTGGGTTAGCGTTTTCTTGGCTTCATGTGCGGTCCAATTCGGCTCCACTAGCAAGATAGAAGACTGAGGCGGAAAATAGTCATATAGTCGATCTAAATCCGGATAGAGTTTCGGGTGGAGGCCCTCGATACCATCGAGAATATCTGTTGATTGGTCGTAGTTTTGCCAACCTTCAACCTTCTCTGTTATCTCGCTAATCGCTTCCTGATAACGAGGTGAAGTGTAGGTTTGTTTAGCGACAGTTGCGAATGTGTGCCAATGGCCTATAACTTCAGGGCTGAAAATCGTTTCGCTTGCGGGACTGAGCATAGCCTGTTCTAAGGTTTGAATAGATCTTTGTGTGCCAATATCAAAAGTTCGAATCGCCTCGATCTCATCCCCAAAAAAATCGAAACGAAGCGGATACTCGGCGGTCATTGGATATAGGTCTAAAATATTCCCTCGATAGGAAAAGGTACCTTTGGTTTCTACCATATCAGCGGGTTGGTAGCCATAATCCAGAAGATTCCCTATCATCTGTTGTGGGTCAACTTCATCTCCCACCAGAAAGGTCCGAAATGTCGGTTCTAGCACTGACTTTGGTGTTAACCCCTGTAACAAAGCTCGGATTGAAACCGCAACCACGACTGGCGATTCGCCTGTAGGCTGAAATAGCTTTTGTAGGCAGATTAGCCGTTCAACGGCAACTTTTTTAGGAGGCGAAACGCCATCAAAAATAAAGTTCTGGAAAATGTGGAGGAAAGTTCTGGAAAAAAGCAAG